>CALAZS010000045.1 GCA_937926265.1 uncultured Gammaproteobacteria bacterium
AAAACTAAGTTGGAATATATTTGGCTGGACTGCTACCAGCCGACTCAAAGCCTGCGTAGCAAAACAATGGTTCGCTCTGACTTCGGTGGCACGCTTGAAGAATGCCCAATGTGGTCGTTTGATGGCAGTTCCACTGAACAGGCTGAAGGCAATGCCTCTGATTGTCTTTTAAAACCTGTCGCAATTATTCCTGATCCAGGTCGCAAAAACTCCTATCTGGTTATGACTGAAGTTCTGAATGCTGACGGTACGCCACACGTATCCAACGGTCGAGCTACCATCGAGGATGATGATGATGATTTCTGGTTTGGTTTTGAGCAGGAATATTTCCTCTGGGATCCTGTCACCAATCTGCCACCTGGGTTTCCACCTGGTGGCTACCCTCCGCCACAAGGCCCTTACTACTGCTCAGTCGGTGCACGTAATGCCTATTGTCGTGACCTGATCGAAGAACATTTTGATTTGTGTCTTGAAGCTGGCCTGAACGTTGAAGGTATTAATGCTGAAGTGGCAGCAGGCCAATGGGAATTCCAGATTTTTGCCAAGAGTGCCAAGCGCGCCGGCGATGAAATCTGGTTAGCCCGTTACCTGCTGGAACGTACTGCTGAAAAATATGACCTTGCTGTTGACTGGCATCCAAAACCACTTGGTGATACTGACTGGAACGGTTCTGGTATGCATTCCAATTTCTCCAATGGGGTAATGCGTGAAGCAGGTGACGAAAGTGTCTTTACCAAGATCTGCGAAGAGTTCGGTAAAAATGTTGGCGCATGTATCGCCGTCTATGGTGCACACAATGAACAACGTCTGACAGGAAAACATGAAACCCAGTCTATTGACCAGTTCAGTTATGGTGTATCCGACCGTGGCGCGTCTATCCGTATTCCAGTTGGCACCGTTGAGGATGGTTGGAAAGGACGTCTCGAAGATCGTCGTCCTGCATCCAACGCCGATCCTTACAAGGTAGCGGCTATAAACGTTAAAATAACTAAAGAAGCTTTAGCCTAATTTAGTTATTTGAGCAAAATGAAACCGGGATGGGTTGTAACCATCCCGGTTTTTTTATGCCTGAAAAATACTCAACAAAATATTTAACGCTTACCCGTTAAAAGTTCATTTTCCCAATCCTGTTTAAGGATGCGCAGGATTTCATTCATCGACGCAGGTCTTTCTTCAGCATTTTTGTTCAAACATTTCAGGCATAAATTTTCCAACACGGTTGGAACCGGGTATTTACTGACTTGTGAGGGTTTTTCAGGCTGCTGATTTTCCACCATATCAAGAATTTCATAGGTTTTGTCACTGTTAAAAGGTGGCTGACCTGTTAACAACTCATACAAAACCGATCCCAGGCTGTATATATCTGTACTGACGCTGATATCAGTATCACGGCGGATCTGTTCAGGCGACATATAACAGAGGGTGCCCTGTAACTTGCCGTGGCCAGTTATTGATTTATCTGAATTTTCAACCGACTTAACTTCACTGGTGTCGAGCTCCATTGAACTGCCGTCTTTTTTCCATACCTTGGCAAGCCCCCAGTCAAGAACCAATACCTCACTGTAAGGCCCGACCAGAATATTTTCGGGTTTAATGTCACGGTGCGCCACGCCATGTTCATGTGCATAAGCCAGTGCATGAACAACCTGGATAATGACATCAATAAGTTGGGAGAGATCATACCGTTCACGGTAGTCAAAAATTTCCCGCAACGTGTAACCATGCACCAGTTTCATCGTGAAGTAATAATGTCCGCGTTGATCACGACCGATTTCATAAACCGGTACCGTGTTGGGATGCTGTAACATCGCTGAAATACGCGCTTCACGCAGAAGGCGTGTAGTTTCGATTTCATCATCGACGAATTCTGAACGTAAAGTTTTATAGGCAACTATCCGATTCAGGTGCATATCCCTGCAGCTTTTGATCAGGGCTTTACCGCCCTTGGCTATGGTGCTTAAAAAGATATAGCGGGTATTCGGATTAAGTACTTCTGGCAATGGCTTATCTGTGTCTTCAAGATAAACCTGGCTGTATTCTTTGGGGGGTTGTTGAAATTTCAGCATATTGAGTTGGGATGGTGGGATTTAAGTCAAAGTATAGACTTATTACAGACACTATCGATAAAAATCCAATTGAAATAAACGCTATATTATTGATGAATAACTTCAGTTTGTTGACTGCAATCAAGCCTTAAAACTAGGGGGCTTTGTATAACAGCTCAATTTTATTAAATCGCTCATCACCAGATACTTTTTCTTCCAGTCGCTTTTTTAACTCGGCTGAAGCTGAGGCTGAACTGAAACATTCCAGTGGCAGCAATAAATCAACATCGATTTGACCGGATAAATAATGCAGGGCTATTTCAGCCTTTTCGTTGACACAATCAACACCACCCCAAACTTTTTGGAGATGATCTATAACTTCATTACGTAACGGCAGTCCATCACAGGGCGGTACATCTTCATCATTTTCCGGATCAATATGAACGGTGACGTCGGACAGGTGATCTATGTTGTTTTTCAGCTCTTCCTCAACCTTGACCGCCACCATATGGCCTTCCGACACTGTCAGTTTGGGATCAACCAGGACATGCACATCAGCTGCAGACATATGGCCGGTTTTCCTGGTTCTCAACATATGCAATGAACGCACACCATCGACGGCATCAATAACACCCGATACCCTTCGTACCTCCTCCTCATCGAGTGACTTGTCTACCAGTTCTTCGAGAGCCTGCCATCCAAGTGTCCAGCCAATTTTGGCGATCATTACGCAAACTATTACTGCCGCAATGGTATCAAGGTTGGAAATACCCAGAATCGAGCCACCAATACCGGCAAAAACAACTATTGAAGATACCGCATCTGAGCGGTGATGCCAGGCATTGGCCTCGAGCATTTTCGATCGAACTTTACGGGCAACAATCAGCGTATACCAATATAAAGCCTCATTCGCCAAAATTGAAAAAGCCGCTGCATACAAAGCCAGTTGCCCCGGAACCTGCATTTTTTCTTCATCAAACAGACGTTCCACAGTATCCCAGCCAATACCAACAGCGACCAGCATTAGCAGGATACCGAGGGCCAGCGTTGCTGCAGTTTCAAAACGACCGTGACCATATGGATGCTCAGCATCCGGTTCCTGGTTGGCATGGTGAGAAGCAAAAACGACCAACGCATCGGAAAGCAGGTCAGAAAGAGAGTGGATGCCGTCAACAATCAAGGCATGTGAATGACCAATGTAACCAAAAATTATTTTTACCGCGGATAACACCAGGTTGGTAACAGCACCAACAATTGCCACTTTGCGTGTCTGGGCGTTTCTTTCGAAGCCCTCGAAATGATGATGGTTATGCTCAGTCATTTTGTCCCACTTTAATCAAGACCCTATATTCATCTTCATCATTTTCTATTGACAGGACTTGATGGCCGTTTATTCGACACCAGGCTGGAATATCATTTTGAACGCCCGGGTCAGTGCAAACAGCCAGCAATTCTTGACCCTGGCTTAATTCATTTACCTTGTCCTGAACCTTGATAACCGGCATCGGACATAACAGTCTGCGGCAATCAAGTTCAATCATTTATTACATCCATTCTTTTATAACATCCACTCGGGCAAAACATGTTCCGGGCTGGCCGGTTTGACGGTTAATTCCTGCTGCTCACCAGTTTTTTTCTGATAAACAAGCGTCACAACTGGCTCATCGCGGCCCTTGCTGTAACGTGCAACGATGGCAGCGGCCAGGTTTACCTGGGCGTCATCCGGGGTTCCATCGAGCAATGCCATGGGACCTGTGTGGGATGTCATTCTTAAACTATCATACTGTTTTTTGTAACCCTGCAGGTACTTGGTTTCACCTTCCTCCCTGGCAATAATCACTTTGTAATTATTTTCCGGACGAATATGTCTGCCGACTTTTAATAACATAATGTCATCAAGCTCGTAAGTTTTTTCGCCCCGGGATTTCCAGAGATCACTGAGTTTGACGGAGTAATTTTCGTCAGTCAGAAAACAACAGCCACCGGCAGGCTGGGCAAAATCCTCAAAACCAAATTGTTTGGCCAGTGCAATCTGCGGTTTTCTGTTTCTTCCTGAAAAACCCATCAGCTTTTCCCTGTCAACCCAGCCTTCTCTTTCCGGCATGGTTTCCGGCAGGTTTTTCGCACATAAGGGCCTTAGCAGCCGATCATCAATTCCCGAGTCTTTTTGAATAATCGGCATGGTTTCCTTACGTTGAGACTTTGGTCTTTGTCCAACCACTTCACCGGTGATTATGAAATCAAAGCCATTTTCTTCCATCCATTCCCTGGCTTTTTTTACCATGAAGACCTTGCAGTCCAGGCACGGATTCAGGTTAGCGCCGTAACCGTATTTAGGATTGAAAACAATATCCTTGTATTCTTCTATGATATCGATGATGTGCAGTTTTATGCCGAGTTGCTCGGCTGACCACAATGCATTGTTCCGCTTGGGTTTTGACTGATCTTTTTTACGTATCGCATGAGTATGACCCTCGACGCAAAAACCGGTATAGAAATTTATCCCCTCGACATAAATGCCCTGTTCCTGAACCAGTTTGACTGCCAGCAGAGAATCCAGTCCACCGGAAATCAAGGCAACGGCTTTTCTTTGAGCTAGATTATTCATTAATTACCAGTAACTTATATTCAACTATAATTTTACAGCTTGATTTATTAATTATATCTTTATTGACAATAATAAACCGTTAGAAATTTTCTTAACAATCAACAACGGATCGTTTCAATGCCAAACTACATTTCATCGGATTCTGCGATTGAGCAAAATTATCAAACCGTGCTCATTCCCTGGAAAAATGAAACGATTGGTTTTCTTGTCAACTGCCTGCGCGAAATGTTCAAGTCGGCTGACCAGGTTTTACTTGAATTTGCTGATAATGCACAAAATACCCAGGTTCAAACTCACTTTTTTGAGGCAATGCGCGAACTGTGGCTCAAGCAGGATAATGTCATTAACATCTTCAATGATGGCCTTGATAAAAACCTGCTGATTTTCAGCGATGCCAATAAACAAAGAACCTCTCTTGATGATGCCCTCAGCCTTATTGATAAAGACTCTTTTGAACGCAACCTGGCACTTCAAACGATTGCCAACCAGGCGGAAAAGAAAAACTATGCAACTCTTTACGAACTGACGCAGAGACTTGGTGTATTAAACCGCGGTAAGCCTCTCAAATTTGACCAGATTCCCGCCGGGCCCCGAATGCTTTCAGATATTTTTGAGCGTTGCGTGGAAGTTATCTTTATCGAAAAGGAAGTTCGTCTTGTTCTTTACACGCTTTTTGACCGCTATGTCATCAGTAAAGCGATAAAGAATTATGAGGACCTGAACAACCGATTGATTAAAGCCGGAATTTTACCTGACTTAAAACCCCAGTTTAAAAAACAGAAATCAAAGCATACTGCCCCTAAAAAAGAAGAGGTTAAAGAGAAACCCGGAGAAATAACTCACAAGGTTGAAGCTACGCCTACACAGATTGCCACTGAATCTTTTGACCGTATCAAGGACATTCTCGCCCATCAGCGTGCCGCTAAAATGGCTGCCCACCAACAGCGTCGCAGAAGTACAGATCAATCTGACGGAACTGGCTCTGACAGAACTGGCAGTGCCCCTTTGCAACCGGCATCTTCACAGGAAGTCGTTACCGCGATTGCTGATCATACGGTTATTGACCAGGCGCCGATTCCCGATGTTGGTTTAAGGGATGCGGCTGTCAAGCGTGTTCAGGTTGATGCCCAGTTAATCGTCAACATTAACGATACTCTGAAAAAACAACGGGAATTAATCAAAAAGCTGGTTGGCCAGGAACGCATACCTGCTGAAGATGAAGATGTTATTGATATTGTCGGCATGGTTTTCGAGATCATGCTGAATGACAAAGGACTCTGCAACGAAATTAAAACACTGTTGAGTCATCTGCATACACCCTATTTAAAAATAGCCGTAGCTGATCCTTCTTTCCTGACTGACCATGAGCACCCTGCCCGGCGCCTGTTTGAATTAATGATCGCGACAGGCCGTGACTGGGTGGATACCTCTGACCTGACAAAAGGTATCTATCCTCAAATCCAACTGACCGTAAACACGATTCTTGAAAACCCCAAATATGATGAAAAGGTTTTCAACAAGCTTTCTGCCAACCTGACTGAAGCCAATGCACATATGTCCGGCCAGCAGAAAATTTCTGAAGACCGTACGGTTGAAGTTGAAAAAGGCAGGGCCAAGCTCAACCAGGCCAAGGATATTGCGATTAAAAGTACCCATAAAAAAATGGCCGGCAGGGTTCTCATCGCAGATGCCAATGACTTTTTAAATGGCCCATGGCTGGATTATTTAACACTTGTTCTGCTGCGCTCGGATTTTAACTATGAATCTGACTCCTGGCACCAGGCACTGACGCTTTGCCAAAAAATTATCGATTACTCCCTATCTTCGGAGGATGCTGACTTCACTGCACCCTCCGCTTTGGATATAGCTGCTCTATCTTCCGAAATGCAGGAAGTTGTTGGAAGCCTGATTCCTCACTATCAGGCTGAAATCGACCGCTTTCTTGATGCATTAAATGATTCTGAAAAACGAGGTTCTGCTTACGCTGTTGATGCCGATGAGTTTGACCAGGAAGAAGAGCCTGTCGATGATGAAAAAGTCGCAGCAAAAATTGAAAAACTCAAATCAATACCTTCAGGTACCTGGTTCGACCTTGTTGAGGAAAACGGTGATACAAACAGGGTAAAAATGTCATGGTTTAACCCGGTAACGGCAAATTTTCTTTTTGTTAACCAAAAAGGTGTCAAAGCCGGTGTAAAAAGCCTCAGGCAACTGGCAGAAGACATGGTATCAGGGCAAGCCAGAATCATTGAACATTCCACCGAGCCATTTTTTGACCGATCATTTAAAGCTATTCGAAATCTGCTCGAAAAAGCCATGAATTAATTAAACAGGTATTAATACATTGAGTGAAGAAAGAAGAATATCCGATAGAATTGATACGCCATCCGGCCAGATTCATGTATTCGACAGAATGTTAGGTGAAGAGATCGGAACAGTAGCCAACATTTCAACCACAGGTTTCATGCTGGTTGCCGATCGTAAAATCGATGTTGATTCGATTTTACAACTCAGGCTGCTAACCTCTGACACCCAGGAGGAATTCAGCCTGGGTGCGATGTGCCTGTGGAACTCGGATGCCAGCTCATCCAATACTTTCTGGGCAGGTTTCCACATCATTGATATTTCTGAAGATACCCAGTCACAACTGGATAAACTGGTTGAATCACAAAATTCAATCTGAATAATGCTGAGTTTTGGATTGAGCAGTTCAGCGTTGCCTATCCAATTCTGCCAGAAATGTTACCAGCCCAACGACATTCTCCTGATCAAGTTTCAGGTCTGGGCCAAACATCCGGCAATTTTTATCTTTTCCACATATCTCCTTTATCAGCTCCTGCCTTAACAGTTTTTCCTTAAGTTGCGGACTGGCTTCGATCATCCTTTGATTTTCTGAAAAAATGCCCTGTGATGTATCCGGCATGACCAAACAAACCAACATCAGAAATAATGTAAATGGAAATGCGTTAATGGATTGCTTTAACATAACGACCTCCTTTAGCACTTCAGTATTGCCAGTGTGGTTGGCATTTCCCGGATAGCAATAGAAACCTGCCTGTATTTCTTCCTGTTGCGCAGTGCTTTGAGCTATTGGTGTGAGGGTCCTCTCGCTTTGGATAAAACTTCGTCACACGATATACTTGGCAAAATTTTTTTAAGAGGTCACTCTTTTGACTCAAACTAACGATATTTCGACATTTCAGGGACTTATCCTGACATTACAGGAGTTCTGGGCCAGGCAAGGCTGCGTGATTTTACAACCTTACGACATGGAAATGGGCGCCGGTACTTTTCACACGGCGACATTTTTACGCGCGATTGGTCCTGAACCATGGAATACCGCTTACGTTCAACCTTCACGCCGCCCAACCGATGGCCGGTATGGAGAAAACCCAAACCGGCTGCAACACTATTACCAGTTCCAGGTTGCCTTAAAGCCTTCCCCGGACAATATCCAGGAGCTTTATCTTGATTCACTGAAAGAGTTGGGTTTTGATCCTCTTGAACATGATATTCGTTTCGTTGAAGACAACTGGGAATCTCCGTCCCTGGGCGCCTGGGGCCTGGGCTGGGAAGTCTGGTTAAATGGTATGGAAGTCACCCAGTTTACCTATTTTCAACAGGTCGGCGGCCTCGAGTGCAGACCTGTGACCGGTGAAATTACCTATGGACTTGAAAGAATCGCCATGTACCTGCAGGGTGTCAAAAGTGTTTACGATCTTATCTGGACAACAGGTGATCAGGGTACTGTCACCTATGGTGATGTATTTCATCAAAACGAGGTGGAACAGTCTGCCTACAACTTTGAACATGCTGATGTCGATTTTCTGTTCGGGTTTTTCGATCACTGCGAAACCCAGAGTAATTCACTTATTGAAAATAAACTCGCTTTGCCAGCTTATGAACAGGTGTTAAAAGCCTCGCATGCTTTCAACCTGCTGGACGCGCGTCACGCAATCTCTGTTACGGAAAGACAACGTTATATCCTGCGTTTGAGAACCTTATCCCGGCAGGTCGCCCAGGCATATTATGATTCTCGCGAGGCACTGGGTTTTCCAATGCTTAATAATGCAGCACAGGAGAATAACAATGTCTAACAGTGCTGATCTGATTTTTGAACTGGGTACCGAGGAGTTACCACCTGTCGCACTGAAATCTTTAAAAAGTGCTTTTGAAAAGGATGTTGTCGAGCGTCTTCAACAGGCCGGGTTAGGCTTTTCATCGTATAAGAGCTTCGCTTCACCGCGACGTCTGGCAATTATGGTTTCAGAGTGCGCGCTGCAACAGCCGGATAACAAAATCGATAAGCGTGGTCCTGCGGTTCAGGCAGCTTTCGATAAAGATGGCAATCCAACCAAGGCAGCAGAGGGTTTTGCCAGGTCCTGTGGTGTTGATATTGCCGATCTGAGTCGACAGAAAACCGATAAAGGTGAATGGTTAAGCTATCAGCTGACTGAAAAAGGTAAAAGTGCGGCTGAGTTGCTGCCCGGTATTATTCAGGCCGCTTTGGATAATTTACCTATTCCAAAGCGTATGCGTTGGGGTAATTCCAATGCCATGTTTGTAAGACCTGTGCATTGGGTACTTTTTCTGCTTGGCGATCAGGTAGTTAATTGCTCAATCCTTGACACTCAGAGCAGTAACATAAGCTACGGCCATCGCTTTCATCACCCTCAATCAATCACGATTAATTCTGCTGCTGAATATGAAGACAAACTTTCAGCTATTGGAAAAGTGATTGCTGATTTTGAACAACGTAAAAACCTGATAGAAAAACAACTGCTCGATGCTGCTGAAAAAATTAACGGCCATGTGCCGGTAGATGCTGTTTTACTTGACGAGGTCACAGCGCTGGTTGAGTGGCCCGTGGCTATCATCGGTGATTTCGATCCGGAGTATCTCAAAGTTCCACATGAAGCCTTGATCCTGACAATGAAAAAGAACCAGAAATATTTTCCGGTTTTTGACAACAACAAAAAACTCCTGAATCACTTTATTACCATTGCCAACATTGATAGTTCCAACCCTGAAACCATTCAAAAAGGCAATGAACGTGTGATCAGGCCAAGACTCGCAGATGCGAAGTTTTTCTGGGAGCAGGATGCCAAACAGACACTTGAAGCTCGACTGGAGCATTTAAAAGCCATCGTTTTCCAAAAACAGTTGGGCAGTATTTATGATAAATCGCTTCGTGTTTCAAAACTGGCTTCCCATATTTCCAACCTGATCGGCGGAAACCCGGATCTTGCTGAGCGTGCCGGGCTTCTGTCCCGTTGTGACCTGGTGACTGAAATGGTTTATGAATTCGCCGACATGCAGGGAATTATGGGTCGTTACCAGGCTCAAAGGGATGGTGAAAATTCAGAAGTTGCCCAGGCAATGGATGAGATCTATATGCCACGTTTTTCCGGTGACCAGTTACCCCGAAGCCAAACGGGTATCGCCCTGGCACTGGCAGACCGGCTTGATACAGTAACAGGTATTTTTGGTATTGGTTTAAAACCCAGTGGCACCAAAGATCCTTTTGCCTTGCGTCGTGCCTCACTTGGTTTACTCAGAATATTACGTGAGTACTCACTATCTTTAAATCTTCATGATCTAATCGGTGAGTCAATTTCATTACATGGTAATAGTTTGACAGAAAACGCTACCAGCTCTGAAGTAAACACTTACATACTTGAGCGCCTTAAAGGCATTTTTTCTGAAGATGGTATCAGTACCAAGCTTATCAATGCTGTAGCCACTGTTAACCCAAGCAATGTCGTTGATTTTGAAAACCGTATTGCTGCGGTTGATGCATTCAGTCAACTTGCAGAAGCTGAAAACCTCGCGGCTGCCAATAAAAGGATTCAGAATATTCTCAAGAAAACTGATGAACAGGTTCCAGTTAAACCAGATAACGGTTTATTTGAATTGGAACAGGAAACGTCGTTGTTTGAAATCATTACCCAGAAAGAAAATCAAATTGAGCCGCTTTTACTTAATAAAAACTACCAGCAAATCCTACTGAGCCTGGTTGAACTGAAACAACCAATTGATGACTTTTTCGATCACGTCATGGTCATGGCTGAAGACAGTGCAGTCAGGTTGAATCGACTTTCATTACTTCAGCAGGTTCATCATCTATTCTATAAAGTAGCTGATATCTCAGTTTTACAGGATAGTTAACAATGACAGATCAAAATGACTGGTCTTCGATGCTTAACGCTGTTCAGGCATTTCATGATAAACACAATTTTCGTCAGAACGGTGGTGAAGAGCTGAATTATCGTGTGGCACTGATGGCTGAAGAACTGGGGGAAATCTCCTCCTGCGTCACCAAGGGTAAAAGTAAGGACTTACTATCAGAGGAAGTCGCTGATTTACTTATTTTAATAATGGGGACTGGTATTGCTGCTGAGTTTGATCTGAATGAAGCATTCTGGAAAAAAATGGACAAGCTAATGCAAAGAGAGTCCCGAATGGTTAACGGCAAGATCCGTGTTTCAGAATTTAGAGACATGGAATGAAACTTGTCATACTCGACAGGGATGGTGTTATTAATGAGGATTCCGATGATTACATCAAGTCAGTTGAAGAATGGATTCCAATTGATGGCAGCATCGAAGCAATTGCCCGCCTGAACCAGGCTGGTTATAACATTGTCGTTGCCAGCAACCAGTCTGGTATCACCCGGGGTTATTTTACAATCTCAACGTTAAATGCAATGCATGAAAAGATGCATGAACTAGTTCAGCTGGCCGGTGGTCATATTGATGGCGTTTTTTTCTGTCCGCATGTACCTTCGGATCAATGTGAATGCCGTAAACCGGAACCCGGATTACTTTATGAAATTGCCGATCGTTTCTCAGTATCCCTGGATAAGGTATTTTTTATCGGTGATAGCTTATCTGACATTGAAGCTGCAAAAAATGCCAATGCCAGGCCGTTACTGGTTAGAACCGGGAAAGGCAAAATTACCGAGCAGAATATAACTGACCACCCTGTTCCTGTTTTCGATAACCTTGCCGAAGCCAGCCAAGCTATTATAAATGGAAACCTGACCGAATGATGCTCACTTTACGTTCATCTCTTTTCTTTCTGCTGATGGTTATTTCGACCTTTTTCTTCGGTTTGATTATGGCTGTTTTTGGTTGGGTTCTTCCCTTCAATGTAAATTCAAAAATTGCCACTTTGTGGGCTGATACGAATTTATTTTTATTGAAAATAATCTGTGGTCTGAATTACGAAGTAAGCGGTATTGAAAATATCCCTGACAGCGCCTGTATTATTATGTCCAAACACCAGTCTGCCTGGGAAACCATTGCTTTTAGAACAATCTTCCCTTCAAACCAGGCCTGGGTATTAAAAAAGGAACTGATGTTTGTTCCGGTTTTTGGCTGGGCCCTTGCCGTTGTTTCTCCCATTGCAATAAATCGTAAGGCTGGAAAAAAAGCTGCCAGGCAAGTAATTGATCAGGGTTTGGAAAAACTCGCCTTGAACCGTAACATCATGATCTTTCCAGAAGGTACTCGTGTTGCTCCCGGTGAACATAAAAGGTACGGCATAGGCGGAGGTCTTCTTGCTGAAAAAGCCAAAGTTCCGGTTATTCCTGTTGCCCATAATGCTGGTGTTTTCTGGAGGCGCCGTGGTCTCAATAAGTTGCCTGGAAAAATTCAGGTTGTCATCGGTGAACCGATAAGCACCAGCGGTAAACGATCTGTAGAAATTATGCAAAATGTTGAAGATTGGGTTGAAGCTAAAATGCTTGAACTTCCCTTCAACCCTTAAACATTTTAAATATCGAGATTCTCAACTGTTAAAGCATTCTTCTCGATGAACTCACGTCTGGGTTCAACTTCATCCCCCATCAACGTTGTAAATATCTCGTCTGCACCAATGACATCTTCTATTCGTACCTGAAGCAATCTTCTTGAATCAGGATTCATCGTTGTTTCCCAGAGTTGCTCTGGATTCATTTCACCAAGGCCTTTGTAACGCTGAATATGCTGACCACGTTTAGCCTCTTCCATTAACCAGTTCAAGGCTGATTTGAAATCCTGGATTTCCTTCTTCTTTTCGCCTTTGATGACATATGCATCCTTTTCCAGCAATCCAGTGAGTTTTTCACCCATTGTAATAATCTTCTTGTAATCTGAACTATCGAAGAAAGAAACGGGAAGCGATTTTTCATTGGATATACCATGAACTTTACGATCAATAATAATTGATTTATCCGACAGTTCATTGGATTCACCACTGGAATCGATGATACTCAGTGCAAATCGATCAGATGGTCCCATATCAGCATTAAGTCGACTTTCCAGTTCTTTTAACCATTCAGACAGCTCTTCTTCAGTAAGTAAGTCATTACTAACTTTATCCATAAACATTATTGTTTCCATGAATTTCTGGTCATAACGCTTAGCCAGGCGGTTCGTGATTTCCTGAGTGGTAATATATTCAACTGCCAGATCGTACAGACCATTTCCTTTAATCGCAGGTGCAGAATCTGAAATATGTAATTCGGCATTTTCCAACGCTGTGTTTAACAGATACTGGTTTAACTCGATGTCATCTTTAAGATAAGTTTCCTGTTTACCTTTCTTAACTTTATATAAAGGTGGTTGAGCGATGTAGACATAACCCTTTTCAATGAGCTCCGCCATTTGACGATAGAAAAAGGTCAGTAATAAAGTTCGAATATGAGCACCATCAACATCGGCATCTGTCATGATAATGATTCGATGATAGCGTAATTTTTCCGGATTAAATTCTTCCCTGCCAATTCCACAACCTAATGCTGTTATCAATGTACCAACTTCAGCTGAGGATAACATTTTATCGAACCTGGCTTTTTCAACATTAAGAATTTTACCTTTTAATGGAAGGATGGCCTGGGTTCTTCTATCCCTGCCCTGTTTCGCTGAACCTCCGGCGGAATCACCCTCCACCAGGTAGAGTTCGGATTGAGATGGGTCTTTTTCCTGACAGTCTGCTAATTTTCCGGGCAATCCGGCAATATCAAGTACACCTTTTCTTCTTGTCATTTCCCTTGCTTTTCTGGCAGCCTCCCTGGCTCTGGCAGCTTCAACCATTTTACCTGCAATGGTTTTGCCTTCTGATGGCGACTCCATTAAGAAATCGTTGAACTTTTCATTTACCAGGCTTTCAACAATACTTTTCACTTCAGACGAAACAAGCTTATCCTTGGTTTGCGATGAGAATTTTGGATCTGGGACCTTTACAGAAAGGACTGCTGTTAACCCTTCCCTGGCATCATCCCCAGTTGTATTCACTTTTTGTTTTTTTGCTAATCCCGCTTCTTCAATATAGTTATTTAATGTTCTGGTCAGTCCTGCCCTGAATCCGGCAAGATGGGTGCCGCCATCTTTCTGTGGAATATTATTGGTAAAACAAAAGATGTTTTCCTGGTAAGACTCATTCCACTGCATTGCCAGTTCTACAATGACGTCTTCTTTTTCAGATGAGAAATGGATGACACTTTCATTTAATGGTGTTTTATTTTTATTCAGATGTTCAACAAAAGCCTTGATTCCGCCTTCGTATTCAAACACATCTTCTTTTGCAGTACGTAAGTCTCTAAGAACAATTCTTACACCGGAGTTTAGAAATGATAATTCTCTTAGTCGTTTCATCAGAATATCGTAATGAAACTCAACATCCGCAAAAATTTCTTTGCTTGGCAGGAATCTGACGCGTGTTCCTGTTTTATCTGAATCTCCAACTACTTTAAGTGGTGTTTGGGGTTCACCGAGTTTATAAGTTTGTTCGTGTTTTTTTCCTTCCCTGTAAATGGTTAATTCCAGGTTTTCAGAAAGCGCATTCACGACCGATACCCCAACCCCATGCAAACCGCCTGAAACTTTATAGGAATCATCATCAAATTTACCGCCGGCATGAAGCACTGTCATAATGACTTCAGCAGCAGATTTTTGTTCTTCTTCATGCATTCCAACCGGAATACCACGGCCATTGTCTGAAACACTAACCGAATTATCTTCATGAATGGTTACTTTTATTTCTGAACAATGACCTGCTAAAGCTTCATCAATCGAATTATCTACGACCTCAAAAACCATGTGATGGAGACCCGTTCCATCATCTGTGTCTCCGATATACATTCCTGGTCTTTTTCTAACCGCATCAAGACCTTTCAATACTTTAATAGCTGATGAATTATATTCAGACATTAATTTCCCCTAGTGAATTACCTGTTTATTATACCTGCTTTATTGTTTTTACATTTATTTTTTAAGTATATTATTCATTCAGTGTTCCACGTGGAACACTCTATCGGTTGCTTCAATTAAAACTTCAGAATTATCAATATTAGTTAGGAAGGATTGAAATCCTGACTCCTTTAAAAGATTGCAGACAAGTTTTTGATTATTGATATCAAGTTCTGAAGAAATATCATCAATTAGGAATACCGGAGTTAATTGCCTGACTTTTTCACTTAAATGAATACACTGTGAAAGTTGCAAAACAAATATAAATAATTTTTGCTGACCCCTGGATAACAGGTTTTGTCTGGAATTATTGACTGTAAAAATAATGTCCGCTTTATGGGGACCAACTGTAGTCCAGCCATATTTTTTATCTCTATTGAGATTGTTATCTAAATCTTTGAATAAATTCTCGGAAGACCATCCAGGAAAATATGTGAAACTCAAATCGTAGTCTTTGTTCAACTTTTTTTGAATTTGATCAAAAACTACAATAACTTCATTTAAATAATTTTCACGATAGCTGTTCAATGCAGAACTTGTTTCAACAAATTGTTGGTTCCAGGTAGCTAAATCTTTTGAACCTGATTTTAACAATTCATTTCTTTGTTTAAGTGTTTTTGAAAATCTTGAAAATAAATCACGATATTGATGTTCCACGTGGAACAACCCCCAATCTAAAAATTTTCGTCTCTGGGAAGGACCACTCTCAATAATTTCATGTGAAACAGGAGTGAGTAGTTGCAAAGGGAGAATATCTAGCAAATCAGAACGTTTCTTTAAAATATCATTTCTATATTTATAAGTGAGAGACTGACGGGAGATTTCAATAGATAATTTATGAGCTGAAAAGCTTAAATGCAGGTAAGAAGAACCAGATGTTTTATGTATAAGATCACTTGTTTTATGAGACCGGAAAGACTTACCTCTACCGGCAAGATAGAGGGATTCAATTATTGATGATTTACCACTGCCGTTAAAACCAGTGAAAAGATTTAAGCCAGGAGAAAGATCGAAAGAAATATCGTTGAAACAACGAAAATTAAGAAGATGAAGATTTTCAAGCATTAGTAAAAGGGATGAAATGAATCATCCCAAATACGATTCCAAATTCAATTAAAGCCTCATTGGCATGACAACATACTGACACTGATCGGTATCTTCAGCTGTAATCAGACAACTACTGTTTGAATCAACCAGAGCAATTTGAACATTACTGCTTTCAATGACATTCAGAACATCAGTTAAATATCCAACATTAAAACCAATAGTTAACTCCGGACCTGAGTAGTCAACTTCTACAATTTCCTCTGCCTCTTCCTGCTCAGGATTATGAGCAAGTAATTCAAGATTGTTTTCACTGATTTTGAATCGAATACCACGATATTTTTCATTAGAAAGAATTGAAGCTCGCACGAGAGATTGTTTAAGTACATCACGCTCGGCACTGGCAATTTCTGTTTTACCAGAAGGCATGACGCGTTGATAATCCGGGAAACGGCCATCAATCAATTTTGAAACAAATACAACACCATTAGCAAAAGTTAAGCGAATGTGATTACTACCAATTTCAAGAACAACTTCATCATCTGAATCTGACAATAATCTCGATAATTCGATAATCGCTTTTCTTGGTAAAATTATTTGTGCATTGACTTCATTTTCCAGATCCAGCTCAAGTTGACAGAGAGCCAGTCGATGCCCATCAGTTGCAACTGTTTTGAATTGTTTTTGGGTAATGTCAAAGAGCATCCCGTTAAGGTAATAACGAACATCCTGTTGCGCCATGGCAAACTGAGTTTTATCAATCAAAATCTTTAATTGTTTTTCTTTTAGACTGACACGATCTGCCATGGTGCTGGGTTCAACACCAGGAAAATCCTGGGCAGGCAAAGTACCTAAAGTGTAACGACCACGACCTGATTTAAGCGTGATATTTTGATCATTGATGGTAATGGATAAATCAGCATTATCAGGAAGAGCTTTACAGATATCCAATAACTTCCTGGCTGGTATTGTAAGATCTGCATCTTCTTCAGAACTCACAGTGGTTAAGGTACGAAGTTCAACTTCAAGATCTGTGGCAGTAATAAACAAAGTATTGTTACGAATATTACAGAGAATATTTGCAAGAATTGGTAGTGTCTGCCTTCTTTCTACAACACCTGAAACCTGTTGAAGTGATTTTAAGAGATCATCACGATTTAGGTTAATGACCATGTTATCCATCCTATTAAATATAAATATTTATTTATTTAAAAACTTATAGTTATTATTAAGCAGGCTACAAGCTGTTAAAAAAACAAAAAAATATAATAAAAACAATTAGTTATATTGAAATTTACTGCCTAAATTTTATGTATTACTGGAAAAAAGATTGTCAGTAAAATGTGAATAAAATAAAAATTAATTTGAGTAACAATTTATCCACATCAAGTACTTAAACTTCTTAACAGGTTTGAGTAATCCTCATCGACTCTTTTATCAGAGTCTTTCAATTCAGCTATTTTTCTGGTGGCATACAAAACTGTGGTATGGTCCCTGCCCCCAAAAGCCTCACCTATTTCAGGCAAACTATGATTTGTCAGATCTTTGGCCAATGTCATTGCAATTTGCCTTGGCCTGGCAACCGTTCTACTTCTTTTAGATGAGACAAGATCGGAAGTCCTGATACTAAAATATTCAGCCACTGTTTTTTGGATATTTTCAATTGTTACCAGCTTATCCTGAGCGGCAATCATATCTTTAAGCGCATCCTTTGCAAAATCAGTTGTAATTTGCTGGCCGGTAAATTGCGCCATGGCCATAATTGACCTTAATGCACCTTCGAGTTCCCGAATATTTGAACGCACACGCTTACCAATAAAAAAAGCAACATCGTTTGGCAGTTCCATCTGGAAAAGCTGCAGAGCCTTGGATTTAAGAATGGCAACCCGGGTTTCAAGATCTGCTGGTTCAATCGCAACGGTTAAGCCCCAGCCAAAACGGGATTTCAATCGTTCTTCCAGGTTTAGCTCCTTTGGAAAACTGTCGCTGGTAAGAATGATTTGCTGTTGAGATTCAAACAAAGCATTAAAAGTATGGAAAAACTCCTCCTGTGACCGTTCTTTACCAGCGAAAAACTGGATGTCATCAATTAACAGGGCATTGAGTGAACGAAAACGATTCTTGAATTCGTCCATCGTGCCATGTTGCAGGGCTTTTACCATTTCAGCAACGAAACCTTCCGAATGAATATAAAGTACACGGGCATCAGGATTATTCTGCGCAATCATGTTGCCGACCGCGTGCATCAGATGTGTCTTACCAAGTCCCACTCCACCATAAATAAACAGAGGATTGTATACTTTGCCGGGGTTTTCACCAATTTGAATGGAAGCAGCCCTGGCCAGCTGGTTTGATTTACCCTGAACAAATGTTTCAAATGTAAAAGAAGAATTAATATTACTGGTCAGCGGCGGCAGGTTTTTATTTGTGTTGGATATACCTACAGGTTGTTGCCGGGAAAAATTCTGTTGAAAATTTGCTGTTTGAACAGGATTTCCGGCCTTTGGACGAACAGAAGCAGGGTTTTCTGCTGGTTTTGAACCGATTTCCATGCTTACCAGGGGAGAAGTATTGCCAGAAATATCGGCAATTTGAGATTTAATCTGATCGAGGTAGTGATTCTTGACCCAGTCAAGTACAAATCGGTTTGGTGCAAAAAGGCGCAATCCGGAATTATCCTCAACATACTGTAAAGGTCGAATCCAGGTATTATATTGCTGATTTGACAGGTCACTTTCGAGACGTTCACAACATCTCTTCCACAAATCCACTAAAAAGTTCTCCATGGTAGTGTTATTTTAGTAATTTTTATTTTTACTGGATGATTTACCAGACATGCAATTGTAACTGATTTTGGAAGTTATCCACAGGTATATTTAAGTAAAAAAGACATAAAATATTTATCCAGATATATTGACAAATTAATAATAACGAAGATAATTGCGGGTCTTTTTTCGTTAAGAAAAACCAGTTTTTAGATTCAGGGAAAACCCGGGGAAATATTGTGAAACGTACATTTCAGCCAAGTCGTTTAAAACGAGTGAGAACTCATGGTTTTCGTGCCCGTATGTCAACAAGAAATGGCAGAAAAGTCATAAATGCCAGAAGAGCCAAAGGCAGAGCCCAGTTAGCTTGATAAGTTAGCCTGATCAGCTTTCTAAAATTGCATGCTGCTCGGTAAACAGAAGTTTGACCGCGGTCGCCGACTTATTTCAGCACAAGATTTCTCTCACGTATTCGACGAACCAGTACGATCCGCTGATCAGTTCTTTACGTTACTGGCCAAATTAAATAAATCGGACAAGCCCAGATTGGGCTTGGCAATTTCCAAAAAAAACACCCGACGAGCGGTTGACAGAAACAAGATAAAACGTCTTGCCCGTGAGAGTTTCAGGCTTAATCAATCCAGCCTATGCAATATAGATGTAGTGGTCATGGCAAAAAGAAATGCGGCAAGTCAGCCGAACGATATTTTGTTTGATTGCCTGAACAATCACTGGAAAAATCTCCGTCATAAATTTTCAAAGATGAATGCGTCATAATCATCAATTAAACTGAATAAAAGATTCAAAATTTAAAATGGATAATTACAGACTCATATTAATATTCGCAGTAGCTTTCCTTTCCATGATGGTATGGCAACAATGGCAAGTTGATTATGGAGCAAAGACTATTGAAGAGGCATCTTATGAATATAAAAACAAAGATAACAATGACACTGACAATGACGCTGTAAATAATATATCTGAAGAAGTCCCTGATGCGCCGAAAGTGGCCAGCAACGATATATCAGTGAATGAAACCGGTCCTGTTTTATCCCAGACACCTGAAAAATCCAGTACTGCAGAAAAAATTAATATTCAAACCGATACCTTTAATATAGATATCGATTCACGTGGCGGAAATATTACCAGGGTAAATCTTAAAAAATACCCGTTATCACTGGATCGTCCGGATACCCAGTATCCACTTTTAACAGAATTACCAGCAAACTTTTATATTGCGCAATCCGGTTTGATAGCCACGCAAAAAGAACTGGCACCAACACATGAAGCGATATATTCATTTTCCCAGAAAAAATATGAGATGGCGGAAAATGAGAACGAATTAACCGTGGATTTGTTTTGGCAACATGAAAGTGGCATCGAGGTGATTAAACGTTTCAAATTTACTCGTGACAGTCACGTCATCAATATTTCCCATATTATTAACAACAAATCACAGATTGACTGGTCCGGTCGACAATACCTGCAACTGCAACGTGTAAAACCATCTGAAGATGGCCAAAGCATGTTTATTTATACTTACACTGGCGGTGCCATTTACAGCCAGGAAAATAAATATGAAAAAATAGATTTTGATGAATTGGCTGACAGTAAACTGAACAGGGATATTCAGGGTGGCTGGCTGGCAATGTTGCAACATTATTTTGTCAGTGCCTGGGTGCCAACTTCACAGGATCTGCATCATTATTATTCCAAAGCATTAAACAATGGACGCTATGTGCTTGGCTCTTATAGTCCCAAAAACATAATCCCGTCGGGACAGCAGAATGAGTTTTCTGCACAGTTTTTTTCAGGTCCAAAATTACAGCATGAGCTGGAGAATCTTTCAGAAGGCCTGGAGTTGACCGTTGACTATGGCTGGTTAACCATCATAGCAAAACCTTTGTTTTATGTTCTCGAATGGATCAACGGATTTGTCTCTAACTGGGGCTGGTCGATTATTATCCTGACGTTTCTGATTAAGCTGGCTTTCTATAAACTTTCTGAAACCAGTTACAAATCAATGGCGAACATGAAAAAGGTTGCGCCACGCCTGCAAACTTTGAAGGAACGTTATGGCGATGATAAACAGCGCCTGAACCAGGCGATGATGGAAATGTACAAAAAAGAGAAAATCAATCCACTCGGTGGTTGTCTCCCGATGCTTGTACAGATTCCGGTATTTATTGCGTTGTACTGGGTGCTGCTCGAATCGGTTGAACTGCGCCAGGCAGAATGGATTTTATGGATTGATGATCTTTCAATTAAGGATCCCTACTTTGTATTACCTTTACTAATGGGTATTACAATGTTTATTCAACAGAAACTTAATCCGCCACCACCAGATCCAATGCAGGCAAAAATCATGATGAGCCTGCCAATTGTATTCACAGTATTTTTCGCATTTTTCCCGTCAGGTTTGGTTCTTTACTGGTTTGCCAACAACCTGTTATCAATCCTGCAGCAATGGCGAATAACCAAAGCGATAGAACAAAGCACTAAATAGTATTTCCTCATGGCAGACACAATTGCGGCAATTGCCACACCACCCGGTCAAGGTGGTGTGGGAATAATTCGTATATCAGGTAACGATGCCCTTTCAGTTGCAAAAAAAATTTCAAAATTAAATCAGTTTGAACCCCGTAAGGTTCACTTCACAAGTTTTCATGACAACAGGCAGAATCAAATAGATGAAGGCCTGTTAATCTATTTTAAAAAACCACATTCATTTACCGGTGAAGATATTGTCGAGTTGCAGACACATGGATCACCGGTTGTCCTGGATATGCTTGTCGAAACAGTCACTCGGCTCGGAGTAAGAATTGCAAGGCCCGGTGAATTTTCTGAAAGAGCTTTTTTAAATGGCAAGATAGACCTTACGCAGGCAGAAGCTATCGCCGATTTGATTGAAGCGGGAAGTAAACAGGCAGCTAGGATGGCAACCCGGTCCTTACAGGGATCATTTTCAAAAGAGATAAACCGGCTTGTAGAAAAATTAATTACACTGCGCATGTATGTGGAAGCCGCGATTGATTTTCCCGAAGAGGAAATCGATTTTTTATCAGACAGCAAAGTAAGCAATGATTTACAGGCTATTGAAGATCATCTGGAAAATGTTCTGGATAAAGCCAATCAGAGTTATCTGGTAAAAGAAGGTATGAACCTGGTAATTGCCGGAAAGCCAAATGCCGGAAAATCCAGCCTGTTAAATGCACTGTCGGGGGTGGATACGGCGATAGTAACTAATATTCCCGGTACTACCCGCGATACCTTAAAAACCCATATTCAAATAGATGGTATGCCGGTACATATTATCGACACAGCAGGTTTAAGAGAATCTGAAGATATCGTTGAACTGGAGGGAATAAAAAGAGCAAAGCAGGAGATTGAACAGGCTGATCATATACTCTGGGTTTATGATGCTGAAGAAATGCTGGATCTTATAGATATAAAAAAGCAACATTTACCAGAAGACATTCCGGTTTCATTCATAAAAAACAAGATTGATAAAATTAATCAGCCTGCTTCTCTTAATAAAGAAAAAAATGAAATTGCCATTTCAGCAAAAAACGGAACAGGCCTGGAACTGGTTAAACAACACCTGAAAAACATCATGGGTTACCAGTCTGATAAGGAAGGAGACTTTCTCGCAAGAAGACGTCATTTAGAGACACTGAAGCTGGCAAAAAAACATTTACAACAGGCTAATAACGCACTCCATCAATTACAGGCTGGTGAATTGTTAGCTGAAGAGCTTAGACTGACCCAAAAGGAATTAAATGAAATAACAGGAGAATTCACCAGCGATGATTTACTTGGAAAAATATTTTCGAGCTTTTGTATAGGAAAATAATGAAAAATCATATTGGTGTGTTCGATTCCGGCATAGGTGGTCTGAGTGTTCTGGCAGAAATAACAAGGCAGATGCCGGAATTATCTTTTAGTTACATTGCTGATACCAGGTTCACACCCTATGGAGATAAAACAAAAGAACAAATTATTGAACGTTGTCATTATTTAACACAAGAGCTAATAAAAAAAAGTGTTGATCTGATAGTTGTTGCCTGTAATACCGCAACAGCTTTTGCAATTGAAGAATTAAGAGAAAATTACAACCTGCCAATTGTGGCAATGGAACCTGCTATAAAACCAGCCGTCGAGCAAAGTAAAACCGGCAAGGTATTGATCCTGGCAACGTCGATGACTTTAAGTAGTGAGCGTTACTATCATTTACTTGAAAGGTTTTCTGAAAAATCAGACTTTATACATCAGGCCTGTCCTGGGCTGGTAGAAATTATTGAAAATATGACGCTGGAAGAAATTGCGTCAAGGTCTCTGATAGAAAAATATATAAGCCCTGCAATAAATAACGAGGTAGATTCAATTGTACTGGGTTGTACCCATTATCCGTTTTTGAAGAAACAAATGGCGTTAATGGTTGGAGAACATATAAATATAATCGAAACCTCGGAAGCAGTTACCAGGCAGGTAAATAAAAAATTAAAAGGCAGTCAAACTCAAACTATAGAACAACAAAAAAAAGCAATGTTTTACTCGACAGGAGATTTAGAGCATTTTAAAAAACAGATAAATACTTACTGGTCAGGGAACATTGGTGAAGTTCGGATTCTTTAAATAAACTGTTTTTGAAGAGATGATTAGGTAGTCATCGAAATTCAGCTACAAGTTTTTTAAAGTCTGAAAGTAATTTGGATGAAACGTTCTTTCCGTAATGTGCCTTGATGTAATAGCGTGTAATAAGATCAATAGAAGGTTTTTGTTCAGGCAAAATTATAGCGGCATTCATTGCGATGGTTTCAGGTCCATCATAAGGTTCAATCTTAATACCTTTTTTGTTTAGCTTACGGGTAAATTTATCCCAGTAAACTCTTGCCTGGTCACGTTTGTCTTTTATCTTATTTCGAAACAATAAGGTCATGACTATTAAAACAACAAACGTCATCACAATTGCAGCAATACCAAGTTTGTAACCTTTTAAAAACCCGAGTCCTGATGAATCAAGTAAACGGCTTTGTCTTTTCTGGCTAAAACCAACAACCCATCTGTGCCAGTTTAAATCGAGACTATCGAGCATCCAGGCTGCTTCTTTGTATAATGTACCAAGCATACTGTCCGAACTGATTTTAAAAACCACCTCACCTGTACTTGATTCAGATGTCGGGTCAATGGACTGTTCAACCCTTTCCGGGGAAACAGCACTGGTAGGATCAATACGAACCCAGCCACTATCTTCAAGCCAGACTTCAGTCCAGGCATGGGCATCTGATTGACGAACAATAAGATGTTCACCCGTAGGGTTCCATTCACCTCCCTGGTAACCGGCAACAATCCTTGCAGGAATATCTGCCATTCTCATTAGTAACACAAAGCTTGAAGCATAATGTTCACAAAAACCTTTTCGGTGATCGAAAAGAAATTCATCTGCAGGATTGTCTAGCATCACCGGTGGAGAGAGAGTGTAAACAAATTCCTGTTTGTTAAAGAAATTGAGGATTGCTGAAATATAGTCCTGGTCAGATGGACTGTCTTTCATCATCTCATTAACAAAACGGGTCATTCTGGGCGTGATATTTGTTGGCAATAACAGTGCTTCAAGCAATTCATAATCACTGCTGTCTTTAATAGCGTAATAAGGAGAAGAGGAAAGAGCGTATGTTGAGCGTTTATTTATTTTTTCTTCGGTCTTAACCGAGTAGTTGGAAGTAACAAAAGTCTTCGACGGAATTGTTGAAGGCAGATCAAGCGCAAACAGCCATTGCTGCTGGGTAGGTTCGATGGTTAGCTGGTAGTTTACCGGTGTGCCTTTCGATTGATAGGAAATTTTGTCGGGTTTTTCATTTTTATCAGCCTGCCATGATATGCCATCTGTTTGCGTGATAACCGGACCTCGCCAGTAACGGTATTCCGGCGCAGGTAAATCATTAATGTCATCAAATTTGACTCTAAAAGCTGTAGCTGACGATCGACTCAACTGGCTGATAGAACCAGGTGTGATCGTATCACTGATACCGGTAACCGCCGAGCTGACACCCTGGTCAAATCCCCATAAAGGCCCCTGTAATCTTGGAAACAGGATAAACAGGACTACCATTACCGGCAAGGCCTGAAGGGTCAGGCGAAAAATGGATTTTAAATTGGAAACACTGTCGACATTCCAGGCAGCCTGGTTCAACCAGAAAAGATAACCAAGAATTAAAACTGCCATTACAAAGATATACAGTGAAAACAGTATTTCCTGGCTGTAAAGAAATTGAGTGACCAGCATAAAGCCGGTAATAAAACACAATACGTAAGCATCCCGCCGGGTTTTTACTTCGAGTATTTTTAAAGACAGCATTGCAACTAACAGAGAGACGCCGAAATCCTTGCCGATTTTACCACTGTATAAAAAGACAACGACAAAAATACCAATCGCCAGGGAAAGAAAAATAAACCAGCGTGGCAGGGCTTTCAGTTTGAGACGGTAAGTAACGATTCTCAAACCAAGCACTGCCGTAAAGAACAGACTGATATAAATCGATAAATTAAAAAAATGCGGTAAAACAGAAAAAAACAGTAATACTGTCAGCAGGTATAACTGAAAATCTTTTAGAGGCTGTTTGTTGAATTCCTTTAAATTCACTATCCAGTATCCTGACCATAAAGAGCCAATAGTTTAAGACAGGCATGCATATGTTGATCACCATGACTAACAGCTATTTTTGCGTTTGTTATTTCTAAGCCGTAAAGCACGTGATCTGTTTCTGCATCAAGAATCGCACGGGTTAACATGGAAAGAGCTGTTTCCAGTGGCAGATCTTTGACAAGGTCCATATTAAGCATGAGTTGCTCATTCCTGTCGCCACCAAACTGTTTGGTCATCAAGCCTTTTTCACGGGCAAATACTTTCCAGTCAATTTGTCGTGGCGAATCACTTTGCCGATAGTTTCGGTGCGCAATAAAATCATCTGCGCCCACTCCTTTACTGCCATTGGCGTTGGGTGAGTAATCGGGAGTTTTATCAGGAGTCCACTGGTTTGAAGGTTTTGGATAAACTAAAAATTTACTGTCTGCTTCAAGATAACTCCAGGCACGGAAAAGGCCTAGCGGATATTGTGTGGCGATAGTCGTAGTATCAACAGAGTACCAACCACGGTTTTTAACCGGCAGTTCGATTTTAAATAGCTGATGTGATTCGGCGGGTACTGCATTAATACAGGCATGTTGATTTTTATTAACAGAGGCTTCGATCAAACCACGCGGACGGTTATTGGGATTGTGAATAATTAAATGGAATGATGCGGTTTGACCCGCAAAGACGGGTTCAGTTTGCAAGACCTGTATTTTCAGGTTAAGCAGGTTTAACCAGGTGTAATGCATAACCAGAACACCGATACCTGCAAAAAAGAAAGTCAGCATGAATCCAAGATTATTGGCATAGTTTATTGAGCCAACCAACATCGCCAGCACCATGGTGGCAAACATCAAACCAAAACGTGTTGGCAGGATATAGATTTTTCTAGCCTGGATGTAATAAAAACCATCCTTATTTTTTTGAGTCTGTCTTGCCAGTTTTTTTAAATCAGGTAACAGCGACATGTTTAAGAATCTGGTTACTTGCAGATTGTGTTTGATCGGTATCGTGAAGAGCAAGTCTGTGATTAACAACAGCGGGCAGAACTTTTTGCACATCCTCAGGAATGACAGCATCACGTTCTTCAAGCAGGGCCCAGCTTTTGGCAGCGGTTAACAATGACAGCCCGGCACGAGGCGAAAGACCGTATCGAAACAAAGATGGCTGTCGACTGTAGTTAAGAATGTCCTGGACATAATCGAGAATCGCGTCTGAAACGTAAACAGACCTGGCCTGGAGCTGAATCTCCGGTACCTGCTCAGCAGATAAAACCGGGTCAATCTTTTCCAGCATATCCCTGCGGTCGTCGCCAATTAAAAGCTGTCTTTCAGATTCAGAGTCCGGGTAGCCCATGCTGACGCACATCAGAAAACGATCAAGCTGTGATTCAGGTAAAGGAAAAGTACCAATTTGAGAAGCAGGGTTTTGAGTTGCGATAACAAAAAAAGGTTTTGGCAATATATGAGTTATGCCATCTGTAGTGACCTGTTTTTCTTCCATTGCCTCGAGCAGGGCACTCTGGGTTTTTGGTGTGGCGCGGTTGACTTCATCTGCAAGTAACAGCTGACAGAAAACCGGGCCTTTATGAAAAACAAATTGTTCACTGTTTCTTTCGTAAACTGACACGCCGATAATATCGGCAGGCAAAAGGTCACTGGTAAACTGAATACGTTGAAAATCCAGTCCGATCAATTTTCCAAGCAAATGTGCCAGGGTGGTCTTGCCAACTCCGGGCAGGTCCTCTACCAGCAGGTGGCCACGACTGATTAAACAACACATGGCAAGCTGGATAACCTCTTTCTTACCAAGAATAATCTCGGAAGCCCGGTCAATTACGGTGGAGAGTGATGAAGGGTTCATGAAAAAAAGTCCATTGGTTTTTTCTTATAAAATATCATCCTACCAGTCTAAATGGAGTAATGATCAGACCGGAAACCCTGAATAAAGCATGGTAGCTGATAACATATCGACAGGATTTAATGGAGTTAGTTTACAGAAAAATTGTCTGGAGTCCCGATCAAAGCGTAAAATAGCCGGTTATGTACAGTCACGAACGTTACGATATTATTGTTATTGGTGGAGGCCATGCTGGTACAGAAGCAGCATTGGCTGCTTCCCGCATGGGTGCAAAAACCCTGTTGTTAACACATAACATCGAAACGCTTGGCCAGATGAGCTGTAATCCGGCAATTGGCGGTATCGGCAAGGGCCACCTGGTTAAGGAAATTGATGCCCTTGGCGGCTTGATGGCAAGAGCTGCAGATCATGCCGGAATTCAGTTTCGCATACTTAATTCTAGGAAGGGACCGGCAGTCAGGGCCACCCGTGCCCAGGCTGACAGGGTGCTTTATAAAGCCTTTGTCAGGCATGCGCTGGAAAGCCAGGAAAATCTCGACATATTCCAACAGGCAGCAGATGACCTGATTGTTGAAAATGACACCGTAACCGGTGTAGTCACCCAGATGGGGCTCAAATTTCATGCCGATGCAGTAATCCTGACGGTTGGTACTTTTCTGGGAGGACGCATCCATATCGGACTGGAAAATTACCAGGGCGGACGCGCTGGAGACCCACCCTCCAACGCCCTGGCACAAAGGTTAAGGGAATTACCTTTCACTGTGGATCGGCTTAAAACCGGCACACCTCCAAGAATAGATTTGCGATCGATTAATTTTGATGTATTGCAGGAACAGCCAGGCGATCAACCGGTACCGGTTTTTTCTTATATGGGAAAAACAGAGGATCATCCTCAACAGATCAGCTGCTATATCACCCGAACCAACACCAGAACGCATGACATCATTCAAAAAGGTTTATCGCGTTCGCCCATGTATACCGGTGTCATTGAAGGTGTTGGACCTCGATACTGTCCATCAATCGAAGACAAAATAGTCCGTTTTGCCGACAAGGATTCCCACCAGATATTTATTGAACCCGAAGGTTTAACATCGAACGAAGTCTATCCGAACGGCATATCAACTTCTTTGCCGTTTGACGTGCAATGGGATCTTGTCCGCTCTATGAAGGGCTTTGAAAATGCCAGGATCACCCGTCCAGGTTATGCGATTGAATATGACTTTTTTGATCCCAGGGGACTGAAATATTCGCTTGAAACCCGACATATCAACAAATTGTTTTTCGCCGGACAGATAAATGGTACCACCGGTTATGAAGAAGCGGCGGCCCAGGGCCTGCTGGCCGGAATCAATGCGGTATTAAAAATCCGAGGCGAAGAGCACTGGTGTCCATCGCGTGATGAAGCTTACATTGGCGTCATGATTGATGACCTGATAACTCAGGGCACGATGGAACCCTATCGTATGTTTACCAGCCGGGCAGAGTACCGTCTTTTATTACGTGAAGATAATGCTGATATCCGGCTGACCGAAAAAGGCTATAAGCTGGGTCTTGTAAAACAGGAACAATGGCTGTTTTTTGAAAATAAAAGGAGTGCCATTGAAGCTGAACAGCAGCGCCTTGCTTCGGTATGGGTTCGTGCATCTGAGCACCCGGAAGAGCAGTT
The DNA here is from genome assembly GCA_937926265.1 of uncultured Gammaproteobacteria bacterium. GTDB lineage: Bacteria > Pseudomonadota > Gammaproteobacteria > Chromatiales > Chromatiaceae > JABDQZ01. The sequence goes on from CALAZS010000045.1 coordinate 28,852, forward strand.
AATCGCTTTAAGCGGAGAAAAATTTATCAAGGATGCCAAGGCTGCCGATGTGCTGGCCCGTCCACAGGTAAATTACCGGGACTTAATGAACCTGGAGGGAATTGGCCCGGGCTTAACCAATAAAGCAGAAGCCGAGCAGGTTGAAATTCAGGCCAAGTACGCCGGTTACATCGAAAGGCAGAAAAACGAAATTGTCCGTCAAAAAGAAAACGAGTCTGTTCGCTTGCCGGATGCTTTTGATTTTGACAATGTAAAAGGATTGTCCAATGAGGTCAGGGAAAAACTGATCAAAACCAGGCCTGAAACAATCGGCCAGGCTGCCAGAATTCCGGGAATCACGCCAGCTGCAGTATCGTTACTACTGGTTCACCTGAAGAAAAAAACAGCCTGATTATTTCAAAATGGATTTGTCTGAAAGACTTTCAGAAGGGCTTGAAAAACTAAAGTTAGTACTTACTGACGAACAACAGGATCAGCTGCTCGATTACCTTGAATTACTGCACAAGTGGAATAAGCATTTTAATTTAACGGCTATTCGCGATATCGAAAAGATGTTGTCTCTGCATCTTTTCGACAGCCTTTCGATAGCCAGGTTCGTTAAAGGTGATACCCTGTTGGACGTAGGTACAGGGGCAGGGTTACCAGGCATCCCCTTAGCAATTGTTTACCCGGAAAAAAGGGTGACACTGCTGGACAGTAATGGGAAAAAAATTCGTTTTTGCCGCCAGGTGGTTATGGAACTTGGCCTGGAAAATGTTAACCCTGTGCATATGAGAATTGAAAAAATGGACAGGGAAGTACACTTTTCCACCATCACCAGCCGGGCATTCTCAGACTTGAAACTTATGCTGGATTTAATTGGACCGTTAATGGATGACAAGACCCAGTTATTGGCGATGAAAGGCCAGGTGCCGGAAGAGGAAATCCAGCAAATAGCCGAGCGTGGTTTCCAGGTTAATCTGGAAGAATTGAAGGTACCGGAAATTGATGGGCAGAGACATCTGATAACAATTAGAAAATAATCAGTTATCATTCATTTTCCAGGATAACTTTAGGCACAACTTTCTGTACAGCTTGTTGTATCGGTTTGCTGTCAGCCAAATAAATTACAAATTTCAGGAAGCAGACAAATGGGTCGCATTATTGCTATAACCAATCAAAAAGGCGGGGTTGGTAAAACAACAACGACGGTCAACCTGGCGGCTTCGCTTTCCTATTACAAACACAAGGTTCTGTTGGTCGATCTTGATCCCCAGGGTAATGCCACGATGGGTAGTGGCGTGGATAAATACGAGCTTGAACTTTCGGCATGTGAAGCCATCATGGGTGACTGTAAAGTGGCTGATGCTGTTATTTTTTCGGAACAGGCCGGCTTCGATGTATTACCTTCAAACAGTGACCTGACAGTAGCCGAAGTTGAATTAATGAGCGCAACTCTGCGGGAAAAAAGGCTGCGTCTGGCGTTGGATTCAGTAAAAGATAATTATGACTATATCCTGATTGACTGTCCCCCTACTCTGAATATGCTCACCGTTAATGCCCTGGTGGCTTCACAGGGTGTGTTGATTCCAATTCAAACCGAGTACTATGCTCTTGAAGGGCTTTCCGCCTTGCTCCGTACCGTTGAACAAATCAAGAGTCATTTAAATCCGGACCTTGTTATAGAAGGTATTTTGCGTACCATGCATGACTTGCGTAATAACCTGGCCAACCAGGTGTCGAGCCAGTTGCTGAACCATTTCGGCGACCAGGTCTACAAGACAATCATCCCGAGAAATGTCAGGGTGGCAGAAGCGCCCAGTCATGGCCTGCCGATAATGAGTTATGACAAGTCGTCCCGGGGGGCCGTGGCCTACATGGCACTGGCAAGCGAAATGATGAGAAAACAGAAAAAAGCAATGGCTGAAACAGCCTGAACTGGAAAAAAATATGGCAGCAAAGAAAAGAGGGCTGGGTAGAGGATTGGATGCGCTCCTGGGCGGATCACTGAAGGAGACTCAGCCTGTTGAGGATAGAGCCAGGAGTAAACAGGCTGATGTAAATGATAATCAGGAACATGAAGTCAGTCGGGTACTGCAAACTCTGCCGATCGACCTGATTCAAAGGGGGCGTTACCAGCCAAGACGTAATTTTGATCAGGATAAACTGCAGGAACTCGCTGATTCGATAGCAGCCCAGGGAGTTATTCAGCCTATTGTTGTCAGGCCAATCAAAGATGGCCGTTATGAAATCATTGCAGGTGAACGACGCTGGCGTGCCAGCCAGTTAGCTTCGCTTCAGGAAATTCCGGTCGTCGTTCATGATGTTGACGACCAGGCTGCGATGGCCATGGCGCTGATTGAAAATATCCAGCGTGATGACCTGAATCCGCTTGAAGAAGCAACAGCCCTGCACCGTTTATTAAATGAATTTGGATTAACCCATCAGCAGATTGCCCAGGCTGTTGGCAAATCCCGTACAGCCGTGACAAATTTTCTTAGGCTGCTTGAACTTGCAGAACCGGTTAAACAGATGCTGGAATTACGCCAGATCGACATGGGACACGCTAAAGCATTGCTCGGATTAAGAGACCAGGAACAGGTAAAGGCCGCCAGACAGGTTTTTGACCAGGGGTTTTCAGTTCGTGAAACAGAAAAACTTGTCAGACGATTACTCGGTCAGGAAGATGCGGTATCTTCAGGTAAAAAAGAAAAAACCGGGAAAACCGTCAAAATTGACCCTGATGTATTGAGTTTGCAGGAAAACCTTTCAGATAAGCTTGGTGCCAGGGTCGAAATAAAACAGCAGACCAGCGGCAAAGGCCAGTTGCTTATCAGCTATAACAGTCTTGAAGAGCTCGATGGCATTATTGATCATATCAACTGAAGTTTTGTGTAACCGTAGATAAAAAACCGGGTTTGTTTAATAAAAGGGTTTGATTGCTAAATATTAAGAATTTAAACCTTTGGCTATGTTACTTTTTTATTGCATGTTAGATTGACCTTATAGTGTAGCCCTAATATACTGCGCGGGCTTATACATAGTCATAAGATGTAAAACCATGCTTGAAAAGCTGGGAGAAGCCAGAAAGCTGCTAAGAAACCAGGTTTTTATGACCGCATTTCTTGCCTTGGCTTTATTACCTTTTGGGAAAAATCTGGCTATGTCGGCAATGTTTGGTGGAGGGATTGTCATTTTCACCGGACTCATCATGTCGATGATGATATTTAAAAGATATCGGGCACAGCAGCCCGAAAAAATAGTAGCAGGGTTTTTTGGTGCAGAAATAGCCAAATTGATAATTACTATGGCGGCCTTTGCACTTATAGTGTTCAATGTTCAGTCTTTGAATTTTTTAACGCTGATAACAGTATTTTTTATTATTCAGGTTGTGCCGGCACTTTTTTTAGCCGCACGTAATTGAGGCAACAATGTCTGCAGACACATTAACATCTTCAGAATATATCAAGCACCACTTAACCAACCTGACTTATGGTAAATTTCCTGATGGTCACTGGGGCCTGGCCCATACTGCTGAAGAAGCTAAAGAAATGGGTTTCTGGGCAATACATCTGGATACGATGTTCTGGTCAATAATTCTGGGTGTTGTTTTCCTTTTCTTCTTTACGAAAGCGGCCAAAATTGCAACATCAGGGGTACCCGGCGGACTGCAAAATTTTGCTGAGTGGATAGCAGAGTTTATCGATACCAGCGTTCGTGGCTCCTTCACAGCCAAAAATGACCTGGTCGCACCATTGTCCCTTACCATTTTCATTTGGATATTCCTTATGAATGCCATGGACCTTGTTCCGGTGGATCTGATTCCATGGCTTACTGCGGTCGGAGCAGAAACCTTCTTTGGTGCTGATCCTCACCATGTGTACATGAAAGTTGTTCCAACAACTGACCCGAATGCCACGTTTGGTATGGCGATTGGTGTATTCCTGCTTGTTCTTTACTACAGCATTAAAATAAAAGGTGTTGGCGGATTTGTTGGCGAATTGACCCTTCAGCCATTTTCGTCTAGTAACCCGATAGTTAAAGCCTTGTTTATTCCGGTTAATTTCCTGCTTGAATTTGTCAGCCTGATTGCCAAGCCTATTTCGCTGGCTCTTCGTCTGTTCGGAAACATGTATGCGGGCGAGATGATTTTCATTCTGATCGCAATTATGTACAGTGCAGGACTGGTATTAGGTATGTTTGGAGGTTTGTTGCAGTTGGGCTGGGCAATTTTCCATATCCTGATTATTACTTTGCAGGCATTTATATTCATGACGCTGACCATTGTTTATCTGGACATGGCGCATCACGAACATTAATTTTTGATTAAAACTTTAGTTATTTGACGGGAGACCATAATGGAACAAGCACTGCTTTATATAGCTGGCGCAATCATGATGGGACTGGGTGCCTTGGGCGCTGCGGTCGGCATCGGTGTACTGGGTGGACGTTTTCTGGAAGGCGCTGCACGCCAGCCTGAACTGATCCCAATGTTAAGAACCCAGTTCTTCATTGTAATGGGTCTTGTGGATGCGGTACCTATGATTGCTGTTGGTCTGGCAATGTACGTACTTTTTGCTGTTGCGGGTTAATCCACAGCAAATCCAATTGTAATTATTTGACGCGATAAATCCGAGGTTTCGGGATGAATATCAATCTGACATTAATTGGTCAGCTGGTTACTTTCGTAGTGTTCGTGTGGTTCACGATGAAATTCGTGTGGACCCCGATCATGGCGGCTCTGGAAGCAAGAAAAAAAGAAATTGCCGACGGTTTGGCGGCTGCCGAACGAGGTCAGCATGAGCAGGAACTTGCACAGGAAAGAGCTAAAGAAACATTGCATGATGCAAAACAGCAGGCAGCCGAGATAGTGAACCAGGCACATAAACGTGCCAATGAAATTATCGAGGAAGCTAAAAACGATGCTAAAGCTGAAGGTGAAAGAATGCTGACAGCTGCACAGACCGAGATTGAACAGGAAATGAACCGTTCCCGTGAAGTATTACGTGAGAAGGTGGCCATCCTGGTTGTTTCCGGTGCAGAAAAAATTCTGCAAAAGGAAATCAATTCAGATGTTCACAAAGACGTAATAGATAACGTGGCCGGTCAAATCTAGGTTCTGATATGGCAATGGAAATCAGCTCAATCGCTCGTCCATATGCAGAGGCAGTATTTGCGCATGCGAGTGAAAACAACAAGCTGGATCTCTGGTCAGAAATGTTGGCCTTTTTGTCTCAGGTAGTCAGTGATGAGAATTTAAACAAACTGATTGCAAACCCATTGATTGATTCAGGTAAGTTGGCAGATCTTTTACTTGATATTGGTGGTGGCAGACTGAGTGATGAAGGTCAAAACCTGGTAAAGCTGCTGGCACGAAACAAACGTGTTGTGGTATTGCCAGAAATTGCTGAACAGTTTGAAGCGTTAAAAAATCAAAGCGAAGGTGCTATCGATGTAAAAATCATTTCGGCTTTTGAAATGAAACCGGCACAGGAACAGCTTATTGCTAATGCCCTGAAAACAAAGTTAGGCAGGGAAATCAATATTAGCAATCAGACTGATGAAAACCTGATCGGCGGTATTCGAATCAAAGCCGGTGATATGGTCATCGATGGTTCTATTAAGGGGCAGCTGCAAAAGCTCGCAAATGAATTAGGTATCTAAACGAGAAGCCGACATGCAACTCAATCCATCTGAAATCAGTGAACTGATCAAGAAAAAAATCGAAAATTTTGACGTCGCGACCGAGTCACATACTGAAGGTACAGTCGTAAGCGTGACTGACGGTATTGCCAGGATCCACGGTCTTTCAGACGCCATGTCTTACGAAATGCTGGAATTTCCAGGCAATGTCTACGGACTGGCGCTAAACCTTGAAAGAGATTCTGTCGGCGCCGTTATCCTGGGTGACTACAAGAATATTTCTGAAGGCGATCCGGTTAAATGTACTGGTAACGTTCTTCAGGTCCCAACGGGTGAAGGTATGCTTGGGCGCGTCGTTGATGCACTGGGTAATCCGCTCGATGGCAAGGGCCCAATTGAAAACCCGGTGATGTCACCAATTGAAAAAGTAGCTCCCGGGGTTATTGAAAGAAAATCAGTCGACCAACCGGTGCAGACTGGATTGAAAGCAATTGATGCGATGGTGCCCATTGGTCGTGGACAGCGTGAATTGATTATCGGTGACCGTCAAACCGGTAAATCAGCAATTGCAATTGATGCGATCATCAACCAGAGAGATACCGGCGTTAAATGTATTTACGTTGTTGTCGGTCAGAAAAACTCAACAATTGCCCAGATCGTTAGAAAACTTGAAGAGCATGATGCGCTTGCACATACCATCATAGTAGCGGCACCCGCAGCGGACTCAGCAGCAATGCAGTTCATTGCACCCTATGCCGGCTGTTCAATGGGTGAATATTTCCGTGACCGTGGTCAGGATGCACTGATTGTTTATGATGATTTGACCAAACAGGCTTGGGCTTATCGCCAGGTATCACTGCTTTTGAAACGTCCACCCGGCCGTGAAGCATATCCAGGTGATGTATTCTTCCTGCACTCTCGCTTGCTGGAACGCGCTGCACGCGTCAATGCGGACTATGTTGAAAAGTTCACCAATGGTGAAGTCAAAGGTCAAACCGGATCATTAACAGCCCTGCCAGTAATTGAAACACAGGCCGGCGACGTTTCTGCATTCGTTCCTACCAACGTAATCTCTATTACAGATGGTCAGATTTTCCTTGAATCTGACTTGTTCAACGCGAACATTCGTCCTGCAATTAATGCAGGCTTGTCAGTATCACGTGTGGGTGGTGCTGCACAGACCAAAATTATCAAGAAACTCGGTGGTGGTGTTCGTCTGGCTCTGGCCCAGTTCCGTGAACTGGCCGCATTCTCCCAGTTTGCATCTGACCTTGATGAAGCAACACGTAAACAGCTTGAGCGTGGTGAACGTGTTACTGAATTGATGAAACAGGCACAGTTCTCACCAATGAGTGTTGCACAAATGGCGGTTTCTCTGTTTGCTGCCAACGAAGGTTATCTGGATGATGTAGAAACCAACAAGGTTGTTGATTTCGAAGAAGCCTTACAGGGTTACATGAAATCTGCCAAAGCTGACCTGATGGATCAGATCAACACTGAAGCTGATTACAATGAAGATGTAGCCAATGCGCTCCATGCTGCAATCAAAGACTTTAAGGACAATAATACCTGGTAAGGATTGAATAATGGCTGTTGGTAAAGAAATTCGCACACAGATCTCGAGTGTAAAAAACACGCAGAAGATCACCAGTGCCATGGAAATGGTTGCCGCATCCAAGATGCGCAAGGCCAAAGACCGCATGGCGGCGTCCAGACCATATGCTGAAAAAATGAAAGCGGTTATTTCTCATCTATCTCATGCACATCCCGAGTACAAGCATCCATTCATGCTTGATCGACAGGTAGAAAAAGTTGGTTTCATCATCATTTCTTCTGACCGTGGTCTTTGTGGTGGTCTAAATAACAACCTGTTTAGAAAACTAGCCAAGGAAATTGGCGTGATGGCTGATGATGGCATCAAGTCAGAGTTTTGTACCATTGGTGCAAAATCGTTGGCTTTTTTCCGTCGCATGGGTGGTAAAGTCCATGCACAGGTAACACATTTAGGTGATACACCACACATTGAGGAATTAATTGGTCCAGTAAAGGTAATGCTGGATCAATACGTTCAGGGTGACCTGGACAGAATTTACATAGCTTACAACCAGTTCGTAAACACCATGACCCAGGAACCAACCGTTGAGCAATTGATACCGTTGTCAACTGAGGAAGAGAAAGAAGAGCTTTCTCATCATTGGGATTACATTTACGAGCCTGACTCCAAGGAAGTTCTTGATGGATTATTAAGACGTTATGTCGAATCCTTGGCGTACCAGGCAGTTGTTGAAAATGCTGCTTGCGAGCAGTCTGCTCGGATGGTTGCAATGAAAGCAGCAACAGACAATGCAGGTAACCTGATTAACGATCTGCAATTAATTTACAACAAGGCGCGCCAGGCAGCGATTACTCAGGAAATTTCTGAAATCGTCAGTGGTGCGGCTGCAGTTTAAAAAATATTTAGTAATTTATAGGGGAACCGGAAATGAGTTCGGGTAAAGTGGTAGAAATCATCGGTGCTGTAGTAGACGTCCAGTTTGATCGAGGCAGTATGCCGAAGATCTATGAGGCGCTACGTATTGAATCTGCGGACCTGACATTAGAAGTTCAAGCACAGTTGGGTGACGGCGTAGTCAGAACGATTGCAATGGGTTCAACTGATGGTTTGAAACGTGGTGAACAGGTAGATACTACCGGTAACCCGATCATGGTTCCGGTTGGCCAGAAAACACTCGGTCGAGTTCTCGATGTACTTGGTCGTCCCGTAGACGAAGCCGGTCCTGTAGAAGCTGAAAAAACCATGGCGATCCACCGTGATCCTCCTGCACTTGATGAGCAATCAAACGAAACAGAAATTCTTGAAACGGGCATCAAGGTTATCGACCTCATTATGCCAATTGCCAAGGGTGGTAAAGTTGGGCTGTTTGGCGGTGCCGGTGTTGGTAAAACGGTAACACTGATGGAGTTGATCCGTAATATCGCTGTTGAGCACTCGGGCTTCTCGGTTTTTGCCGGTGTTGGTGAAAGAACCCGTGAAGGTAACGACTTTTACTACGAAATGGAAGAAGGTGGCGTACTTGATAAAGTGGCACTGGTTTACGGTCAGATGAATGAGCCCCCCGGCAACCGTTTACGTGTTGCATTAACCGGGTTGACCATTGCCGAAAACTTCCGTGATGAAGGCCGTGATGTATTGATGTTTGTTGATAACATCTACCGATACACACTCGCAGGAACCGAAGTATCAGCCCTGTTGGGACGTATGCCGTCAGCTGTAGGTTATCAGCCAACTCTTGCTGAAGAGATGGGTGTATTGCAGGAACGTATTACATCGACAAAAACCGGTTCGATCACATCATTCCAGGCGGTCTATGTACCAGCAGATGACTTGACTGACCCGTCACCAGCCACAACATTTGCTCACCTGGATGCGACTTTGGTACTTTCCCGTCAGATTGCCGAGCTTGGTATCTACCCTGCTGTTGATCCACTTGATTCAACCAGCCGTATTCTTGAACCTGGTTCAGTAGGTCAGGAGCATTATCAGGTAGCACGTGATGTGCAGGGTGTTCTTCAGCGCTATAAAGAATTGAAAGATATTATCGCAATTCTTGGTATGGATGAGCTTTCTGAAGAAGATAAACAGATTGTAAACCGCGCTCGTAAAATTCAGCGATTCCTGTCACAGCCATTCTTCGTCGCAGAAGTATTCACCGGTGCGCCCGGTAAATATGTCACCGTTAAAGATACAATCAAGGACTTCAAAGCGATTGTAGCAGGTGAATACGATCATTTACCGGAACAGGCATTCTATATGTGTGGCGGTATTGATGACGTTATTGCGAACGCAGAAAAGAGCAAAGACGACTAAACCCGGAGACGATATAAATGTCGATGACAATACATGTCGATATCGTAAGTGCTGAAGGTGAACTCTACTCTGGACAGGGTGAAATGGTTTATGTTCCGGCAGTCATGGGTGAAGTAGGTATTGCTCCACGTCATACGCCATTTGTATCACCAATTAAAGCCGGTGATGTCAGGGTAAGTAATGGCGATACCATGGAACACTTTTATGTCTCAGGTGGAATGCTTGAAGTGCAGCCACACCTGGTGACAATTTTGGCTGACACAGCATTGAGAGCCCGGGACCTGGATGAAGCTGAAGCTGAAAAGGCTAAAAGAAGAGCTGAAGATGCCCTGGAAAATCAGCAGTCTGATTTTGAATATGCCAGAGCTAAAGCTGAGCTGGCTGAAGCAGTTGCCCAGCTTAGAACGATACAGAAAATCAGAAAGGGTAAAAAAGGCTAAATATCTTTGAAGCTGAATGCCAACGATTATTCAGATAAGTAAAATATTGATAAAACGGTGCTGGTGAATATCCAACACCGTTTTTTTTCGCCTGAAAAATAAAAAAATTGTAAAAATTAAAATAAAACCAGACTAAAACTAAAACGCTAAACTGAAAACAAACCTGAATAAAAGATATAATGCTTAAATGAGCTTCTCTAAGACAAATTCCAACAATCCGGGAAAGAAATGAAAACAGGAATAGTAATTCTTGCCGCCGGCCAGGGTACCCGTATGAAAAGCAGCTTACCAAAAGTACTGCATACATTGGCTGGTCTTCCATTACTTCAGCATGTTATTGATACCGCAAAAAAGCTTAATCCCAATAAAATCATCGTGGTTTACGGGCATGGTGGTGAAACAGTAAAAACACAGATTAACGAAGATAGTGTTACATGGGTTGAACAGGCAGAACAGCTTGGTACAGGACACGCTGTAGAGCAGGCGATACCGGAATTGGAAAATGTTGATCGTGTATTAGTGCTTTATGGCGATGTGCCATTAATTAAGAAAGCAACGCTGGAACGTTTGCTTAACAAAGAATCAGCATTATCAATCCTGACTACCAATTTACCGGACCCAACCGGATACGGCAGGATTATCCGTCAGGCTGATGGCTATGTAGAAAAAATTGTCGAGCATAAAGATGCCAAACATGATGAATTGAAGGTTAATGAAATCAATACAGGTATTTTGGCGGCCGAGTTTGATTCATTAAAAAAATGGATCGAAATGCTTGAAAATAAAAACAGTCAACAAGAGTTCTATTTAACGGATATTGTTGCATTGGCAGTTAAACAGGATGTAAAAGTTAATTCGGTCAATCCGGAAAAACTAAGTGAAGTAACAGGTATTAATGACAGGGTACAGTTAGCCAGACTGGAACGGGATTACCAGATGGAAACAGCTGAAGAATTAATGAGAGCCGGAATAACAATCCGTGATCCATCGAGAATCGATATAAGAGGACAAGTTGAGATAGGACAGGATTCCGAACTTGATATTAACGTTATACTTGAAGGAAAAGTAAGCATAGGCAACTTTGTAAAAATCGGTGCAAACACGGTGATCAAAAACAGTCAAATAGCTGACGGTGTGACAATACTGGAAAATTGCGTCATAGAAGATGCGGCTATAGGAGCAGACTGTAAACTGGGCCCATTTTCAAGAATCAGACCCGGAACAAACCTGCAAGGTGAAAACCATGTTGGTAACTTTGTAGAAATCAAAAATTCCAATGTAGGAATTGGCAGCAAAATAAATCACCTGAGTTATGTTGGTGATAGTGACGTTGGAAAAAAAGTCAATATAGGGGCCGGCACGATTACCTGTAACTACGACGGCGCCAACAAACATAAAACTGAAATTGGAGACCAGGTATTTATTGGATCAAACTCAGCACTTGTTGCACCGGTTAAAATAAATGATGGATCGACAATAGGAGCTGGTTCGGTGATAACTAAAGATACACCTTCAGACCAACTGACTTTGAGTCGTGCAAAACAGATAAGTATCAATAACTGGCAGAGACCAGTTAAACAAAAGCCCATAAATCAGATACCAGAGAATCAGAAACCAGCAAATGAGAAAAAGGACTAGTTAAGAATGTGTGGCATTGTCGGAGCGATAGCACAGGATAATATCGTACCAGTACTGTTAGATGGACTTAAGCGCCTGGAATATCGAGGCTATGATTCAGCAGGGCTTGCCGTAATAAAAGAAAATGAGCTATACAGGTTACGTTCAGTCGGCAAAGTAGATGGACTGGTTGAATTATCCAATAAAGCACAAGTCAGTAGTGTTACCGGAATAGCTCACACCCGCTGGGCTACGCATGGTGTGCCTTCAGAACAAAATGCTCATCCCCATGTCAGTAAACAGAAAATTGCCATTGTCCATAACGGCATCATAGAAAACCATTCTCAATTACGGGAAAAACTTAAAAAACAGGGCTATGAATTCACTTCAGACACAGATACCGAAGTGATCGTTCATCTGTTGGCATCGTATATTGATAATGGCGATGACCTAAAAACAGCAGTTATAAACGCAAAGGATGAACTGGTTGGTGCATATGGATTGGCGGCAATCCATTTAAATGAGCCCGATAAAATAATTGTAACCCGTTCAGGAAGCCCGCTTGTAATTGGCTTGTCTGAAAACGGTAACTATATTGCTTCGGATGTATTTGCATTACTTCCCAAAACTAACCGGTTCAAATTTCTTGAAGAAGGTGATCTTGCTGAAATTACCTTAGACAGCGTCAACATCTTTGATGCTGAAAACAAGGAAGTTGAGAGAGAGACAAAAATATCCCAGATACAGTCAAATCAATCTGATAAAGGACAATATGATCATTACATGCTCAAGGAAATATTTGAGCAGCCATTGGTTATCTCAGAAACCCTTGAAGGTAGAATTCATAATGGAAGGTTGCTGGAAGAAAGTTTTGGACATGTAGCCACCGGTCTTTTCGATAAAACCGAACACGTACAGATAATAGCCTGTGGAACAAGTTTCCATGCCGGACTGGTTGCAAAGTACTGGCTTGAAGAAGCCGGGATACCCTGCCAGGTGGAGGTTGCAAGTGAGTATCGATACCGAAAAACAGTAGTTGCAGCGAACACCCTGATCATCACAATTTCCCAATCAGGTGAAACTGCGGACACATTGGCCGCATTAAGAAAATCAAAAGAAATGGGTTACCTGGGAAGCCTGGTTATATGTAATGTACCTGAGAGTTCATTAGTAAGAGAATCAGATGTCGCTTTAATGACAAGAGCAGGGCCAGAAATTGGCGTAGCCTCAACCAAGGCATTCACCACACAACTTGTCGCATTAAGGCTTCTAACAACAGCACTTGCCAGGCGTAAAGGACTAAGTAAAGAAGCAGAAAAGGAAATCGTAGAAGAACTGGAAGCTTTACCTCGCCAGGTCGAAGTGGCACTTGAAATGTCAGATGCAATCAGGGAAATGGCAACCAGTTTTTATGACAAGCATAATGCTTTATTCCTGGGCAGGGGAGCATTTTATCCGATAGCCATGGAAGGAGCACTGAAACTTAAAGAGATAAGCTATATTCATGCAGAGGCTTATCCGGCTGGAGAACTGAAGCACGGTCCATTAGCGCTGGTTGATGAAACAATCCCGGTTGTTTGCGCGTTACCGGACGATCCGCTTCTGGAAAAAGTACTGTCAAATTTACAGGAAGTCAGGGCAAGAGGTGGAGAGTTATTTTTATTCAGTGATCACAAAATTAAAATTGATCTTGATCATTACCAGAACCTGACATTATCAGATATTTTTCCTTCAACAGCCCCGATTGTTTACTGCATACCTTTACAACTGCTGTCTTATCATGTGGCGGTTATCAAGGGAACCAACGTGGATCAGCCAAGAAATCTTGCCAAGTCTGTTACCGTGGAATGATAAAAGCTAAAGTTGCTGTTCGATCGGTAAAATTGAGAGTAACTCAATCCAGAGCGACATAAAAAAATGACTGCCGGGTTCATCAACGGTTGGCTGCTGATGACGATATTTATTGAACCAGGTTATTCGGTTATTTTCGATAAAACCCATTTCATTATTAACGGTTGATAAATCAAGCAAATAAGCATAATCGTCAAGCGCTTCATAAATTGTAGAACTAACTTTTTCACCCAGCTCAGGGTTGTCGAAAATTATACCGTTTTCGCTGTTAATATTGGCTGAACGCGGATCAAGATTAAAAGAACCAATAAAAATTTTCTTACGATCAAATATATACGACTTGGCATGCAGGCTGGACCTGACAGAAGGCTTGTTTTTAAAGATACGTTTTTTGGCTCGCTGTTCACTTGGCTCCGGCATGAATTCGTGCAGTTTTACACCATTTTGTAACAGCTTTTTTCGATATTTTTTATAACCGGCATGGACAGCAGTTACATCAGTAGAGGCAAGAGAGTTCGTCAGAATCGTAACATCAATGCCATTACGAACTAAACCTGATAACTGTTCAACAAGACGATCTCCAGGCACAAAGTATGGTGAAATAATCAACAGTTCTTCACTTGTCTCATTCATTGCATTGCTTAATGCAGGAACTATCGACTTAAGCTTTTCTGGTGTTGAGCCGGATTTTACAATCTGATCATAAACAAGATTCACATCACCCCAATACCACTTGAGGTTTTGTGAGAGTAACTCTTCAAGCAACGGGCTGTTTCGTAAAGCATTGGCATATTCTGTGTCTTTCTGCTGCTTGGAAAAAGCATCGAGTTCTTGAGTAATGAATGGAAGATCAGAACTATTGTTAATGATTGATGAAGATTCATAAACTAATTCGCTGTTCCAGAAATCCATAAATGATTTATTTGCCCTTTCCATTACATCACCGATGATGAATACATCAAAATCGTTAAACTCGAGAGTAGGACTAGCATCAAAATAAGCATCGCCAATATTTCTACCCCCAACTACAGCGACCTGCCTGTCCATGATGAACAGCTTGTTATGCATACGGTAATTAAGACGCGAGAAATCAGATAAAAAATTTAAAAGAACATGCTTACGGTACAGGAAAGGGTTAAACAATCGTATTTCTATATTTTCATGGGTGTTGAGTGCCTGAATATATTTATCCAGTCCTTTGGAACCCAGATCATCCAGAAGCAATCGTACTTTAACTCCACGGTCAGCTGCTTCAATCAGCAACGAAAGTAAAATCTTACCGGTGATGTCATCTTTCCAAATGTAATACTGCAGGTCGATTGAATGTTGAGCCTGTTTGATCATTACTGCACGTGCCAAAAATGCTTCAATGCCATTTCGAATCAAAGAAACTCCCGACTGCTGTGGATGGTTTAACGTTAGTTCTGACAGATATGGGAGATTGGCAGGCGTTTTCATTTCTGGTCTGGATTGAGGTTTAATATTATCAGGTAAAGAGGCACACCCAGTTATAAGAAGAGACAATAGAATAAAAATAAAAAAAGTTCTTGGTAAATATGTTCCCAACATAATGTAAAAAATTACGCTGTTTTAGGCTGAAAGGACCAGTAGCGATTGAGAAGAACTAAGAAGGTGACAACATAAGTTCCGGCCAGGCCAATGAGAAAAACACGTGATAGAAAAACATTGGCAAAATCGGCATTGTCACCAAGACTACTATTGAAAATGATTAATAGCGTTGTCAGGGCTGACGAATAAAACTTAGCTCCCGGCCGGTCAGAAAAAAGTCTGTTGGCAAATAACAGGGCAATAAAGAAATATATAATCAACATAAAATGAAATTGAGGAACGGCTACACACATCCAGTACAAAACAAAAGCCGCGATTCCTCCAATGATTGTAGAGATAAGCGCGTTACTGACAGCTTCACGGCCCTTGGTTATATCCGGTGTAAGAGAAATTATTGCCGCCTGTATCATAACTACAATCAGGCTGGTGGAACTCAAACTGATAAATAAAATTGCCAGGGGAAGCACTACAATTGTACTTTGCAGTGCCCGGTAAGCCGCTTGAGGCACATAGCCTTTTGTCAGCCCGGGTTTTTTTGGTAATGAGGCATTCTCGGCATCTGGTATTAGCGCCTGAGAAATATAGATCATCAGGATCGCAACCCAGGATGAAATAACGAAACCCGCGCCAACTCCGGCAGCCAGTACACCATGAATATTGGCAAGCATTGGCATAAGCAGGATAGCTATAAGAAGATTGAGCACGAACCAGAAAGGCCCGCCCCGGTTCATGAGATAGTAAGCATGAAAAATTAAAATGCCCAGGGCAAGAATAAAAACAAACGTAAAGGGTAATATAAAAATTGCCAGGCCAACGCCGATAGCAACGGCAATCAGCGTCATGAACATTAAAGCGAGACCCTGAACAGGTTTGAGCATTGGTAAGGGCAAAGATAAGAAAACGATGGTCAGAATCGGTGTCAGAAAAGACAATGGCCATTCTATTGAATACGACAGCGCGACAGAAAGGGCGGAACCGAAAGCAAGTCGAAAAACCCTGACATTGCGTTGTACTGAAAATACAGCTCGCCAGTGGCTCAAAAAATTTTCAGTAAAAAAAAGCTTTATTAAGCTTGCTGGATCCAGGGTCTGTTTTAGTGCAGTCAACATGCGTTAATAAATATAAGACAGGTAACTTAATATACGAATCCAGATCTTTCCAAAAACATTAATTAGAAAACTTTCAGTGCTGTATACCTGAACGTCTACCTGACCACCAACACGCATTAAACCTTTGACATCCTGTATGTCATTAAAGTGAATAATTACCGGGAAGCGTTGTGAATCGCGTAACCAGCCTTTTTGGGAATCAACTTTAATCAGCTGGCCCGGATCACCGGTAGCGGAACTGTCTACGGCAAAACCAACACTGATGACTTTACCTTTTACAATTTTACCAGGTGCCACATCAAGCACCATTTCTACGGGAATTCCGGGTTTCATATGCGCAAGACTGTTTTCACGGAAATTTGCAGCTATCCAGACGTTCTGAAAATCCACAAAAGTCATCAATGGCTGGCCGACACTGGCAAAATTACCCTGGTTAACAACCAGGTTAGTGATCCCGCCTTTGGCAGGTGCAACAACCTTGGTACGGGACAAATCAATTTGGGCCTTGTTTAAAGATGCGATGGCAGAACGGATCTTGGGATTTTCATCTCCTTCGATACCGAGTTGCTGTTTTGCTTTTTCCAGTTCTGATTTGGCACTTTTAACCTGGGTTTCTGCCTTGATAATCGCTGACCTGGCTTTATCGCCTTCGGAAACCGACATGATTTTTTTCTTTTCAAGTTCAAAAACACGATTACTTTGCGCAATCACATAAGCAAGATTAGCTTGTGCTTCAACCAGCTTGGATTGTGCCGTTGTAACGGCTGCTGTGCTTGCCCCTATTTCCTGGCCGGCAATTTCAAAAGCAGACTCAGCACTTTCTACAGCAAGCTCATAATCTGACGGATCAATTTCAAACAGGGTTTGCCCTGCTTCAACGACTTCATCATTTTTAACATTAATTTTTGTGATTCGGCCGGCAACCTGAGGTGCCATGGGTACAACATAAGCCTGAATGCGTGCCTGGTCGGTATAAGGAGCTAACCTGTCAGTAACCAGGTAAACAACAAACATAACCAGTATTATCAGGAAAACCAGTTTGGAAAAATATTTAACCGGGTCAGTTTCTTTTAATGATTTTTGTTGTTCCGGATTTTCCGAATCTGGCGAGTCTAAAGGCTGATCAGGGTTTTTGTTATCCATTTAAATATTTCTACCAGTTCTTATTTTAGGGTCTTATTCTTTGGGACTTATTTTTCGGGGCTTATTTTTCATTATTGGAACTAGTGGCCATGCGAGCCCCCACAAGTGATGAAACAACTATAGCCATGTAAAACACGCCAAATATTGCTTCCATTGAGACAAGAAAGCGGGCGATTGGAGAAACAGGCAGCAGGTCACCAAATCCAAGCGTGGTTAGAACGACGAAACTGAAATAAACAAAATCAGGAAAGGCCTGTTTCCAGTCGGCGTGGTTAATTCCGGAAAACGCATCGGGTATATATTGGCTGATAAGTGCGTACAGTAATGCCCAGATCAGTCCAAGTAAAAGGTAAATACAGATTGAACCGACAATACTGTTTACTGTGACTTCACCTGAAAATAATGCCTGCCTTGCAGCCACCTTCAACGTCATCACAAAAAAGATCAACAGAAACAGAATTTGCAGTTTATCCAGTTCAGCCAGGTCGAACAGTGCCGAAAGAAATGCAATAACGATTACACCAACAGTCAGCCCCAGGCCGGTATTAAACATATGGTTGGTCGAGCGGATACTCCAGATACCGGTAATCATGGTAATCACAATTGCCGCAATAATCAGGCTCTGACCCTCACCGGACGGATAAAACTGATTAATACCGGCACTGGCAAATAGCAGAAAAACCAGGCTAATCAGTAAATAGCTGAAGTTGTCAGAGGTTGATGCTTTTCTCATGTTGACTGGAACTGGCTCAGGAAGAAGCTTTTTCCGGAGCATCTGTTGTTTCGACATCAGGTGGCAGAGTCTCAGAATTGACCCAGCCCATATACAGGATGTAGCCCATTGCCAAAATGATGGCACCAATGAAAAGGCCTAAAATTCCCATTGAAATCATCCCGCCAATTGCACCGATAAGAATCACCAGCATTGGTGCATCTACCCCTCTTCCCATAACAAAGGGTTTAAGAATGCCATCGAGAGCACCGCCGATAACAGTCCAGGCAGTAAAAATGATCAGAGTCAGGGTTCCCATATCATCAAGAGAGAAAGCGTAAATGATAACGGGCAGGGTAACAATGGTTGCAGGAATTTGTGCAATGGATAACACCATAACAATCAGTGCCAACAGACCGGCACCGGGTAGGTCAATTGCCCAGAAACCCAAACCAACAAAAATACCCTGAAAGATACCTATGCCAACAACACCCTGGGCGACGCTGCGAGTGGTTGCCGAGGCCAGCCTGGCGAAAGATTCGCCATTGGCGGGTGAAAGCTTAACCAGAAAGCTTTTTACCGCATTTACCGACTTTTCAGCATGTGTCATAAACACACCGGCAATAATAATTGAGATAATAAATTGCAAAACACCTGTTCCACCACCTACAAGGGCGGAAAATACAGATTTTCCGACCGCTTTAATCTGGGGGGCGTAAGTTGAAATTGCTTCGGTCAGGTTATCTGCAAACTCTGACCAGATTGCATGAATTTTTTCACCTGCCAACGGCCAGTCTTTGACATTTTCTTGCGGGGGCGGCACTTTTAAAGTGCCTTCTTCCAGACCGGAGGAAATATGTTGTACTGAGTCTAATAAAGAAGACGACAGCATAAAGGTTGGAATTAACAGGATACTCAGCAGTAGCAAAGTTAATACGGTTCCGGTAAGTGCCTTTTTATTAGCCAGCTTGGGTAAAAGCATCTGAAATAAAGGATAAATGGAAACAGCTATTACAGCACCCCAGGCAATGGGCAGGAAAAATGGCTTAATGATGTCGAAACACCAGTAGAGTATAAAAACGAGAATGCCAAGTTTTATTGAAGTGTTGATCACTTGTTTTTCAAGATTGTTATCGACAGTAGAGCTCATGAAGTTTCCCATTTTTAAATAATTATCCAGATCATACTGGGTACTGATAGATGATCAACTTTTAATACGGCAGGTTAATCGAAGCAGAGTGAATATGTTAATCTTGACGAATGGATGCAGAATTACTTTTAGATGGCCTGAATGATGCGCAGCGCGAAGCTGTCGTCGCCCCACCCTCCTCTACCCTGGTACTGGCCGGAGCGGGTTCCGGTAAAACCAGGGTGCTTGTTCATCGAATTGCCTGGATCATAAAAGTACTGGGCGCTTCACCCTGGAGTGTCCTGGCGGTTACTTTTACCAACAAGGCTGCCAGGGAAATGCAGCATAGAATAGAGCATCTGCTGGAGCAACCTGCTGGAGGCATGTGGGTAGGTACTTTTCATGGACTTGCACATCGACTTTTAAGAGCACACTGGCAGGAAGCCGGACTGCCGAAAAATTTCCAGATTTTAAATTCAGATGACCAGCTTCGCCTGGTGAAAAGAATTATTCGTGAACTCAACCTGGATGATGCAAAGTGGCCACCCCGTCAAGCGGTATGGTTTATCAATAACCAGAAAGATGAGGGTCGCAGGGCTGAGCACCTTGACGATGAAGGCGATCCTTACCGTCGTCAAATGATTAAAATTTATACAGCTTATGAAGAGGCGTGTCAGCGCGGTGGCAGTGTTGATTTTGCCGAGTTGCTGTTAAGGGCCCACGAGCTTTGGCGCGAAAATCCTGAAGTTCTGCGACATTACCAGGAACGCTTCCAGCACATACTTGTCGATGAGTTTCAGGACACCAACACGATCCAGTATGCCTGGCTTAAAATTCTTGCAGGTGGTGAAGACAAGCTTTTCGTTGTGGGCGATGATGATCAGTCTATCTACGGCTGGCGTGGTGCGCGGGTAGAAAATATCCGCGATTTTGAAAAGCACTATCCAAATGCCCTGGCCGTACGTTTGGAGCAGAACTACCGTTCAACCGGAAACATATTAACCGGTGCCAATGCCGTTATATCTAACAATGCATCGCGCCTGGGTAAAGAACTATGGACCGAAACGGGCGAAGGTGAGCCAATAAAAGTCTATGCTGCATTTAACGAAGTCGATGAAGCCCGTTTTGTCATTGGGCGTATTAAACAGTTTATTGATGAAGGCCATGTAAGAAACGATATCGCGGTACTTTACCGGACTACGGCGCAGTCGCGTCTGTTTGAAGAAGCCTTGTTGCAGTCAGCCATACCTTACCGGGTCTATGGCGGCCTGCGATTTTTTGAACGTGCAGAAATTCGTGATGCCCTCGCCTATCTGCGCATGATTTCAAATGTTCATGATGATGCGGCTTTTGAAAGGGCTGTGAATCAACCCCCAAGAGGCATTGGCCCAAGGACACTTGATGCCGTTCGTTCGCATGCCAGAGATTTTGCCTGCTCGCTCTGGCAGGCCGCTCATGACCTTTTAAAAGGCAAGGCGATGCCGGCACGAGCGGCTAATGCGTTACAGGCCTTTATTGATCTTATCGAAGAATGCCAGGTCAAAACCCGGGACTTTGACCTGTATGACACAAGCGTGACGGTTATTGAAGCCAGTGGCCTCGGGCCGCATTTTGAGAAGTCCAAAGACGGCAAAGGCCAGGATCGCCTCGAAAACCTGCAGGAGCTGGTTAACGCGACACGCCAGTTTTCTTATGAAGACCTGCCGGAACAGGAAGTCGAAATGAGTACGCTTGATGCGTTTTTATCTCATGCTGCTTTGGAATCAGGTGAACAGCAGGCAGGCGAGTATGACGACTGTGTCCAGCTAATGACCCTGCATTCTGCCAAGGGGCTTGAATTTCCACTGGTATTTATTGGTGGAGTTGAAGAAGGCCTGTTTCCACATAGCATGTCAGCTGAAGACCCGGAACGCTTGGAGGAAGAGAGGCGCCTGTGTTACGTGGGCATGACAAGGGCCATGCGACAGTTATATCTCACCTATGCCGAGACCCGTCGTTTACATGGTTCTGAGAGCTATCCACTGCCGTCCCGGTTCTTAAGAGAGATTCCCGTCGAAGTTACCGAGGAAGTTCGTGCCCGCCCCAATATATCGAGACCCTATCAATCCCCCGCCGGGCATTTGAGTGTCGCCCAGGAAGAAAGTGGCTTTCGGCTTGGTCAACGTGTTATCCATAAAAAATTTGGTGTTGGTACGGTATTAAATGCCGAAGGCCAGGGAGCCGCCGCCAGGGTTCAGGTTAATTTTGAAAATGCTGGTGCCAAATGGCTGGTGGTTTCTTATGCCAACCTGGAGCCTGCCTGAAATTATTCAGCCAAACACCGGCTATTGATCTAAGATTCAGAATTAAGGCTTTAGCAGTTAGCTGTTTTCCAAAAAACCAGGCTCGAAAAGGGCATCGATAATAACGAGGAAACACTCATGTCACCAAAAGCTGTACAGTCAGGTCTGACGTTCAGGCAAAGCGTTGACCACATGGTTGATCGCGCAATAGAAGTAATGGATCTAGATAGAGACATTGCCGCAGCGATAAAACCCTGTACTTCGGTGCTTCAGGTTACGTTCCCGGTAAATATTCAAGGCAGGGTGCAGGTTTTTACGGGATGGCGCGCTGTGCACAGTATTCACCGGCAGCCTTCCAAAGGGGGGATTCGTTTCGCGCTGAGTGTTGATCAGAACGAGGTGGAAGCATTGGCCGCGTTGATGACGTACAAATGCGCAATTGTTGATGTGCCCTTTGGTGGATCCAAGGGGGGATTACACATCGATCCATTGCAGTACTCAAGGGATGACCTTCAGGTTATCACCCGCCGTTTTGCCCGCGAGCTTGCCAGTAAAGGTTTTTTAAGTCCTTCCGAGAATGTCCCGGCTCCAGATGTCGGCACCGGTCAACGGGAAATGGCCTGGATTGCCGATACCTACAAACACCTGTTTCCGGAAGATATCAACCATATTGCCTGTGTGACCGGCAAACCGGTTGAACATGGTGGTATTCGTGGTCGAACTGAGGCAACTGGCCGCGGTGTTCAATATGCGCTTCAGGAATTTTTCAGGCACCCTGATGCAGTCATGTCAGCCAATATGAAAGGCACATTGGCCGGTAAAAAAATCATTGTTCAGGGTCTTGGTAATGTTGGTTACCACGCTGCCCGGTTTTTATCCGAAGAGGATGACGCCAAAATTATTGCCGTGATCGAACGAGATGGTGTTGTCGTAAACGAAGAAGGCCTCGATATTGAAGCATTGTCTTTCTACCTGATTGATAATGGTGGTGTTGAAGGTTTTGCCGGTGGCGAGTATTCAGCTGAAGGTGCCAGGGCCCTTGAAATGGAGTGCGACATTCTTATCCCGGCCGCACTTGAAGGCGTTATTCATGCTGATAACGCCGATAACATCAGGGCCAAGTTGATTGCAGAAGCGGCTAATGGACCGGTAACGTTTGAGGCAGACCGAATTTTACAGAAAAAAGGTGTGACGATTTTACCGGATGCCTATGTCAATGCCGGTGGCGTAATCGTGTCCTATTTTGAATGGATACGGAATTTACAGCATATTCGGTTTGGTCGAATTGAGCGCCGTTTTGATGAAAAAAAGGGCCGGCATATTGTCCAGGCGCTTGAAAGCCTGGGAGGTACAGTACCAGATTATCTGAAGGATGAGCTTATCAGGGGGGCTGATGAATTTGACCTGGTGCGTTCCGGCCTGGATGACAGTATGCGTCTTGCATTACAGGAAATCATTGAAACCAGGAACACGAATGAAAAGGTTAATGATTACCGCACGGCTGCCTATGTTATCTCGCTAAGTAAGCTCGCCCGCTCATATATGGACCTGGGAGTCTATTAATTCCCATAAAGTTATTTTTCTTAAAGAAAAGCCATTTTAAGTCGATTACTTATATACATTAATAAAATCGATTAAAAATGAACAGGTCATTACTAAACAGTATAAATCTATTGCTCCTACTACCAATTTGCTTTTTTGCATCTAATCTAATTGCTGATTCTTCTGCTCCAATCCGGTCACCGGAATTTATAGATGGTGCGAAACTGGTTGATTCGGAAAAGCTTATTCAACTGGTCAATTCATTTGATGAATTAATGGTCATTGATTCCCGGCTGGAAACCAACCGTTCATTTGGTTATATAGATGGTTCCATCAGTCTGCCGGATACCAAAACAAGTTGCGAAACACTGGCAGGGATTCTGTCAGACAAAGATCATCCTGCCCTGTTCTATTGCAATGGTCCAAAATGTGGTCGCAGTGCTGTTGCCATTGAAATTGCTCTCAAGTGCGGTTACACCGAGTTGTACTGGTTTCGGGGGGGAATTGAAGAGTGGCGCCAAAAAGGTTTCCCTTTAGTAAACTAACAATTGCCAGCCATGCAATTTCGCAATTTTTCAATCCGGTCAAATGTTTTGGCCTTAATCATTACCATGGGTCTGTGGGCCTTTATTCTGGCAATGTCGATGGTTTATTTTTCGACGAAATTTATACTGGAAAATGAAAAAGCAGCATACGGTCGCCTGGTAAAAATCCATTCAGATGAAGTATTAAAGAAACTTGGAAATGACTCGGTCAACCTTGCTCTGAAAATGCAGCAACAGACAAATTTCCGTAAAGCTTTTAATAACAGGGATCAGCAGAAATTGACAGAGCTGGTCAATGATCAGTTTAGCCAGTACTACTATACAACCGGCATTATCGACATAAAAAAACTGGTGGTGCTTGATAGAAATCTAAACTTTATAGCAGAAACCAGTACTAACGTAGACCAGGCAATAAACTATCGAATTTTATGTCAGTCCTTTTTGGCCAGCGCCAAGATTCGAAAAGGACCTGAAAAAATCAAACCACTGACAAAGCTTTGTATTAATGGCAACTACCCTTATTTCCTTTCTTTGTCGGCAATAGGAGGGCTGCGTGTAAACGGTTATATTCTTGTTATTAGCGACCCTGCCCCGGTCATGGCCCTGGTTAAAGATAAACTGGGCAATCCTTTTTCTTTATTCGATAAAAATGGCAAAAAACTTTTCCAGTCTCATGATGAAAGTGAGTTATCTGAACTGACACCATTTGATTATGACTATATCAATGAAGATGGTGAGTTGGCATATCACTTAAGGATACACAGGGATATCACCAGTCTAGGTAAGCAAATGGAAAAATTTATGCTTTATGCCGGCAGCGTCGCTTTAGCCATTACACTGGTAATTGTTTTCATCGCAATTGCTGTATTTAGGAAATCGTTGATTCAGCCACTAGAAAAAATTACTAATTATTTTGGTGAAATTGTTGAAAAGAAGTCGATGCTTGCTGAGACCGTTAGTGTCGAAGGTAACAGGGAGGTGGTTGATCTTGTCAGTAATCTGAATTCCATGACGTCTCATATGAATGAGCTAAACCAACGACTTGAAGGCATGGCTTACCAGGATGCGCTGACGACAATACCGAACCGCCTGGCATTTAATGAGAGACTTGAAGAACTGACCCGTTTTTCCAGAAAAAATGATGAGGGTTTTTGTATCTTCATAATTGATATGAACAAGTTTAAAGAAATCAATGACAACATGGGACATGATGTGGGTGATGAATTACTCAAGTATATTGCAGGAAAAATTTCACGTAAAACCCGTGAGAGTGATCTTTTTGCCCGGATTGGCGGTGATGAGTTTGGTATTATTTTCCCAGGATTAACAACGATTAATGATGCTGAGATAATTGCAAAAAACATTCTTGCCAGCACCACAGAAGAAACCAAAATTAAAAGCCACCGAGTCAGACCAAGCCTGAGTATTGGCTTCGCTTTTTATAAAGATAATGCGACCGATGTGGCCGAAACCTTGCGACAGGCGGACCAGGAAATGTACCGGGCGAAGAAATCCGGCTGCGGTTACAGCTACAGAATATAGAACATGCACTTTCAGAAAAGCTTAATATATACGCCAACTTAAGCTTTAAGTGTAGTTACTGAATAAAGATGAATACCGCTTCAAAGCCATTTGCGCTTTATATTCATATTCCCTGGTGTGTCAAAAAATGTCCGTATTGCGACTTTAACTCGCATGAATCTCACAAAGAAATACCAGAAACGGACTATCTTGAAGCTCTTATTCAGGATTTAGACAGTGAGCTGCAATATGTTTCGGAAAGGAAGATAAGCAGTATCTTTTTTGGTGGTGGCACGCCAAGCCTTATTTCTCCGGATTTTTATTTAGAGTTGCTGGAACAAATAAAAAAAAGGGCAGAATTTACCGACTCTATTGAAATTACACTTGAAGCCAACCCGGGCACTGCCGATGCAGCAAATTTTTGCGGCTATAAAAATGCCGGAATAAATCGTCTGTCGATGGGCTTTCAAAGCCTGAATGATGGGAACCTGAAGGCATTGGGACGCATTCATGATGCAAGCCAGGCCAAAAAGGCTTTTCAGATTGCTCGAGATGCGGGTTTTGACAATATCAATATTGATCTTATGTTTGGCTTACCCGGTCAAAGCACAAAAGCATCTTTAGCTGATTTATCCGAAGTTGTCAGATTAAATCCAGAACATATTTCATGGTATCAACTCACACTGGAGCCAAATACCCTGTTTTACGCTCAGCCACCTGCAAACTTGCCCGATAACGACCTGGCCTGGCAGATGCAAAATGAGGGCATCGAGCTTTTGAATGCGAATGGGTTTCAACGCTATGAGATATCGGCATTTTCAAAGCCGGGGTTAGAGTGCCACCACAACCTGAATTACTGGCTTTACGGCGACTACCTGGGAATTGGCGCTGGTGCGCACGGTAAATATTATGTGCTCGAAAACGGTTTTATCAGAACATCTAAACAGCGACATCCTACTCGATATCTGGCAGGTAATTACCAATCCAGCAAAACGGAATTAAACAAAGAGGATATTGTTGCAGAATTTTTTTTGAATCGATTGCGACTTTTTACAGGTTTTAGTGCTATCGAGTTTCAGGAAGTGACCGGCTGTTCCCTTGATCTGGTTGAAAGCCCGCTAAACCAGGCAATACAAAAAAAATTACTCTATAAACAAGGAGATAAGTTTAGGCCGACAGCACTGGGTTACCAGTTTTTAAATGACTTGATCAGCCTTTTTCTGTGAATTTTATTCGTGAAGGATTATTGAAAAAAAAGATTGATATGTTAATGTATTAGCGAATACTAATTTTCAGTGGTTTGCAATGGACATGTCAATATCAATTTCCGAAAATTTTGATCATTTCGCCAGCCTGGCTAAAAAAGATCCTGATGCATTTGAGGCTTATCGTAAAAAGCTGATTCAAAAAACGATTGAAGATGCCCCTCGGGAGCGCCGGACAAATCTGCAACGCTATCAATGGCGAATTGATCAGGAAACACGTAAACACGACAACAGCCTGGGTGCCTGCATAAAACTTACCCAGATGATGAGTCAGCGTATGTTTTCAATCAACAAACAACTCGATACGTTGACCAAAATAACGGCGATTGATATTTCAGCACTGAATAAATTCCAGAAAGTAGCGGTAAAATCGTTAGAACGGGCTTGAAATAAACCCGTAGATTGGTATAAACTTCGCCTCCTTTGGCGCAGTGGGCTCTAATTTTAGTTCAGTTGCAGTCGACAATTTGTTACTGAAGGACAATTTTATGAAAGCGGATACACATCCAGATTACAGCGAAATCAAGGTAATTTGCAGCTGCGGAAATGAATTTACTACGGGTTCTACCCTGGGTAAGGAACTTCATATCGAGGTTTGCTCCTCTTGCCATCCATTCTATACGGGTCAACAGAAAATTGTTGATAGTGGTGGTCGTGTAGATAAGTTCCGTAAACGTTACGCACGGTAACGAAAGCTTTAAATTCCCTGAAAAGGCACCCTTGAGGTGCCTTTTTTTTGCCTGAAAATAATTAAAAATTAGGCGCTTACGCTATACTTACCGGCTTTACTTTCTTAATAATTTATCAATTGAACAAATTAACAATAAAACAACTTAAGTGGGGAGTTTGATGTCTGATTCAAAAGGTACACACCATCTCGATGCCGAATTAAATATTCAGGCACTTAAGTATCACGCTGAACCTATTCCAGGAAAAATCAGTGTTGAGCTTACCAAGCCAACCAATAGCCAAAATGATCTGGCACTTGCCTATACCCCGGGTGTTGCTGAGCCGGTCAGAAAAATTGCAGATAACCCGGAAAATGCCTACAAGTACACTGGCAAGGGTAATCTGGTTGCGGTTATCACTGATGGCACAGCCGTTCTGGGGCTTGGCAATGTTGGTAGCCTAGCCGGAAAACCGGTTATGGAAGGCAAGGCAGTACTTTTTAAACATTTCGCCGGTATTGATGTGTTTGATATTGAAGTTAATGCCGACAAGCCGCAGGAATTCATTGAAACCGTGACCCGGATTGCACCGACATTTGGAGGCATCAACCTGGAAGACATTGCTGCACCGCATTGTTTTGAAATTGAGCAGGCTTTAATTGATCAGCTTGATATCCCGGTTTTCCATGATGATCAGCACGGCACTGCGATTATTATTGTCGCAGGATTGCTTAATGCACTTGAGCTTCAGGGCAAAAAACTGGATGAATCTTCCATAGTTGTCCTGGGTGCTGGGGCAGCGGGTATAGCCGCAGTGCGATTACTCATGTTGATGGGTGCTCACCGGGATAAAATTTATGTTCTTGATCGTAAGGGCGTAATTCATACCGGGCGCAAAGATTTAAACCCGTACAAGTTCGGTGTAGCCGCTGACACAGAGAAAAGGACGCTTGAAGACGCGATGCAAGGTGCCGATGTGTTTATTGGTGTGTCTGGGCCGGACCTGGTGAGTGATTCGATGCTGGCCTCAATGGCAGACAAGCCAATTGTATTTGCCTTATCCAACCCGGTACCGGAAATCAGGCCTTCCAAGGCATTTGCTGTCAGGGATGACCTGATTATGGCGACCGGCCGTTCTGATTATCCTAACCAGGTCAATAATGTACTGGGTTTTCCTTTTATTTTCCGGGGTGCACTGGATGTGCGGGCGAGCAGAATCAATGAAGAAATGCAGATCGCAGCAGTCAATGCCCTTAAAGACCTGACGCACCTGCAGGTTCCGGATTCAGTGCTTGAAGCTTATGAACTTGAAGAACTGTCTTTCGGCCCGGAATATATTCTGCCTAAACCACTGGATCCTCGCCTGCGCGATACGGTTTCCCAGGCGGTCGCCAGGGCGGCGATAGAATCCGGCGTGGCAAAGGGAGAATGGCCTGTACATTACCCTTCTTTTTAAACAGCTGCTTTACAAAGTTAATTCCTGCTTTTCGGGTAAGCTTTTGGCTATCGTCTATTATCTTATGCAGAGTCAATATGAGGCAAAGCCAAGGTAAGAGCATGCAAAAAGTTGCGATAATAGGCGCTGGGCGAGTGGGCGAAACTACGGCTTCGATTCTTGCAGAGAAAGAAATTTGTCGTGAAGTTGCCCTGCTGGATATTCGCGAAGATGCAGCAAAAGGTGTGGCACTGGATATATGCCAGATGTCATCTTTTTTTGATTTTGATACCAGGGTGTATGGCAGTGAGGATGCGGCAATCATCAGTGGTGCCGATCTGATTGTAGTTACTGCCGGTTTGCCTAGAAAACCAGGCATGTCCCGATCAGATGTGCTTGATGCCAATGTCAAAATTATCGATGGTATTTTAGATAACGTACTTGAATATGCACCAAATTCAAGTTTGTTGATCGTCTCAAACCCGGTGGATATTTTGACTTATCATGCCTGGAAACGTACCGGATGGGATCGTTCCAGGGTTATTGGCCAGGCAGGTGTCCTCGACGCTGCACGTATGGCAAATTTTATTGCTGTAGAAACAGGCTTTTCTTCATTGGACATAACCACCCTGGTGCTTGGTGGTCATGGTGATACCATGGTGCCATTGCCACGATACTGCACGGTTAACGGCATCCCGGTTAGCGAATTTATCGAAGAAGAAAAACTGCAGGAAATTATTGCCAGAACACGGGATGGCGGTGCTGAAATTCTTGCATTGAGAAAAAATTCCAGTGCCTATGATGCGCCTGGCGCTTCTGTTGCTGAAATGGTGGATGCCATCAGTCACAATAGAAAACGTATATTGCCAACCGTGGCTATCCTTGAAGGTGAGTATGGTGAAACATTGCTTGCCATGGGTGTGCCCTGTATTTTGGGCGAAGGCGGTATGGAAAAAGTTATCGAACTGAAGTTAAATGAAAACGAGACTGCTTTGTTCAAGCAGTCGGTATCTTATATTCGCGGTGATCTTGAGCGATTGTCTTCATTGTAATTGCTGCGTAATTACCGTACTGGGGGGAAAATGAGTAAAACGTTAAATCTGAAGGGTGAAGCGGGAGATGTTGATCTTGAGCTACTTACAGGAACGGAAGGTCCCCCCGCCCTGGATATCACTTCGCTTTATAAAAAGCTGGGTGTGTTTACTTATGACCCGGGTTTTGTAAGCACTGCCAGCTGTCACAGTAGCATTACCTATATTGATGGTGATGAAGGTATCCTCAGATACAGGGGATACCCGATTGAGCAACTGGCAGAACAAAGTGATTTTCTGGAAGTTGCCTATTTGCTTTTATATGGTGAGTTGCCTACGGCTGATCAATACAGCGAATTCAACAGTGTGATTACCAATCACACAATGTTGAATGAATCCCTGCTGGCGTTTTTTAACGGTTTCCATTATGACGCACATCCGATGGCAATGATGGTGGGAGTTACCGGTTCTCTTTCTGCCTTTTACCATGATTCGATCGATATCTATGATGAGCGACACAGAGAGATCAGCGCACACCGCATGATTGCGAAAATGCCGACAATTGCTGCGGCCTGTTACAAACATAATGTCGGTGAGCCAATCATGTACCCACGCAATGATATGTCTTACGTGGGTAATTTCTTACGCATGATGTTTGCAAACCCCTGTGAAGAATACCAGTTAAGCCAGGCCGCCGAGAAAGCCATGAACCTGTTGTTCATCCTGCATGCAGATCATGAACAGAATGCTTCAACTTCAACCGTCAGACTCGCAGGCTCTTCCGGGGCTAATCCATTTGCCTGCATAGCGGCAGGTATTGCTTCATTGTGGGGACCAGCACATGGTGGTGCTAATGAAGCTGTGCTGGACATGCTTGAAGAGATTGGTGAATTTGCAAATATCGACAAGTACATCGCCAAGGCTAAAGACAAAGATGATCCGTTCAGGTTAATGGGATTTGGTCACCGCGTTTATAAGAATTACGACCCCAGGGCAAAAATTATTCGCGAAGTCTGCCATGAAGTCCTTGAGGAAATTAATACACAGGATCCATTTTTTGATATTGCCTTAAGGCTGGAAGAAATCGCGCTTGAAGATGAGTATTTTGTTGAAAGAAAACTTTATCCTAACGTTGATTTCTATTCAGGCATTATTTACCGGGCACTGGGTATTCCGCGTAACATGTTTACAGTGATGTTTGCCATTGCCCGTACCACAGGATGGGTTGCGCACTGGATGGAAATGATCGCTGATCCCAAACAGCGCATCGGCCGGCCAAGGCAGATTTATATCGGCCCGGCGAAGCGTGAATACATAGCAAAATCAAATCGTTGACCTGAAGCTCATCAGCGCCTGATTAGACCCTTATCAAAACCCGATTAAAACCTAATTAAAACAGGTCAACCTCGACGGCTTTGGGCGGCACGGCATTCCGGTTTGCGGGTAAGGCATCAGGTTCCCCATTTGTAACAGCCATAGATGGCCGGCTGTTTTGACCCGATGCAGATTCTGCCCTGAACACCTCGAAGATTGCATTTTTTTGTGAAGGGCCGGCGAGTTGACCGGTGTTAGGGTCAATTCGCATTTTTAACATGCCATCCGGCATCTCCGGTGGTTTGTCCGGATAACGCTGCAGAGCCTTTTCCATATAATGAATCCAGGCCGGAAGTGCAGCCTTGCCACCCACTTCGCCACGGCCAAGCTTGCTGTTGTTATCAAACCCGACCCATGAAACAGCCACAATCGATTGGTTATAGCCGTTAAACCAGGCGTCCCGCTGGTCGTTGGTAGTGCCGGTTTTACCGGCAAGATCTTTGCGACCGAGTGACCGGGCTTTAGTCGCGGTACCTCGTTGAATAACATCCTGCATCATGGAGTACATGATGTAACGGTTTTCCTTGCTGATAACTCTCGGAGCCAGGGGCATTTGACTGTTGTCCAGTTGACTGCTCTCTATTTGAGCACTTTCATGGGGTTTACTTTCTTCAACCGGCTTTTCGGGCACTGCTGAAATTTCTGACTCAATTTCACATTCCGAACAAACGGTTTTGGGTTTGGCTTCGTAAATTACGACATCATTGTTTTGGGTGATTTTTGAAATAAGATAAGGATCGATCATGAAACCGCCATTGGCGAGAACACTGTAACCCTTCGCCATTTGCATAGGCGTGATGTTGGCACTTCCTAATGCCAGGGAAAGGTTTTGCGGCAGCTCATCACGGTTAAAACCAAAGTTTTCTATATGGTCCAGTGCACGCTGAACACCCATACTGCGCAGAAGCCGAATCGAAACAAGGTTGCGGGATTTAGTTAGCGCATAGCGTAAACGGGTAGGTCCAAAAAATTTACCGCTGTAATTTTCGGGACGCCAGGCTGATTCCAGGCTGGAATCCTGGAAGACCACCGGCGCATCATTAATTGTGCTGGCTGCGGTATATCCATTTTCAAGTGCCGCAGAATAGATAAAGGCCTTGAATCCAGAGCCCGGTTGACGCTGGGCCTGGGTGACACGGTTGAATTTTGTCTGGAAATAATCATAACCACCAACCAGGCTGTTGATCGCTCCGTTACCTGGATCAAGTGAGACCAGTGCTCCATTAACAGCAGGAATCTGCGCAAGCCTCCAATAATTTTCAGATGGTTTCTTATTTTTCTTGTCTTTAGAGGAAGATTTTTCTGAAAGTACGTATATCAAATCACCTTTGCTTAAAACGTCTGACGCTTTCTTCAGGGATTTACCTCGGCGATCTTCAGTTATATATTCCCGTGCCCAGCTAATACCTTCCCAGGGAATTTCGGAAAATTCATCATTACCCAGGTAAATGGCGGCGGACTTTTCCTTGATTTCGGTCGCTACAGCTACCTTGAGGTTGGCAAAAACAGGTGTACTGTCAATAATTTCATCAAGGGCAGCGGTATCTGAAAGGTTTTCTTCTGTAATATTGGAAATAACGCCGCGGAAACCATGGCGTTTATCATAATCATTACAGACCATGTGTATGCCATCAATGGCCCGCTTCTGAAGTTCAGAGTCGACCGTGGTGTAAACAGAGTAACCATTGGTGTAGCTTTCCTCTCCGAATTTTTCAAATATTTCGGCTCGGGCCATTTCGGCAATGTACGGCGCATTGAGTTCGATATTGGCAGAGTATCGTTTTGCGCTTACAGGCGATAAACGCGCGGCCTTCTCTTCTTCGGCAGAGATGTAACCTAAAGTTAACATTCTGTTGAGAACATAGTTGCGGCGAATTACAGCTCTTTCTGCATTGGCTAAAGGGTTGTACCTGGAGGGTGCCTTGGGAAGGCCTGCAATCATGGCAATCTGGGGTAAATTGAGTTCTTCAACTTTTTTACCGTAGTAAACCTGGGCGGCTGCGCCAACGCCGTAAGCCCTGTTACCCATGTAGATTTTGTTGAGGTACAGGGTTAATACTTCGTTTTTGCTTAATTCCTGGTTAATTTTCAGGGCAAGGAAAATTTCATTAATTTTTCTTAAATAGGTTTTTTTACTGCTTAGAAAGAAATTTCTGGCTACCTGCATGGTGATGGTAGAACCGCCCTGTTTCTTTTCGCCGGTTAAGGCGAGTTGAACTGCGGCCCTGATCAAACCCTGGTAGTCAACGCCGGGGTGTTCGTAGAAACGATCATCTTCCGCGGCAAGGAATGCCTTAACCATTTGTTCAGGAATTTGATCAAAATCAAGAGGAATGCGTCTTTTTTCACCATATTCTGAGATCAGGAGCCCATCTTTGGAATAAATTCGTAAAGGAACTTGAAGTTGGACGTCTTTAAGACTATCAATAGAGGGCAGATTGGGTTTTAGGTAATAATAAATGCCTATTGAGGCTGAAATACCAACAAAAATGCCTAAAAATCCCAAGATGAGAAAAAATTTTGTGATTTTGGCAATAAATTTCATAGAATAGATACAGGTGGAATTAATTTAAATTAGACATGGAAGACTATGTTAGCAGATGAAAGTGAAGAAAATTTAGTGTTTTTTCAAGAAAAAGCTTCACAAAAAATTATTTATTGCTATATAGTTAGGCATAGAACTTAAAATAATTTCTAGAAAACGCCGCTAAGGCAAAGAAAATTAAAAGGGAAATCATGTTCCTGCTAGGACGAAAAACACCAGTAATGCTTGGCCTGGACATCAGTTCTACCGCAGTCAAACTGTTGGAGCTGAGTCAAAGTAGCGGCCGCGATGGCATTCAATACAGGGTAGAAAGCTACGGCGTTGAACCTTTGCCGGCTGAATCGGTAGTTGAAAAAAATATCGCTGATGTCGATGCTGTGGGTGAAGCAATAAAAAATGTCGTGAAGCGATCTGGAACAAAAACCAAGAAAGCCGCGGTAGCTGTTGCAGGGTCTGCAGTTATTACACGAATGATCATGATGCCTTCGGGATTGTCTCCCAAAGAGCTGGATGCACAGATTCAAATCGAAGCCGATCAATATATTCCTTACCCGCTGGATGAAGTCAACCTCGACTATGAAATTCAGGGACCGTCTGAGAAGAACCCCGAAATGGTTGATGTGCTTTTGGCTGCTTCCAGAAGCGAAAATGTTGATGACCGTATCGATGCGCTCGGCATTGCAGGATTATCTGCCGGAATCGTTGATGTGGAAGCATATGCCATGGAGAATGCCTGTGTGCAGCTTGCATCGCAATGGCCGGAGCAAGGTAAGGACATGACAGTTGCAGTTGCAGATGTTGGTGCAACCACAACGACTCTTAACGTTCTTCACGATGGTCATATCATATATACACGTGAACAGAATTTTGGTGGCAAGCAGTTAACGGAAGAAATTCAGCGTCGCTACGGGCTCTCCAATGAAGAGGCCGGCATGGCTAAACGCCAGGGCGGATTGCCTGACAATTATATTCCTGAAGTTCTTGATCCTTTCAAAGAAGCAATGGCCCAGCAGGTTAGTCGCTCATTGCAGTTCTTCTATTCTGCCAGTGCTTTCAGTGACGTCGACATGATTGTGATGGCCGGCGGCAGTTCGTCAATAGTTGGTATTGATGATCTTATTGAAGAAAAGATGGGGGTAACAACTACCATTGCCAATCCATTTGCCAACATGTCAGTTGCATCCAAAGTAAAAGCACAAAGCCTCAGCAATGATGCTCCGGCAATGATGATCGCCTGTGGTTTGGCGTTAAGGAGTTTTGACTAATGGCAAAGATTAACCTCCTTCCCTGGCGCCAGGAACTAAGAAAAAAACATCTGAATGAATTTATCGGGATGATATTCGGCGGAATCGTTATTACCGGAGTTGTCATGGGGTCATGGCATTTTCATAATGAAAACCTGATAAAGCATCAAAAAGACCGTAATAACTACGTTAAAAGGGAAATCGCTGCGGTAGATAAGCAAATTAAGGAAATTGAAGGCATCGAGCGTAAGAAAAACCAGCTTATTTCCAAGATGAATGTAATTACACAATTACAAAGCAGCCGGCCTCAGATTGTGCGTTTGATGGATGAATTGGTCACTACGTTACCTGAAGGTGTTTACTTATCGAACATTAAGCAATCGGGTAAAAGCGTTGCTTTAGATGGTAAAGCGCAATCTAATGCAAGAGTTTCATCTTATATGCGTAATATTGAAGATACGGTTTGGATGGATAAACCGAATCTTACGATTATTCAGAAAAGAGGAAGGGGTGATCAAACTAATTTAGGTTACAGAGATTTCAAGTTAACGGCTACCCAGACTCAACCCAAGAAAAAGGATGAAGCGCAGTGACATTGGACGAACTAAACGAACTGGATTTTTCCGAAATTGGTGAATGGCCATTTATTGCCAAGCTAATTATTGTATTGATAATCAGTATTGGTATTGGTG
Source organism: uncultured Gammaproteobacteria bacterium (assembly GCA_937926265.1). Classification (GTDB taxonomy): domain Bacteria; phylum Pseudomonadota; class Gammaproteobacteria; order Chromatiales; family Chromatiaceae; genus JABDQZ01. The sequence continues at coordinate 64,056 of CALAZS010000045.1, forward strand.
TAGGCGTGTATTATTACGATACTGAAAAACAGTATATTCGTCTCGAAAAAGAGCAGAAAGTTGAAACTAAACTTAAACGTGAATTTGAAGATAAGCAGGCAAAAGCGGTAAACCTCGAAGCATACCGGCAGCAACTTAAGGAAATGGAAGAAACTTTTGGAGCGATGTTACGTCAGCTACCAAATAAAACCGAGATACCAGCGTTAATCGTTGATATTTCTCAAACAGGATTAGCGGCGGGACTTTAGGTTGA
>CALAZS010000046.1 GCA_937926265.1 uncultured Gammaproteobacteria bacterium
CGAAACACCACGCAAAATGAACGGAAACACGGTCAATGACATTTTTGGCGACGCAACCAAGCCAAAGCAGGTAACCACGCCAAGAGGTTTGGTCGATTGTATCGCAGCGGCAAGAATATCTCCGCCAACAGCATCAACAACGCCAGCCCATCGCGGTTTTGCCAGAGGCTTGTTATTGGCTTCAACAAACTCTGTGCGATCAAGAACAGAATCAGCGCCGAGGCTTTTAAGATAATCTGATGAAGAAGCCTTGCCGGTAAGTGCACAGACTTTATAACCCAGTTTGGACAGCATATTTACCGCAAGACTCCCCACGCCACCGGTTGCACCAGTGACCAGTATTTCCCCGTCCGCCGGAGAAAGCTTTTCTTCGAGAGCATTAATCGACTGGGCAGCCGTTAATCCTGCCGTACCAAGCATCATGCTTTCTTCAAGCGTCAAACCATCAGGCAATTTAACAGCCCAATCAGCCGGCACTCTTATGTATTCAGAATAGCCTCCATCAGTATTCATGCCCAGGTCATAACTTGTAACAATGACCTGCTCACCGTTTTTAAAGGTGCCACTTTCATCACTTACCACGACCCCGGCAGCATCAATTCCAGGTGTATGGGGATAAGAGCGGGTAACGCCTTTGTTACCACTGGCCGATAATGCGTCCTTGTAATTCAATGAAGAACAGCAAACCTTCACCAGCAATTCACCTTCCGGCAGATCATCAAGTTGCCTTTCTTTGATAGACATCTGGTATTGATCTTCCTTTTCTTCAACTACCATAGCTTTGAATGTTGTAGGTTGCATCGATACCAACTCCTATAAGAATGGTGGTGAGATTAGTGGGACATTAAAACTGGAATAATCATTGATGACAATATGGAACGTGTAACACCACCAAAGATTTTCTGCTGCAGCGAAGGTTTGCCATAACCACCCATGACAAGCAGATCAGTTGCAGTTTCAGCAATCTCGTTCAGTATCACCGTTGCAATATCATAAGTACCTTGCAGTACCCTTCTGACATTTAGCTCTACACCATGATTCTTCAGATGTTCAACAAAGCCATCAACAACAGCTGCGGGTAAGTTTTCACGGGTCTTATCATTTTCAACAATCACCAGCACAACTTCTTTGGCATGCTGCAGAATTGGAATGGCATTATGTACAGCGCGGCACGCTGAAGCTGTTCCATCCCAGGTAATCATTACCCGCTCACCAGGGCATTTATCAGTACCTATGTAGGGCATGAAAAGAATCGGACGACCGCTTTTTAACAAAACGGTTTCTGACAACTGAGTTAACCTGGAATAATTTTCATGATCGGGGTTGGGTTGCCTGAGAATCAACAGGTCATAATTATGCGAGTAATGCGTAAGCTTTAAAGTACTTTCATCAGCATCACCGGCAATAATAATACTTTTGGAATTAACACCTTTATCTGCAGCCTGACTGGTAAACTCAGCAACCAGCTTTTCGGCCATTTCCTGCGACATGCGCCGGCGAACCATTGAGCTGTCAGTTTTTACTTTTCTTGGCTTCATCGTTGCCAGCGCTATACCGGTTAGACTGGCATCATGCTGTTTAGCTAATTTGAAGCCAGTGTTTACACGCGTGGCATTGGTTGTTCCATCATCTAGAAAAACAAGAATATCCTGGTATGACACGTTAGTTTCCTTTTAATAATGCAGTAACCAAAAACTATTATTTCCGCTACAGGTTAATAAAAAACAAAGTTAATGTGACATCAAAACCGGCGTAATCATCGAAGAAAGCAGGTTTGCCGTCACCGTACCAAAAACTTTCTGCTTTAATGTAGGCGTACCATGCCCACCCATTATCAGTAGATCAACATTATGCTCACTGACCTGGTTCTGAATTACCGCAGAGACCGAATTACCACCGGGGTTAACCTTCCTCATGCAGGCTTTGATCTCGTGATTCTGTAAATGTTTTACCAGGCTTTCTACCAGTACATCCTGTTTTTCCGTCTGTTGTTTTTTACTTTCGACAACCAGTATGCAGACATCTTTAGCTTTACGTAACAAGGGGATTGCATCATGAACCGATCGGTTAACAGATGGAGTGCCGTCCCATGCGATTAAAACCCTTTGAACTGGTGTTTTTGAACTGCCGGTGTATGGCATGAAATAGACAGGACGACCACTTAACAACAACACCTGCCTGGCAAATTCCTGCATACGGTCATAGTTATCCCTGGCAGGATTTGGCTGTCGCAGGATGACCAGGTCATAGTTGCGGGCATAGTGTGCCATTTTTACAGCACTGCTGGCAGAGTCACCATAAATTGTCAGAGATGAGATATCCAACCTGGCATCCCTGGTAATAGTAGTAAAGTGATCGAGTGTTTTTTCAGCCATGCGCTCGCTCATTCTGGCGATCGCTTTTTCGTCAGCATCAGGAGCGTGAACGGGTTTCATAGAACCCAGCACTGCACCTGTAAGGTTAGCACCATGACGAATGGCCAACTCTACTGCAGTGTTGACCCGGTCATGGTTTGACTTGCCGTCATCAAGGAAAACAAGAATGTCCTTGATCATTAGATGGCAAGGTACTCGTGTCTTAGCTCTTCGTTCTCCAGCACTTCTTCCGCCGTGCCATCGAACACGATATTGCCCATATCAAGAATCAATGCCCTGTCAGCCAGGCGCAGTGCAGCAACTGCATTCTGCTCAACAATGATCGTGGTAATACCATACTGTTTGATGTTATCGACGATGCTGGCAATTTCCTGGACGATTACTGGAGCCAGCCCCTCGTAGGGTTCATCCAGCAGTAACAGCTTAATGTCACGCGCCAAGGCACGGGCTACTGCCAACATCTGCTGTTCACCACCGGACAACGTGGTACCCATCTGGTTACGACGCTCTGCCAGACGTGGGAAATGTTCGTAGATACGATCAATAGTCCAGCCAACCGGTGGGGCGATCTGAGCCAGCTCAAGGTTTTCCTGAACTGTCAGCCCTTGAATGATGCGTCGGTCTTCAGGCACCAGCGCAACACCGGCCTGCGCAGCATCATGAGACTTCATTTTATGCAGTGGCTTATGATCAAGCCAGATTTCACCATGGGTTACCTGCGGCTCATCAACACGCGCGATTGAACGCAGTGTTGATGTTTTACCGGCACCGTTACGGCCTAGCAGTGCGACAACTTCACCTTCGCGGATATCGAAGTTGACACCCTGTACGATATAACTTTCACCGTAATAAGAGTGCATATCCCAGCAGGAGAAAAATGAAGGGGCAGAGCCCTTGCTTTCAACTTTTTCGACTCTGTCAGTGACCTTGATGTCACCAAGCATCGGGTCATGGCTACTCATCGTCTGCCTCCTCTCCCAGGTAAGCTTCTTTTACTTTCTGACTGTTGCGGATTTCTTCCGGCGTGCCGGTTTCAATAATGCGTCCCTGTGCAAGGACACTGATCCGGTCAGCGAGGCTGAAGACCACATGCATATCATGCTCAATGATGATTTTGGTCATGCCACGTTCCTTGATCTGATTGAGCAGATCAATGGTACGGTTGGTGTCATGACGTGCCATACCAGCAGTGGGTTCATCAAGCAGCAACAAGGCGGGCTCCTGAATCAGCCCCATCGCCAGTTCCAGGCGACGCTTGTCACCACGCGAAATACTGCCGGCGTGCTGGTCATGGAAACGATCCAGGCCAACATCGGCGAGCACACTCATGGCATGTTCACGGATTTCGTTTTCCTTCGACATGGCAGCGAACGGGTTGAACTTGAAGGTACCGTCACGCTTGGCCAGTGCAGGAATCATGACGTTATCCAGTAACGAAAGCTCCGGAAAGATTTCAGGTGTCTGGAATACACGCACCATACCCGCATGGTTAATGTCATGAGGTTGCATGCCGATCATGTCACGGCCATTAAAGGTTACTGAACCAGTATCCGGGATCAGTTTGCCAATGCAGCAGTTCAACAGCGTTGATTTACCTGCCCCGTTAGGACCTATGATGGCGTGGATCAAACCTTCTTCAACTTTAAGGTTGATATCTGACAATGCATGCAGACCACCAAAGGTTTTGTTTACATTGCTGATTTCAAGAATATTGCTCATGATTTCCCTCCATCTGTTTTTTCAGATGAACTCGCAACCACATCCTCAGTAAGCACATCAGATCCAGCTTTGTCCTTACGGAAAAGTTTAGCGATACGGCCAATACCTTCCATAACACCACCTGGCAGGAAGATAACCACAATCATGAAGAGTGCTCCCAATGTTAAGTGCCAGCCTTCGCCGACAAATGGGTTTGCGATAACAACCATGATATTTCCAAGAAACTCCGGCAGGAAACTGAATGCTTCATGTAATGCTGCTTCGTTTAATGCAGAGAAAATATTCTCGAAGTATTTGATAATCCCCACACCAAGCAATGGTCCGATCAGGGTACCCATACCTCCCAGGATAGTCATCAGTACTACCTCACCTGACGCAGTCCACTGCATACGCTCGGCACCTGCCAGCGGGTCAGTAACGGCCATCAGGGAACCAGCCAAGCCGGCAAACATGCCTGAGATAACAAATGCAGAAAGCAGGTATGGACGGGTATTAAAACCGGTGTACTTCATGCGCGTCTGGTTAGACTTGATTGCCAGGAGTTTCATTCCATAGGGCGAACGGAAAATTTTCAGCGAAATATAGAATGCAATGATCAGGAATACTGCACAGAAGTAAAAGCCACTGTAACCACTCATTGAAATACCAAAAAAATTGGTTGAAGGCAGTGAGTTGGTTACCGGGATACCAAACATGCCATCAACCACACGCGGGTCATTCAAAGTTAACTGCAGACCGGTTTCGCCGTTGGTGATTGGTGTCAGAACAGAATATGCCAGGCTGTAAGACATCTGTGCAAAAGCCAGTGTCAAGATTGAAAAGTAAATACCCGAACGGCGCAGGCTGATAAATCCAATTACCAGAGAAAAAAGACCCGATACGATTACAGCAAAAATAATTGCCGGCAGGACGTTCATTGACAGCAGCTTAAAGCTCCACACCGCTGTATAAGACCCCACTCCGAGGAATGCAGCATGACCAAACGACAGGTAGCCGGTCAAACCGAACAGAATGTTAAAGCCAATTGCAAATACACCAAAAATGGCAAATTTTTGCAGCAGGTCTGGATAGCTTGCACCAATCGGCTCCAACCAGATTGGTGCGGTTAATACCACGACAGTGAAAATAACCATTACTGCCATGTTGCTTTTAAGTAAGTCTTTCATTGATCAGTCCTCCATCACACCTTCACGACCAAGCAGACCGCGAGGACGAACCAGGAGCACAACAACAGCCACCAGGTAAATAATAACCTGGTCAATACCCGGCAAAATCTGTTTAACCTCGTTCATCGAGGCGAAAGACTGCAGGATACCCAGCAGGAAGCCAGCCAGCACAGCACCTTCCAGCGAACCCATGCCACCCACAACCACGACCACGAATGAGAGCACGAGGAAATCCATCCCCATGTGGTAATCCGGAGGTAATATTGGTGTATACATAACGCCGGCGAGTCCAGCTACTACAGCAGCCAGGCCGAAAACAATCGTGAACCGGCGTTGTACGTTAATGCCAAGCAAGCCGACGGTTTCCCTGTCTGCCATACCGGCGCGCACAACCATGCCGAATGTAGTAAAACGCAGGAATGCAAACACACCAAAAATAATGACTGCCGCAAAGGCAAGGTAGATCATTCGCCAGTACGGATAGACCAGGTTTTCACTCAAACCCAACCAGGCACCTACCGGCGCACTACCGGAAACAATATCAGGGGCAGGTGTTGGAATCGGGTTAGCACCAAAATTGGCTTTGACGATTTCCTGTAAAACAATCGCCAAACCAAAAGTCACAAGAATCTGTTCGGCATGTGTTCTTTTGTAGAAGTGTTTAATTAGACCGCGTTCCATTGCGACACCAATCAACAGCATAACGGGTATTGCGACAAGAATGGATATTGGTACTACATAATCAATGATCATGGTACCCGTCTCACCCCACCATATTTCCAGGTACGGCACTTCTTTGTACGCCTCAAAGAAAGTGATGCTTTCATCTCTGACACGTTCAGAGATGGTTAATATATTTTGTACTGACACGGCAACAAATGCACCAAGCATGAACAAAGCACCATGCGCAAAGTTCACAACTCCGAGTGTGCCGAAAGTCAATGTCAGCCCTAGGGCAATCAGTGCATAGGCACCGCCTTTGTCCAGGCCGTTCAGAATTTGTAGAAGTATCTCGTCCATAACAGTGACTTTTATTTTTCAAAGGTTAAATACAACAATGCCGGCTACCCGTGAGAGTAGCCGGCAAATCAACTTAGCTTAATGATTAAGCGTTGCAGCTACCGAGGTTACCTGCATAGCCTTCCATATCAGCTGCGTACTCAACTTTAGAACGTGGAGTAACTTCAACAATCTTCAACAGGTCAAACTGTGAAGATGGTGCTTCGTTACCTTTCACAACCAGAACGTCTTTGAACGCCTGGTGGTCTTCAGCACGGTATTCAGTAGGACCATTACCCATACCATCGAACTTGTGACCTTCCAATGCTTCGATTACACCACAAGGGTTAAAGGTGCCTGCACGTTCACAGGCATCCGCATATTGCAACGCCTGAACGTAACAAGTGTGTGCAGCCTGTGATGGTGGGAAACCATATTCAGCACCAAATGATTTAACGAAAGCCTGGGAACCCTCATCCTGCAGAGACCAGTTCCAGTTTGTTGAACCGTAGATGCCTTTAATGTTTTCACCAGCACCCTGGGCCATAAGGCGAGAGAACAGAGGCACAACGATCTGGAAGTCTTTGCCGTTAACCTGCTTGTCACGCAAGCCAAACTGAACAGCCTGTGTCAGAGAATTAACCATGTCTTTACCGTAGTGGTTCAGAACCAGTACGTCAGCACCGGAGTTCAACACAGGAGTGATGTATTGAGAGAAGTCACCGGCACCCAGAGGTGTACGAACAGCTGCTTTAGTCTGCCAACCCAGTGCTTCAGTATATTTTTTGATTGAACCTTCCTGTGACCAACCCCAGTTATAGTCTGCTGTGAGGTGATAAGCAGTACGATCTTTGCCCATCTCTTTTTCAAGGATAGGAGCAAGCGCAGCGCCAGACATTTCAGTGTTAAAGAAATGACGGAAACCGTGTTTTCTACGGTCTTTACCTGTTGTGTCATTTGAGTGAGTCAGGCCAGCCATGAAGATAACGCCAGCTTCCTGACAATAAGCTTGCACAGCCACTGCAACACCAGAAGAAGAACCACCAGTGATCATAAGGGCACCGTCTTTCTCGACCATACGCTTAGCAGATGAACGCGCAGCATCAGACTTGGTTTGTGTATCACCAGTTACGTAAGCAACTTTTTTACCCAGGATACCGTTACCTTTTAATGATTTTGGGTTCATGGTGTTAAGCATACCGCCATCACCTTCGCCGTTAAGATGCTTAACAGCCAGTTTATAAGCTCGCAGTTCATCAGCACCTTCATCAGCATACGCACCCGTTTGTGGTACGTTGAAACCCAGTGTGACAGTACCGCCTTTGGGCTCGTTTACAAAAGCGTTAGCGTTTCTTACGAAAATCATCGGAGCAGCACCAGCGGCGGCGGCTGCGACTGAAGCTTTCAGAAAACCACGACGCGATAATGTTCCAAATTTTTCTTTATCAGACATTTAAACTGTCCCTCCTCGAAATGAAGTAATTATTTAATTTAAAAATACAAAACCGAATTTAGCTTAGCGCAAAAATCAGATAATGTTTGTTTAGAGAAATCATATAGCTTTCTCTGAAGTTTCTTTCCAGGAAATCGGTTCAGCACCAAAAGCCCTGTGAGAACTTAACCTGTGAGAACATAATAAGTACAAGTTGGCTTAAACGAAAAAGTTATTCTAATGTTTCACTTATTGACTTATTTTTATCTTTCGTCATCTCCAATTTTGATTTCTGATCAAGCAAAGGCGTAATCTGTGTCAAACCAGAGATGATCAGATATTCTAGTACAGATAAAACAAAAATATCCATATTCTTTATCCTATATAAGTAACAGCTAAACAAGATTCAAAAAACTGGGTAAAAACGAAACACTCTTTGAGTGAAAAAGGAACGCTTTGCACAATAAAATGGCACGAATAAAAATTTTGGTCGCTGGAATTTCGAGCCTGATTCTCATGCTGGGCATTGCAAGATTTGCCTATACACCGATGTTACCGATCATGCAGGCACAGGCTGGCCTGGGCATTTCTGAAGGCGGCTGGTTAGCAGCAATTAATTATATTGGCTATTTTGGCGGAGCCATTCTGGCTTCACTGGTCAGTGACCTGTTCATCAAAGACAGACTTTATCGAGCCGGTTTGGTCATCGCGGTGGCCTCAACTTTCATGATGGGCATAACTGATAATTTCTGGATCTGGTCAATATCGCGTTTTATTGCAGGCTTCAGCAGTGCTGCCGGGTTACTCATAGGTTCCGGTCTTATTATGAACTGGCTAATTCGCCATGAATATCGAAGTGAACTCGGCATTCATTTTGCCGGGCTTGGTCTGGGTATCGCGTTTTGTGCAATTCTGGTTGAGCTGACAATTACCGACATGAGTTGGAATGACCAGTGGTATCTCATGACTTTTATTGGAGTACTTTTATTAATTCCAGCCTGGTTTTGGTTACCTAAACCCGAAAATGCCTCAATGACAACCACTGGCAAATCCTTATCAGACAATCCACCAACAAAAGCATTTCTCAGGATATTCATGTTTGCCTACTTTTGTGCGGGTGTCGGTTACGTCGTCAGCGCTACCTTCATTGTGGCAATTGTTGAACAAACGCCTAACTTACAGGGCAAAGGACAATGGACATTCCTGGTAATTGGCCTGGCAGCAGCTCCAGCGCCAATAATCTGGGATTATGTCGCTCGTTGGCTTGGCGATATCAATAGCCTGATCCTTGCCTACATTCTTAAAGTCGTTGCCCTGATAATTCCGGTACTCAATCCAGATGAATTTATGATAATGCTGAGCGCTGCCCTTTTCGGAGCAACTTTTATGGGGATAGTCAGCCTGGTGTTAAGCATGTCTGGCAGGTACTACCCAACCCGGCCGGCGAAAATGATGGGGAAAATGACAATCGCCTATGGCGTCGCACAGATTTTTGCTCCGGCAATTACCGGGGTTTTAGCTGAATACAGTGACAGTTACAGTTCTGGTCTCTATCTTGCTGCTGGCATGATGATGATTGGAACAGTGTTAATGTTTGCACTTCGTTCTATTGATTTAAAAATGCAGCGATTAACGAAGCCGGCTTAGCCTAAAAATATTCGTTAAGATGATTCAATAGGCAGATTATGCCTTGTTATTATTTTCGCAATTTATTCTCTGCGCTTGCTATCCAGGAAAAGTCCCCAGGCCCTCACATCATGTTGAATGAATTCATCTTCACCCGCCATGTCTGATGAAACAGCTTTTTGAGAACCCTGTTCAGTTTGGAGTCCGGAGTCATTTGAGAACTCTTCAAAAATTCTATCGTAGGTACGCTGATATTCACGCCTTAGGGCAAATAAACTCATTCGCACTCTCCTCTCGTAATAAGCAACAAGTTTCTGGAAATTGTGCTAATAGCATGCAGAAGAGAATACTTTGTGAAAATTCGGAAATTGACCAAATATGCTTCGAATTTTTCGAAGCTAATCCTGTTTTTTTAAATGTTTTTTGGTAAAGCGTGTCGCCGCTGCAGAAGCGGGATCATCTGGCCAGTAATGCTTTGGGTACCGGCCACGCATTTCTTTTTTTACTTCCTGGTACGCACCCTGCCAGAAGGTCGCTAAATCTTTCGTTACCTGGAGTGGCCGACCTGCTGGTGACAAAAGATGAATCACCAGTGGTAATTGACCACCGGCGATAGTGGGGGTTTCAGAAACACCGAGCATCTCCTGTAAAGGAACACTTAAAGTCGGTTGTTCGTTTAAATTATATTGAATCTTACGGTTGGTACCTGCAGGCGTCTGGTATAGCTCGGGCATTAATTTATCCAGCTGCTTTTGTTTGTCCCAGCCCAGCCATGACTGAAGAGCAGATACTAAATCTATCTGCTTAAGCTGTTTTAACGAGCTGATATTATCCATCCAGGGAACGAGCCAGGCATCCAGGTTAGCAAGCAACCCCGGCTCGGACATATCAGGCCAGTCGCCAAATGTTTTAAGTTGATGCAATATCTGTATACGAGCCCGAAGTGATTCAAGCTTGTCAGAATCGCCAAACAGGGCTAATCCCTGCTTTTTCACTTGCTCAACTAAAATATCGATGACCCGTTCATCTTTTTGAATTGGCACCTGGGTTTCAGTTAACGTCAGTTTATCCAGGCGACTTTGTTGTCTTGCGATGACTTTCTGATGATTATCATCCCAGACAGTAAGCCGTTGATGTTGAATCTGCCCGGCAAACAGATTTTCAATTTCACTGAAGTCTATCGCCGCTGCAAGCCACGCCCTGCCGTCTCTTTTGCCTGCATCAAGATTGGCTATCACCAGGTATTCAGTGGCAATTAACGGATCATCCTGCGGTAACGTCACCCCTCGACCATTTGCCATCAGGTAGCCTCCCCCATTTGAACGACGCTTTGCAATCCTGTCCGGATAAGCCATTGCCAGATAGGCACCTGCGCTCAAGCCTTTAGCCTGCTGTTTTTGTTCCCTAGCTTTTTCACCAACGGCTTTTCCTTCCCGACCCCTTTCTTCCAGGGCCTTTTTCTCGGCTGGTCTTTTTTTATGCGGGAGTAATTTCAGAAACTGCGTTGATAAACGCTCGAGTTGTTTTAAGGTTTTTATATCAGCACCTTGAACTGACTGCCGCTGGTCTCGCCAGCATTGCCTCCACCGGTTAAGCATTGATAATCTAAGCGTTATATCAACCGGGGCTATACCGCCGGGATTACGTATTAAAGGATCTCGATCGGTTAGCAAAGCGGCTATATCAGCCACGGTTACTTTGTCTTCCTCAGCAGTTGCCTGCAGAAGCATGTGTGCCAGGCGGGGATGAACAGGGATTACCGACATTTCACGACCCTGAGCAGTAATGTAGCCATGAATATCCAAAGCACCGAGCCGATATAAAAGACCAACTGCCTGTTGCCAATGCGCATGTGGTGGAAAATCAAACCACTGAAGTTGATCAGCTTGATTAATACCCCAGGCAGCAACCTCAAGTACAGTTGCCGCCAAATCAGCCTGAAAAATTTCCGGGGTAATAAAGTCTTCCAGGCGCTGTTCGAATGACTTTGTCCAGGCACGAAAACAATGACCAGGCCCTAACCTGCCGGCGCGCCCGGTTCGCTGTGATGCTGAAGCTTTTGATACCCACTGCATTTGCAGTCGTGTCAGGCCGTTGTTGGGCTGAAAAACAGGTTTTCTTACCCTGCCCCCATCAACGACTGCCTCAATGCCCTCAATAGTCAGACTGGTTTCAGCGATATCGGTTGCCAAAATCAACCTTCGTCGTTTTCTATTTGAAGGATTTAAAATCTGATCCTGTTTTTCAGTGCTCAAGTCACCGTAGAGAGTAAACACCTCACAATCATCAGGCCATTTTTGTTCGGCCAATGTCTGCAACCGGCCAATTTCTTTTCGTCCGGGTAAAAACACCAGCACATCTGCTTTAACCAGACCAAGCGCTTTATCAATAAGCGGCAAACAAGCTTCCACTACATCATCTAAAGGAAAATCCTGCTCGGCATAATGCATGGTTACCGGAAATAGCCGGCCTTTCGCAGAGATGTTTTTAGCCTTTAAAAGCTGACCAAGACGATCTGAATCAAGCGTTGCTGACATAATCAGCAGGCGAAGATCATCGCGTAATCCCTGACAGACATCGATGCATAATGCCAGGGAAACATCAGCGACCAAACTTCGTTCATGAAACTCATCAAAAATGATCAGGCCTACATCAGACAACTCAGGATCAGATTGCAGACGTTTTAATAACAGACCCTCTGTTAAGACTTCGATGCGGGTATCTACTGAAATCTGACGCTCAAAACGCACCTGGTAGCCGACTGTCTGGCCGGTTTTTTCTCCAAGTAATTGAGCCATACGATGTGCCGCCATGCGTGCCGCAGGCCGTCTTGGTTCAAGCATGATGATCTTTTTGCCGGCTAACCAGGGCTGGTCAAGCAAGCTTAGAGGTACGATGGTCGTCTTACCCGAACCGGTCGATGCCGTTAAGGTGACATGTCCAGCTTTCAATGCCTGTCCAAGCTCAACAAGACAGGTATTGATCGGCAATTCAGGTAGCACAACCTGATTTGTGGTCATGGAAGCTGTTGATTATGCATGGATTGATATTTCATGTACTGATAATTATGGCTTGATAATTCCTGTATTGACCATTCTGGAATGATAATTATAAGTTGATAACGGAGGGCTTATTTTTTAGCTGCCGCTAATGCCTGGGCAAAGGCATTATTTGAATGAGGCACCTTGGCATTACCTTTTTTAGCAGTTTTTGCAGGCTTGGCTGCGCGCTTTGATGAAGGTCTGTTGTCTTTGTCTGCAGAGTCCCTGGATTCAGCTTTGTCATCGAGCTTCATGCTCAGGGCAATGCGCTTGCGCTTTTCATCAACATCCATCACCTTGACAATAACGATCTGGCCGGCTTTTACAACATCATGAGGATCTTTTACAAACTTGTCGGCCAGGGCTGATATATGCACAAGGCCATCCTGATGAACGCCAATATCAACAAAAGCACCAAAGTTGGTGACATTGGTAACCGTGCCTTCCAGCATCATATCCGGCTTTAAATCAGACAGACTCTCCACTCCCTCTTTAAAAGTTGCCGCCTTGAATTCCGGACGGGGATCGCGACCGGGTTTTTTCAGTTCCTCCAATATATCCATGATTGTAGGCAAACCAAATTGCTCATCAATATAGTCTTCGGCTTTTATCATACCTAGCTTGGCATGGTTACCAATCAAAGAACTAATATCACTGTTACTGGTTACACTGATGCGCTGAACCACGGGGTAACTTTCCGGATGAACCGCCGAAGCATCCAATGGGTTTTCACCATTGTGAACCCTTAAAAACCCGGCAGCCTGTTCGAAGGTTTTATCACCTAGGCGAGGCACCTGTTTGAGTTGCTCACGGTTTGAAAATGCGCCATTTTTATTGCGATACTCGACAATATTTTCAGCAATTGACGTACTCAGGCCGGCAACTCGTCGAAGCAGGGCCGGTGAGGCGGTATTGACTTCAACGCCTACCTTGTTAACACAATCTTCGACCACTTCATCGAGTTTCTTCGATAATTGATACTGACTGACATCATGCTGATACTGTCCAATACCTATGGACTTAGGATCAATCTTGACCAGTTCTGCCAACGGATCCTGCAAGCGCCTGGCAATTGAAACGGCACCACGTATCGTGACATCCAAATCCGGAAATTCCCGGGCAGCCAGATCAGAGGCCGAATAAACCGAGGCACCTGCCTCGCTTACCATGATTTTCTGTAAGTTCAGCTCTTTGTGTTGCCTGATCAGGTCCGAACACAGTTTGTCCGTTTCCCTTGAAGCCGTGCCATTACCGATGGCTATTAATTTTACCTGGTATTTTTGCGCCAACCTGGCAATGGTTGCGATCGCCTGGTCCCATTGATTTTTAGGTGCATGCGGGTAAATCGTTGCCTGGTCAACAAACTGACCGGTTGCATCGATAACAGCTACTTTCACACCGGTTCTTAATCCGGGATCAAGCCCAATCGTTGCGAGTTGCCCTGCAGGCGCGGCTAACAGTAAATCCTGTAAATTTCGGGCGAACACCTGAATTGCATCCAAATCTGCCCGCTGGCGAAGGTCTGTCAGCAGTTCCGTCTCAAGGCGCATGTGCAGTTTGACCTTCCAGGTCCAGTTAACCACTTTGGCCAACCAGTCATCTGCCGGTCTGCCTAAATGCTCAATACCAAATCGTTTGGCAATTCTGCTTTCGCAGGGATGCCTGCTTTCAAGATCATGGTTAACATCAAGTTTTAGCTGCAAAACACCTTCGTTACGGCCACGCAGCATCGCCAACACCCTGTGCGATGGAACCTTTTGGTAAGTATCCCTGTTGTCAAAATAATCGCGATACTTAGCACCCTGTTCCTGTTTGCCATCAACGACCGTCGATATCAAAACACCATCTTCAATCATTAAATCCCGCAGATCCCCGGTAAGTTGTGCATCCTCGGCAAAACGTTCGATTAAAATCGCCCGAGCACCATCGAGAACGCCATTTACATCACAAAAAGCCTGCTTGTATTGTTCATCATCGTTGATAAACGCTTTAGCTTCTGTTTCCGGAACAAGATCAGGATTGGCATAGAGACTGTCAGCCAAAGGCTCAATACCCGCTTCAATGGCAATCTGTCCACGTGTACGTCTTTTTTGCTTGTAAGGTAAATACAGGTCTTCAAGGCGTGTTTTAGTCTCTGCCAAGCTAATATTTTTAGCCAATTCAGGGGTGAGTTTGCCCTGCTCATCGATCAGTTTTAAAATGGCTTCTCGCCTTTCCTCAAGTTCCCTTAAGTAAACGAGATCTTCCTGTAGTGTTCTTAGCTGTGTGTCATCCAGTCCACCGGTGACCTCTTTGCGATACCGGGAAATAAATGGCACGGTAGAACCGGAATCGAGCAAGTCAATTGCCGCATCCACCTGTTTTACCTGAACTTCTAATTTAGTGGCAATTCGTTCGGCAATACTTGGTAACATGATCTGCAGGTTTATCCCTTTTTATATAAATGCCCCGAATTATAAACAGGCGTAAATTACTGCACGTAAAAAAGTAACTTATAGGGCAATTGAAACGATTGAGAGGATCTGAAGGAAAAAAGATCATGATTAGTTTTAAAGAAATTATTTTATTATCACTGGTGATCGGTGCATTTTACTTATACAAAAGGTATTCGAACCGCATCGTCAATGAAGCGTCATTGGAAAAAAAAGCGATCGACAAACTCGCAGCCAAAGATAAGTTAATCAAAGAAATTCACCCGCTTATCAAGCCAATCCTTAACCATTTGCATGATGTAAATAACAGTGAGTTGCGCAAATACCAGCAATTTACCGTTTTGGAACCCGGAATCAATGCCATGGCCTTTCCTGCCGGTACGATTCTGCTGACCAAAGACTTCATTGACGAAATCAATAAGCGCACGTTCTCTGAAGATGAAATTGCAGCAGTGATAGCACATGAAATTGGTCATATTGAACTTGGCCATGCCAAAGAGAGGATCGTAGAAGAGTATCGTCACCAGGCGGCCAATGTCGCTGTAAACATTGCCTCTTCAAATCCGTTACTGAGATATGGGGCTAAAACGCTTTCATCTTTGTTAAAACAAAAATACAGCCGCGAACAGGAACATGAAGCCGATATCTATGCCTACAAATTATTAGCTGCATCAAAATATAAAGCTGAAGGCACCATTTCTGCATTGAAAAAATTCAAAACCTTTTCAGGCTCTGCTCAATGGTCCGTGTTATTCAGCAGCAATCCTGAGATCGAGGTAAGATTTGCAAAGCTTGAAGCGCTCAATAACACTGCCTGAAAATTTCAACCTTTTTATCACTGGTGATTAAAAAACTGATCACCTATATTTAGACTCAAATCATTTACCAGGTAACAGCATGCAATACGCCAAATTAGGACAAAGTGACCTTACAGTCTCAAACATCTGCTTAGGCTCAATGACCTGGGGTGTGCAAAACAACCAGGCTGATGCCAATACTCAAATAGAACTTGCCCTTTCCTCGGGAATCAACTTTATTGATACCGCCGAGATGTATGCGATCCCGCCAACACCTGAATCCTATGGCAAAACTGAGACGATTATTGGCAACTATTTGGCGTCTAATCCTGATAAACGCAACCAGATCATCCTGGCGACTAAAATCGCCGGCAATGGTCTGCCCTGGATTCGAAATGGCAAAGATATTACAGGTGAAGCAGTCATTGCTTCAGTCGATGCCTCTTTAAAAAGATTGCAAACAGACTATATCGATTTATATCAACTACACTGGCCCAATAGACTTTCCCCGCACTTTTCCAAACACTGGCCAGGCATATTGCGCTTTAGTGAAGTCAATACAACAGAACATATAAATCAAATGCTTGAAATTCTTCAGGCGCTTGATACATGCGTTAAAGCCGGAAAGATTCGTTATTGCGGCTTATCCGATGATACGCCCTGGGGCATCAACCAATACCTGAAACTGAGTGAACAGTACGACCTGCCGCGCATGGTCTCGATTCAAAATGAGTTTAACCTGCTCCATACCAAGGACTGGCCATACCTGATTGAAAACTGTGTGCATGAAAATATTGCTTACCTGCCCTGGTCTCCATTGGCCGGCGGATTGTTAAGCGGAAAATATTTAAATGGTGCCAGGCCGGAAGGCAGCCGCTTTACGTTGACTCAACGCAACGGCCTGTTTCGAGACAATGAAAGGGCCAATACTGCAGTCAGTCAACTCGTTGAAATTGCAAAACAACATGACATCACAGCCGCCCAATTAGCGTTGGCCTGGTGCGCCCAGGTTGATGGAGTGACCTCGACTATTATTGGGGCAACGAACATTGAGCAGCTAAAAGAAAATATCCAGGCTTTTGAAATCACTCTTTCGGATGACATGTCAAAAGACCTCGATAATCTGCTGCGCACGTATCCTTTGCCCTTTTAATCCTATAGCCCTTGGATTTGAAATCAGACCGATTCAGGTAATGGCTGCTTTGATTTCAGCCATAACCTCATCCCATGCCCCTGTTTCAAGGACATCAATGTCTATTCGATGGAGTTGCCCTCTTTTGTTTGCAGGGTCCAGCGATTCTGACAAATCTGACCCTTCTGGTTTAAATGCAAACACTTTTGCCTGTAAATAATTTTCTGCAACTTGTGCAATCACTTCAGGAAAGCCTACAACAAGAACACCCGAATCACTCTCTTCCAACGCTTTTTGAAAATCATCTTTCAAAATTCCCGTAAAAACCTGGCCATACTTCATAAAGGCCAAAACGCTGGATTCAGCCTGGGCCAACTGAAAACTTGTCTTGGAAATCGCCTTGTAATCAGCATCATGTAAAGCTCTTCCGGTTGTAAACCAGCGTGGACGCATAAATCCTTCTTTAACGAGCAAATGACGAGGCGCATCATGCTTATGCGTCCATAAAGACCCGGTAATACAGACAACCTTTTTTGCTGATAAAGAAACCATAGAATTCACTTAATTACCCACCAAATAATGCGGCAACCCTGTTGGGTTTTGCAGGTTTTTTATTTATTGTCTTAGACCGCTGTTGCTTTGAAACACCTTTATTTGAAGTTTTATAGAGACTCTCCTGGGTTTCTTTGCTTTTTCTTTTAACAGCCTGTTTTCTTTTATTCGGTTTACTTCTTGTCTTGTGTTCATCGGAGGAGCCGGAAGACTTGAAGTTGTTGGCCTGCCTGCCATTTCTGCCTTTTCTACCATTTTGAATACTTTCAGCTTTTATGGATGGGTCAACCTCATAACCAGGTATAACTTCTTTCCGGATTTCACGTTTTAGCAGTTTTTCAATATCTTTTAAAAGCTTGAGCTCATCAACGCAAACCAATGAAATGGCTTCTCCCTCATTCCCTGCTCGACCTGTTCTTCCGATACGATGAACATAATCTTCCGGCACATTGGGTAATTCAAAATTTATCACATGAGGCAACTGGTCAATGTCGAGCCCACGTGCTGCAATATCAGTGGCAACCAGGACTCGCACATCCCTGCTTTTGAAAGCTGCAAGTGCGCGTGTTCTTGCACCCTGGCTTTTATTACCATGAATGGCAGCCGCAGTTAGACCATCTTTTTCCAATTGCTGCGCCAGGCGGTTTGCGCCATGCTTGGTACGTGTGAAGACTAAAACCTGTTGCCAGTTATTGGCACCAATCATGTGAGAAAGTAATTCTCTTTTTCGATTCTTATCAACCGGGTAGACCACCTGTGCAACCTTTTCAGCCGCGGTATTGCGACGCGCAACTTCAATTAATTCAGGTTCATTCAGCAAATCATTTGCGAGCTGCTTGATTTCATTTGAATAGGTCGCCGAAAAAAGCAGTGTTTGGCGATCTTTGGGTAATAATTTCATCACCTTACGGATATCGTGAATAAACCCCATATCCAACATTCTATCGGCCTCATCCAGTACCAGAATTTCAATTTTGGAGAGGTCTACTGTTCTTTGATGTGCATGGTCAAGTAAGCGCCCCGGTGTGGCGATAAGAATATCAACGCCGTGTCGTAATTTATCTATTTGAGCATTAATTTTTACACCGCCAAAAATGACAGCTGATCGCAGAGGTAAATGCTTTCCGTAAACACTGACACTTTCTCCAACCTGGGCTGCCAGTTCCCTGGTAGGCGTTATCACCAGCGCTCTTATCGGACGATTACCTTTTCCCTGGGCATGTTCATGTATGAGTTCAAGCAATGGCAGGGTAAATGCAGCAGTTTTACCTGTTCCGGTCTGCGCACCAGCCAGAATATCTTTGCCTTTCAAAACAACCGGGATTGCCTGACGTTGTATAGGTGTAGGTTCGTTGTAGCCTTGTTCAGACACAGCACGAAGAATATCAGCCGACAGGCCAATGTTATTAAATGACATTATGGATTACTCCTGAATCCTACCAGACAAGGCGGTATGTAGCCTTATTACGATCCAGGTAAAGTATTCGAAAAAAAATGAAATATCCAACCAGATGTTGGATAGATGAAATCAGCGCTGACCGAAAAGCACTTCAATTGGCCTAATAATAACAGAAAGCAATAATATATTGATATTTATATTTTTGGCGTCACCTGAGAGTCTTTGGAAAGATTTGAGGATATTAACGCTTATTGACCAGAACCAACTCGATTAGTTTGTTTATTTCCGCATTGATCTCTGATTGAGCGATAAGCTGCTTGAACCAGGCGTTTTCAGTTTTACCTGATAACAGTCCGAGAAGTGTTGCCAGAACGATACCTCTGTGAACATTATCACCGCCAAGATTGGTATTTGCGATCAGGCCTTGCTTTAAATTATCGTGATATCGAAATGCCAGATATAAAACGCCAGGCCATGAATGTTCTATATAACAGGCACTGCTATAAATTGACCCAATAACCTGATGATCAGTTAAAACCCGGCTATCAAGTTCTTGTAAATTGAGTCTTATACCTGAAACTGAAGCATGGTTTATTATTTCCGCCGCACTGTCGTTATCTTTTCTAAAAAGTAAATTGTCCAGAAGCTTTACATAACTTGAACATATTTTAGTTAAGTAATCATCCGGATGTGTCAGTTGAAGGTGTTGTTGACAAAGTTTTTGCACCTTTTCAAGAGAAGCACCTAACAGCCTTTGCGTAAAAACAAGCGGCGCGATTGTCACTAAACCACCGATTGAGGCGGTGTCGTGTGTTTTTGCTCCACACTGGTTTTTGGGCTTTCCATTCGACAGGTTATCAAAAAAACCACGATGATAAGATTCAGCATAGGTATCATTATGCTGAGGAGGATCGGCTGTCATAAAGTCAATATAATGGTCTAAAAATCTATCACTATCATAATGACCATCATTTTCAATAAGGCTGCGTATCAAAACTCTCACACAATGTGCGTTTAGCGTATTATCACCCGCCATCATGCCATGATGATAATGAATATTTGGGATGTTCCAGAATTCCGCTTTGCCTTTAAGTATGACATCGCCAACAATTTCTCTCTGTTTTCTTTTAGATGCAGTTTTGCGCCCACCTTGTTGGGTTGAGTGAAGCGACATTATTGATGAGGGATGATGATCAGGTGCATTTTGAAAATCTTTAATACCTCCTGGAAAGGCATTGAGTATATCGGCAGTACGATAGTACCAGTGGACTGGCATTGCCAATGAATCTGCAATAAACATCGACTTTAATGCCACAGAAATACGATCGATTTGGACTTGTTCGAAATTGGGCATACAAGCCTCTAATTCAAATTAATTTTCAAAGGTGAATTTATTACAGGCAAATGCATTTTAAGAATGTTTTTGTGACTCATTCCGTCAAAAACCAGTAACCCATAGCTTTTGTAATGCGGTAGTTTGCGGGCAAGTTGATTGATTGTTTCAACATTATTGGCAGCAATAAAACCTAAAGGGGGTTTGCTGTTATTAATATCAAGCACCACCAGACCATGCTGATCACTTAAAAATAAATCATCGTCTACGTTGAGACTGTTTTGTGTCACTGATAATCGATAAACAGATGAAGAGAAATGTTCGGCTGATTTCTGCAGAAAGTCATTTTCCCATCCGACTAACCAAACCGGGGCATCATCCGGTAAATCATTTATTTCATGATCTTTGACGATAGCAACATTGTTGTATAACCGGTTCCATTGTTTTGCAAGAGCTTCCCAGGCAGCAACCATGCTTTCGTCAGCTTTAGAAGGGATAACAATGTATTGCTGTTCGGCTCCGAACAAACGACCCAGCGATGCCGGACGCTCTTTTGGTGACAATAACCTGAATGTATTGAAATCCGGATCAACGCTAACAGTAGCTGGAAGTTCATCCAATTTAAAAGTTAAGGGTAATTTTTTCTCATCCATAACCACAGATTGAATTACAGGATCTTCACTTGACAATGTTTTTATATGGATCGGCAATTGAAAAGTAAAGGCCCTTCCTGGTTGAGTCTGAATTAAGTCCAGTTTAAGTTGATAGACAGACCCTTGCCTTTCTACAGAGATAGCATCAACCTCAATGCCAGGAGCCCCTTCACGGTTAAGCCATTGATGCATAAATTGTTTGGTATCTATTTCGCTGCCTGAAGCTAATGTTGATATGACATCGTCAAAGGACGCTGGCTTAAATTTAAATTTTTCCCAGAATTTTTTGATGTTTTCATCAAAGCGTTGAGGACCAATTTGCTCACGCAGGCTGTGAAAAATCATCATCGATTTGCTATAGCCAACGGCCTGACTCGATTCATTATGCCTGCTGGTAAATTCAACAAGTGGGAAATCAGCCTGGTTGGCTGCAAAGTTTGCATAACGTTCCAGGGCTTTTCGGCGGTACTCGACATCTTTACCAATTTTTTTCTGGTAGAAATGATCAGCCATGTAGGCTGTCAGACCCTCGCTCCAGTTACCAGTCTGATAATTGACATAGACACCATTACCCCACCAGTTATGCAGGATTTCATGAGGTAATGAACTGTTTAAGATAAACGGAAAACGAATAATTCGCGATCCGAGCAAGGTAAAACCTGGCATGCCGTAGCCAGTCTGATATGAATTTTCAACTACGGCAAATTTGCTATACGGATAGCTGCCAATGATGTTGCTGAACTCAGTGATGTATTCAGCACTTTTATCGAGGTATTTTTGAGCAAGCTCCGGGGCGGATTCAAATAAATACACTTCAATCTGAATATCTCTATGCGAAAGTTGCAGGTCTTTTGAGTAACGTTGGTATTTTCCGCCGAGCAGATAAATATCATCTTGTGGTTTTGTTATTTCAAAATGTGTAGCGTTATTTTTTGCAGTACGCTTGCCCTGGCTAATAATTTCCCAACCATCCGGCTTTTCAACATTCAGTGAAAAACTAAAATAAGGAAATTCCTTAAAACGTGGATACCAGGCGCTGCTGCCATCGAGATAAAAGAAACCGGGATCAAAAATCACTTTAGGCATTATGTTTTTTGAGCGTGTAATTGTGGTGGGTAGTTTTCCCCGGTAACTGAGCTGGACTTTACTGCCTGGAGATATTTGCGTTAAGCGGTAATGGCGAAAGACTTCACTTTCGTTGAAATATAATGCTTTAATTTTGGCGCCGTTAGCACTCACTTCAAAGTTTTTGTTAAGAATAAAAGTAGTATCTTCAGTTTCTTCTGGAAAAACTATGGAATCTGTGACGTGTATTGATGCATTCGATGGGTCTAGTATCACATTAATGTTACGGTGAATCTGCTGAGTGCTGTCATTTGAATGGCTGCACCCTGAGAGCAGAATTACAGCGAATAAGGCAAAAATATGAATACATCGCATAGAGTAATCTCAGGTTTTACGTATTTATCAGTTACTAGGATTTTAATCTTTTCTATTGGAGTTTTATCTTTTATTTTAGTTGCATCAGGCTGTTCTTTCCGGGCAGATAGCAATTATGAAAACCTGGATGTTTGGGATAGCAGAAGTGCGCACGGATCCGCCAGGATCATCACTTTGGCTGATGTTGTAAAGCAAAATACTAATACGCGGGTATTCTTTGTTGGTGAAGCGCACACACGCTATGACCATCATTTAACTCAATTAGAAATGCTTAAAACCCTCTATCGCCAGTCCACCAAGCTGGCTATCGGCGTTGAATGGTTTCAACAGCCATTCCAGCAACACCTGGATGATTATATAAATGGTGATATCACTGAGGAGCAGATGCTACACCGCACTGGTTACTACAACCGCTGGCGCTATGATTACCGGCTGTATCGTCCCATACTCGATTTTGCCCGCCAAAACAAAATCAGGGTCCTGGCACTTAATGCGTCAACCGAGTTAAGCAATTATCTAAAATCAGGTGATCTACAATCGTTACCTGACAATCTTAAAGTTCAAATACCCGATTCTTATGACTGGTCTGATAAAAGCTATGAAAACAGACTTCGCGAAGTTTTCGAAATGCATCCCCAGTATCCAGGTACATTCGAACAATTTTTGCGCGGACAACTTACCTGGGACGAAGCAATGGCTTACAGGGCCGGACAGTTTCTTGAGGAAAACCCGGACCATCGCATGGTGGTCTTTGCCGGTTCAGGGCATATTGAGCATGGCTCCGGTATTCCCAACAGAATTACCCGACATATTGACCTGGACACTTTATCTTTATTACCCAGTGACGATTTTACTGATCTCGACAATAGCCGGGCACATTATTTCATAAAGTCATCTTTGAGGTCTTTACCCAGGGTTGGCTTAATCGGAGCCTTACTTGAAGAAAAAGATCATCATCTAATTGTAAAAGGCTTTTCTGATAAGAGCGCACTTCGAGATGCCGGATTACCTGAAGGCATCGTGATAATCGGAATTAATGATCGAAAAATCAATAAGTTGACTGAGTTTAAAACTGCAATGTATGAAAAAAGGCCCGGTGATACAGTCAAGCTTCATTATCTGATTCGACCTGATTTGGAATTATCTTCAGCAAAAGTGGTTGAAATAACATTAAGATAGTTTTTTAAATGCCAGCACATTTTAAAGTATTTCATTTAATAGCCGATAGCGTCTTAAGAGGAACCTTTTAGTTTCACCATCTAATTATAAAAACGAGACGAGAATAATGGCAATTAATAAACCAAAGGCGGCTTTCATATTTATACTAATACTGGTTTTTTTTCCTTTTCATAATATCCATGCTCAATCTATTGAGGAAGAAAGTCCTTTGGTTATGGGGTTTTTCCCGCTTTATAGTGCAGTAGCATTATTTAAAAAGTACGGTCCTTTGAAAAACTACCTTGAAGAGCAGTTAAACAGGCCGATTAAGCTTGAAACAGCGAAAGATTTTCCCACATATCTAAAAAGAACTTCAGAACGCCGTTATGATATTGCAGTCACTGCGCCGCATTTTGCAATGCGTGCCGCAGATGATGGTAATTACCGAATTATTGCGACACATAAAAACTCTGGTCAGCAATTAATAGTGGTTCATAAAGACAATGATTGGAAAGGCCTTGATGCTCTCCGTGGGAAAAGAATTGGAACTGCTGCTCCGAAAGCACTTATGACCCGGATGGGCAAACAGCGATTAATTGAAGCTGGCATCACAGGAGATGATGCACCCACATTCACCGCCTTTACCAGTCATAATGCGGCGGTAGAAGCTATTCTGACGAATAAAGTTGATGCTGTAATTACTTCAAACAATGTAGCCAACAAAATGATTGGCGAAGGTAAGCCGATTAGAATTTTTGATCTTGGAGTAATATATCCGAACATGCCTATCATGGTTGCAACTGATCAACCCGATTCTATCGATAAAAAGATACAAGAGGCTCTGTTGTCATTAAGTGAGACTGATTCAGGTCAATCGTTGTTAAAACATATTGGGTCTAAAGGCTATAGAGTCGTAGATGTCTCTGAATATGAAATTCTAAGACCCTACATGCCTTAGATAATAAAAATACTGAACTGGTTTCGGTGCATAATGAAAGTCCGCCTATCAACCCGACTAATAGCTGGGGTGGTCCTAATCGAGATCATCATGTTATCTATTCTTGTTTGGAATAGTGTAAGGTTGATTACTTCCAGTCATGCTGAACGTATGGAATTTCAGGTCAATCAAGATGCCAACCTGCTGGCCAGTTCCCTGGCACCCGGATTAGCTGCCGCTGACCGTGCCGTGTTGCTTGATGTATTATCTCTATTGAATAAAGATGCATTTGTTTATGTAGGCGTCTATGACCAAGATGAGTATCTCTTGGCTAAAAAAGGAGTTCCTCCAAAGTCCAGAACATTGGATTCAAATTTTGAAGCTGCAAGAGCTGACGGGATTTATGATTCTGAAGCCAGTATTAAATTGGCTGGACAATCTTTGGGCAAAGTAAGAATAGGTGTTTCGCTTGAAGCAATCGAAAAGCTCATCGCTGACACACGCTTTCAAAATACTTTGATTGCGATTCTAGAAATAATACTAACTATTACAGTAACGCTCATATTAGGCATAGTTCTAACAAGACACTTACGTAAACTCGAAGAAGGCGCAGTTGCGTTATCAAAAGGGGAATTAAGTCATCAAATAGATATTGATAGTAATGATGAAATTGGTGATGTGGCAAGAGGTTTTAATAACCTTGCTAAGCACCTGGCAAAAACCCAAGCAGACCTCGAAAAAGAGCATATTGAATTGCGAGAAAGTGAAGAAAAATACAGGCTTGCGATGGATGCTGCTCACGATGGCATTTGGGACTGGAACATTTCAACTGGAACAGTTGATTACAGCGCCAACTGGGGTCAAATCGTTGGTGAATCAGAATTGGCAAATGATTATTCAAGTTGGGAGCAACGTATTCATCCCGATGACAAAGAAAAAATACTAACCTCAATTGACCAACATCTACAAAATTTTTCTACCAATTGGCAGCAAGAACATCGATTAAAACATAAAAACGGAAGCTGGAAATGGGTACTCGGAAGAGGACAAGTTGTTGAGCACGATGAAAATGATCAACCGTTAAGAATGGTTGGCACTATGATCGATATCAGCCGACAGAAAAAACTTGAGGAAGAATTACAAAGACATCGCAGTAATCTTGAATCTCTGGTTGCTGACAAAACGGCAGAGCTGGAAGCAGCAAAAAATGAAGCTGAAACCGCAAATCTGGAAAAAAGTAAATTTCTGGCCAATATGTCTCATGAACTTCGTACTCCAATGCACTCAATTCTAAGTTTTGCCTCATTGGCCTTAAAACGAGTTGATGACGAAAAAAGTGAAAGGTTCTTACAAAATATCCGGACCAGTGGTATCAGGTTGACTGCTTTATTGAATGATCTACTTGATCTTTCAAAACTTGAATCAGGAAAATTGGAAGGTAATTTTGTTAAACAGGATATGACGACCTTAATAGAAAAAGCAATTAATGAAATCAGTAGCCTTACTTCCGACAAAAATATATTAATCAAAATAAACACACAAAGTCATTTTGAGTGCGTCGTCGATCAACAATTGATAACACGTGTAATGATTAATTTATTTTCTAACGCGATTAAATTTAGTCCTGAAAACTCACAAATATATGTAGAGATAGAAAGACATGCCAGACAACACAACGATCAACTACAGGAAATTATTCAAGTTTCCGTGCAAGATAATGGAATTGGAATTCCATCCGATCAACTTGAAAATATTTTTGATAAATTTATTCAAAGCAGTAAAACCAAATCACAATCCGGGGGTACAGGCTTAGGGCTTTCAATTTCAAAGCAGATAATAGAATTACATGGAGGAAAAATATGGGCGCAAAGCCCTGCTCCTGAAAATGGTAAAGGTAGTGTATTTACTTTTTTTGTTCCAGTTGTTTACAAGCATGATCAGAAAAACATCTTAGATACAGAGGAAGCCATTAGCCATCACCGCTCATTTAAAAACAATTTACTGGATATAATTTCAACAAAAAAACCTATAGATCAGATCCCATCTTCTACAGAACTTGATGAAGGATCTTGTCCATTAACACCCTGGATTAACTCACAGAAAAATATTAAAGAGATAGAAAATTTAAAAAAATGTCATGAAGATTTTCATAACTTAGCAGCTGAAATTATTGCTTATTATCGTGATGGCAATGATTTAGAAGTCACAAAACATCTTATGGATTTTATATTAATCTCAGAAAAAATTACCAAGCTTCTAGATAATCATTCCAATACTGCCAATTAGCTCCACATCTTAATAAGATGAATTTTTTCTAACTTATAGAGATAACTTATTTTTTGTTTATAACATTGATTGTGTCTATACTTTGAAAGTATTAATCGAGGCTTACTAATAACCATATGGAACATGGGTGATTACGTTTAATTAAAGGTCAAAAATGTTCCAAATTAGAAAACGCTTTCTGATATGGGGTGGATTAGGTTTCATCCTGTTTTTGTTAATTTTGTACTATCATTACTATATTGAATTACAATCTTTTCAAAAGAATTCAGGGGAAAGAGAAAATATAATTCTGGGTAAAATCCTCTCCAAAAATCTTCATTTAGAAATTAACCAATATCTCAGAGTTTTCAAAGAGAAAAAACAGGCAGCAATCCAGCACGAATCTTTTCTCGCTCTGGACCAAACAATTAAAAATTATTCAAAAATTTATCCCATATTAAAAATTAAAATTTTTGATATAAATGGCCTAACGATATATTCAACCACACATACTGAGATAGGTGTCGATAAGCAAGGTAACCAACCGATTCTAGATGCACAAAATGGGGTTATCTCAAGTGAATTAGAATTAAAGGCCGAGTTCAAATCTTTAAAGGGCATCATCACTAACCACTATATTGTAGAAACATACATACCCATTCTGAATGAAAGAAACCAGGTTATTGCGATATTTGAGCTATATGCTGATGTTACAAATATCACTCAAACCGATAATGAACTACTGCTACGTAATCTAGGCATACTTTCAGCTATTGTGTTAT
Organism: uncultured Gammaproteobacteria bacterium; assembly: GCA_937926265.1. Lineage (GTDB taxonomy): Bacteria > Pseudomonadota > Gammaproteobacteria > Chromatiales > Chromatiaceae > JABDQZ01. The sequence goes on from CALAZS010000046.1 coordinate 27,239, forward strand.
TTCTTTTTATATATCTCTATTCGTTAACAAAAAGGGCTGATGTCACTATATCAAGACAATATGAGGAATTAGAGCAATCGAACAAAGAGATTCAGAAGGCGCATGATGACGTTTTATCTCAAAAAGAAATGCTCACAGAATTAAATGAACATTTAGAAGAAATGGTCGATCAACGGACTCAAGAGTATCTGCTTGCTAAGGAGGCCGCTGAAAAAGCCAGTAAAGCAAAAAGTCAGTTTCTAGCAAACATGTCTCATGAGTTGAGAACTCCGATGCATTCGATACTTAGTTTTTCAAGCTTGGGGTTAAAAAGATCACAACAAGAAAAAGTTAGAAATTATCTCGAAAAAATTAAGATTAGTGGCGAACGTTTAACTCGATTGCTGGATGATCTGCTTGATTTATCAAAACTCGAATCAGAAAAAATGAAACCTCATTTTTCTATTCATGATATGAATCAGGTTACATTGGATTGTTTAAGTGAATTAGATAGTCTCATAAGTCAGAAAGGACTAAATATACAATTTGATCATGAGAATAAATTACTTTTAGAAATTGACACAAAATTAATGACGCAAGTAATTGTGAATCTGCTCTCAAATGCAATTAAATTCAGCCCGGAAGAAAGTTTTATCACGATCAATTCTACTTTAGTGGCTAATGATGCTGATAAAGAATTAATTTTTTCAATCATCGATGAAGGTATTGGGATACCTAAAGACGAGATTAATGACATTTTTGATAGCTTCGTTCAAAGCAGTAAAACCCGAAGTGCTAGTGGCGGCACCGGTTTAGGGCTGCCAATTTGTAAGGAAATCATCAGTTTACATAATGGCAATATCTGGGCTGAAAGTCCTGCACCTGGTCAGGATAAAGGCAGTGCATTTATTTTTAAAATCCCCATTAATCAAAGACAAGAACAATCTGATTAAACTTTGAAAACCAACTTCCGCTTTTAGCACGTTACTCCCCTGCTGATAAAACGGGCTATTTTAGCGCCTGTAACCACTTTACCCCTACACTGCCCCTACACAACCTCCAGAAACAAAAAAGCCCAACTCAGAGAGTCAGGCTTTGATTTGATACTACTTTGGTATTATTTTTAATCTGGTCAATAACTTAGGAGCAAGGTAAGTTATTTGGAAATTGGTAGCGGGGGCAGGATTTGAACCTACGACCTTCGGGTTATGAGCCCGACGAGCTGCCAGACTGCTCCACCCCGCATCAGTGGGTGCGTATTATACTTTTTTACAGTTTTACTTCAAGCCGTATTTTAAAAAATTAAACCAAGGCGGCTGTACAGAGAGACAACAAGGATGCCGGAAACAGTCCCAGGTAAAGCATGGAAAGTCCGTTCAGAGAAAACACAAGTTTTGTATCTGCACCAGATACGAAAGGTGTGTCGTCGACTGGTTTATCAAAATACATTAGCTTCACCACACGAATGTAGTAGAAAGCTCCGATTACTGAGAATGCCACTGCAACCAGAGCCAGCCAGACGAGGTCGATTCCTATAACTGCATCCAACACGAACAGCTTGGCAAAGAAACCTACTGTTGGCGGTACACCGGCCATTGAAAACATCAGCAACAGCATCATACCCGCAAACCAGGGATTGCGTTGATTAAGCCCTTTCAGGTCATCGAGTTGATCTGCATCAAAGCCTTTATTGCTCATCATCGCAATCATTCCAAATGCACCCAATGCCATAATGGAATAGACAATGGCGTAAAACATTGAAGCCACGTAGCCCTCATTATTTCCGGCAATGATACCCAGGAAAATAAAACCAACATGTGAAATTGTCGAATAAGCCAGCATTCTCTTGATGTTGGTTTGAGCAATGGCAATAACATTACCTATAGCCATTGAGAGAACCGCCAGAATGACCAGCATGCCCTGCCAGTCGGCATGCAGTGCTCCCATCGCATCAACAAGAATTCTCATCGCCAGGGCAAATGCAGCGATTTTTGGAACACTGCCGATGAACATTGTCACCGCAGTAGGCGCACCGTGATAAACATCTGGCACCCACATGTGGAACGGAACTGCTCCAAACTTGAAGGCAATACCAATAACCAGGAAGACCAAACCAAAGACGAGCACAATTTTATCAATCGAGCCGGCTGAGATAGCCGCATGAACAGCTGCAAAATCGAGCGCACCCGTTGCACCGTAAATCATGGATATACCGTACAACAAAATACCGGAAGCCAAGGCACCAAGAACAAAATATTTCATCGCCGCTTCAGGTCCGTTATCAGATTCCTGGTCAAAAGCGACGAGTGCATACATACACAAGGCAAGCAATTCAAGTCCCAGGTAAATACTCAGGAAGCTGTTTGCCGACACCATGATAAGCATACCCAGAATGGCAAACATACTCAGAGTAAAGAACTCTCCCTTAAACAGGTCACGCCTTCTCAAAAACTCCTTCGCGTAGACCAGCATACCCATTGAAACGATCAGAATGACCACTTTTAACAAGTCTGACATTGGGTCACGGATATAGTTATTGTCGAAAACAATATCAGTATGACTGCCACCGAACGCAACAACGGCAACAATAGTGGCCAACAGCCCTAACTGGGCAAGTGAGTAGGAAAGTATGCGCTGTTCATCTTTTAAAAACAGGTCAATGACAAGCACAATCGATGCTGCAGTTAACAGCACAATTTCCGGCATGACAGGATAAAGCGTATTTAAATCAAAACTCATAATACTTTCCAAAAATCAGATCAATGTCGTTACAGTTTTGAAACCGCTACGTGCTTGAGCAGGTTTTCAATCGAGACATTCATCACATCTATTAATGGTGCAGGCCACAAGCCTAAAACCAAAACCGCAACCGCCAGTGAACCCAGAACCAGGAATTCACGTTTATTGATATCTTCCAAAGCAGCAACGTTATCGTTACCTACCTCACCGTAAACAACACGCTTAACCATCCATAGGGTATAGGCAGCACCAATAATCAATGTTGTAGCAGCTAAAAAGGCATACCAGAAATCAGCCCGGAAACTCGCCAGAATTACCATGAATTCGCCGACAAACCCTGATGTTCCGGGTAAGCCTGCATTCGCCATGGCAAAAAACACCATAAAAGCAGCAAACCACGGCATTTTATTTACTACACCACCATAGTCATTTATCTGCCTGGAGTGCATTCTGTCATAGAGAACACCGATACACAGGAACATCGCGGCTGAGATAAAGCCATGTGAAACCATTTGCACCATGCCACCCTGAACACCCATTTCAGCACCGGTGGCATCGGCTGATTGTCCGGTAATGGAAAAGACAATAAAGAAGCCAAGCGTGACAAACCCCATGTGAGCAATCGATGAATAAGCCACCAGCTTTTTCATATCCTGCTGAACCAGTGCCACGAAGCCAATATAGACTACGGCGACAAGTGACATTGTAATTATCAACCAGTCCAGTTCACTGCTGGCATCAGGTGTGATTGGTAAGCTGAACCTGAGAAAGCCATATCCGCCAATCTTAAGCATGATTGCAGCAAGAATAACTGAGCCTCCGGTAGGTGCCTCAACGTGGGCATCCGGCAACCAGGTATGGACAGGCCACATAGGCACTTTGACTGCGAATGCCAACAGGAATGCAATAAATATGAGTATCTGCTCATAGAGGGACAATTGCAGAGTATGGAAATTGAGAATTTCCATACTGCCTGATTTGAAGTACATGTAGATCAGGGCAACCAGCATGAAAACCGAGCCCAGAAAAGTATACAGGAAGAACTTGATTGTTGCATAAACCCGGTTAGGCCCACCCCAGACACCAATGATAAGGAACATTGGAATCAGCATCGCTTCCCAGAATACATAAAACAGCATGGCATCCAGGGCAGCAAATACACCGACCATTACTCCTTCCATGATCAGGAAAGCAGCCATATATTGAGAAGGTCTATATTGAATAACTTCCCAACCGGCAATAACAACAAGAATAGTGATAAAGGTTGTTAACAGAATCAATGGCATCGAGATACCATCAACACCCAGGTAATAATTAACATCAAAGCTTGGTATCCAGGCAATTTTCTCTACAAATTGCATTTGCGCGGTACCAATATCAAAGCCGAAATACAACGGCAGGCTGACCAGGAAAGTGGCAACAGCAACAAAAAGTGCCAACCAACGAGAAACGTTCGGTGCTTTGTCACCACTGGCCAGTACCAACAACCCGCCAACAATGGGCAGCCAGATGGTCATACTTAAAATTGGCATTTCTGCACTCATGTTAAAAATCTACCTGTAATTTTTTATCTCTTGCACCCGCCAGGCGTGTGCAGTTTTAATCTCACTTCAATACGAACCAAACCAGCAGTCCGACCATACCGATGATCATGACAAAAGCATAATGGTACAAAAAGCCCGTTTGAAAATGCCTGACGATACCGGACAGCCAACCTACAGTTTTAGCTGAGCCATTAACCACAAGGCCATCAATGAAGAAACGGTCACCGGCTTTCCAGAGGATATTACCCAGGCCTTTACTGCCTCCGGCAAAGAAAAACTGGTTGAAACCATCGAAACCATATTTATGCTCCAACACCATGTAGACCATATCGAATTTCTTCTTAATCCAGTCTGCAATCTGAGGTTTTTGCATGTATATAAACCAGGCAACAAACAGGCCGCCCATTGCCAGATAGAAAGGTTTAGCCATGATGCCATGCATAATGAAACCGATTTCACCGTTATAACCTTCACCCAGTTTCGCTAAAACATCGTGTTCCGGCGCCACATACAGCACACCTTCAAAGAAATCACCGAACAACACATCACCTACGGTGAGATAACCGATAAACACCGAAGGAATTGCCAACATCACCAGTGGCAGGGTAACGACCCAGGGCGACTCTTTTATATGATGTTTTGCATGTTCATCGCGCGGGCCTTCACCATGGAAGACCAGGAAGAACATACGGAAACTATATAAGGCAGTGACAAAGACACCGGCTACGACCATGTAGTAGGCATAGGTCGCACCAGGAATCGTAGAAAAGTGAACGGCTTCAATAATCGCATCTTTTGAGAAGAACCCGGAGAAACCAGGGAAACCAATTAGAGCCAGCGAACCAAGCAACGAAGTCCAGTAAGTAATAGGCATGTACTTTCTGACGCCACCCATATTACGGATATCCTGGTCATGATGCATGCCTATAATCACTGAACCAGCGGCGAGGAATAGAAGCGCCTTGAAAAAAGCATGTGTCATCAGATGAAAAAGACCGGCAGCGTAGGCAGAAACACCCAGTGCAACCACCATGTAACCCAGTTGGGAAAGCGTTGAATAGGCAACCACACGTTTGATGTCATTTTGAATGATGCCAATCAACCCGGTGAAGAATGCGGTAGTCGCACCGATGATAAGAACAAAACTCAATGCCGTCTCTGAAAACTCATAGATTGGAGACATTCTGGCAACCATGAAAACACCAGCGGTAACCATGGTCGCAGCATGAATTAATGCTGAAATTGGTGTTGGGCCTTCCATTGAATCCGGCAGCCAGACATGTAAAGGCACCTGGGCAGATTTACCCATGGCACCGATAAATAATAGAACTCCAATAACTGTCATCAAGGACCAGCTGGTATCACCCCAGATGGTAATTTGCTTGTCAGCCAATGATGGTGCCATCGCAAAAACTTCATGGTAATCCAGCGTATTGAAATACATTGCAACTGCAGCAATGCCAAGAAGGAAACCAAAATCACCCACCCTGTTTACCAGGAAAGCTTTCATGTTGGCAAAAATAGCGGTTTCTTTTTTGAAGTAAAAACCAATCAAAAGATATGAAACCAAGCCTACCGCTTCCCAGCCGAAAAACAGCTGCAGGAAGTTGTTGGACATGACCAACATTAACATTGAGAAAGTGAACAGTGAGATATAGCTGAAGAAACGCTGGTAACCTTCTTCATGGGCCATGTAACCAACGGTATAAATATGCACCATGAAAGAGACAAAGGTTACTACCGCCATCATCATGGCAGTAAGATTATCGACCAGGAAACCTATCTCAAAACTGATACCGTCACTGACCATCCAGGTGTAGACAGCATCGTTGTAAACCGGCTGGCCATCGAAAGCATGCAGCTTTAAAACATATAGAGACAAGACTGAGGAAATACCTACGCCTAATATCGTTATCCAATGTGCACCAGCACGACCAACCTGGTTACGCCACAAGCCCGCAATAATCGAACCTATTAATGGAGCCAGTACGATGGTGAGATAAATGTTTTCCATTAAACCTGTTTCTATCATTCGTCTTAACCCTTCAATACATCCAGGCCATCAACATCAATGTTGCGTCTTTTTCTGAACAACACTACAAGAATGGCAAGACCAATTGCAGCCTCAGCAGCAGCGACCGTTAAAATAAAGAAGACAAACACCTGTCCCGCGGCGTCGCCCAGAAAATGAGAAAATGCAATAAAGTTGATATTGACTGCCAGTAACATCAGCTCGATACACATTAATAAAATAATGACGTTTTTACGGTTGATGAAGATACCGGCAATACTGAGTGAAAACAGGATTGCGCCCAGAATCAGGTAGTCGGATAAAGCAATCATTTCAACTCCATTTTGTCTTCTGGTTCCATCTTCACAACACGAAGACGATCTTTCTTGTGAACAGCAACCTGCTCGGAAGGTACCTGGTACTTGGTTCCTTCCCGGCGACGCATGGTCAGGCTGATTGCTGCAATGATGGCAACCAGCAGGATGACAGCCGCAATTTCAAACGGGTACATGTAAACTGTATATAACAGGCTGCCCAATTCAGCAGTATTGTTATAGTCAGCAGCATGGCGGGCAGGCGCAGCGTATTTTTCCAGGCCAAAGTTTTCAGGCCCAACAACCATCCAAAGCATCACCAGCATCATTACAGCAACAATGACTCCGACTGGCAGATACCTGATCATGCCGGCTCGTAACGTCGCTACATCAATATCGAGCATCATGACAACGAACAGGAATAACACCATAACCGCACCGACATAAACCAGGACAAGCACAATTGCCAGAAACTCAGCTTCAGCCATTAACCAGATACCGGCACTGGAAAAGAAAGCCAGCACCAGGTAAAGCGCTGAATGTACCGGGTTTTTACGTGTTATTACCATGGTTGCAGCAAAAACCAGAATGGCTGCAAACACGTAAAAAATAAATTTTTCATACGACATTAGTTATTAACTCCACCTAAATCTGCCTTGCCTGCTGCCTGGCTACCTATAGGGCGACTGTGCCTGGCGGTCAGCAGCCAGTTGTTCTTCAAATTTATCGCCAATCTGAAGCAGTTGTTCCTTGGTCATAATGTTCTCGCCACGGTTTTCAAAGTGATACTCGTAATGACGGGTTTCCACAATCGAATCAACCGGGCAGGATTCTTCGCAGAATCCACAAAAGATGCATTTAAACAGGTCAATATCGTAACGCGTGGTGCGACGCGAACCATCTTCGCGGGGCTCTGCTTCAATAGTGATTGCCAATGCCGGACAAACGGCTTCGCACAACTTACATGCAATGCAACGTTCTTCACCATTCGGGTAACGCCTTAAAGCATGCAAACCACGAAAGCGCGGTGACTGCGGTGCTTTTTCTTCCGGATACTGAACCGTAAATTTCTTTTTAAAAAGGTATCGACCCGTCAGGCTCATACCTCTTAACAGTTCAAGCAGAAACAGGCTTTTAAAATAATCTCTAAAGACTTTAATCATTTCCAAACCCCTTTCTAGTCAAACCACCAGGGCAATTCATAGATAACAGCCAAACCAACAACCATGATCCAGACGATGGTGATTGGAATGAAGACTTTCCAGCCCAAACGCATAATCTGGTCATAACGATAACGGGGGAAAGTTGCCCTGAACCAAAGGAACAGGAAACCAAACAATGCTGTTTTTATGAACAACCAGACAATACCCGGTACCCACTCGAACATTGATTCAAGAGGAGTTCCCTGAAACGGAGAAAGCCAGCCACCTAAAAACATCAATGCTGCAAGCGCTGAAACCAGAATCATGTTTGCATATTCTGCGAGGAAGAAAACAGCAAATGCCATACCGGAATATTCAACATGGAAACCGGCAACAATCTCAGATTCACCTTCTGCCACATCAAACGGGGCACGGTTGGTTTCGGCTACAGCTGAAATCCAGTAAATGATGAACAGTGGAAACAAAGGCAGCCAGAACCAGTGCAGTAAGCTACCTTGCTGGGCCTTTACAATTTCACCAAGATTCAGGCTGCCGGCAGCGACCAGAACGCCAACCAGGGCAAAACCCATGGCAATCTCATAAGCAACGATTTGAGCAGCCGAACGCATTGAGCCTAAAAATGCATATTTCGAGTTGGATGCCCAGCCGGCAATAATTACGCCGTAAACCGCGACTGAGGTAAGGGCCAGCACATATAAGAGGCCTGCATTTATATCAGCAAGAACAAGTTCTTCAGAAAAGGGAAATACAGCCCAGGCTGCCAACGCGGGCCCAAGCGCTAATAATGGAGCCAAAAGAAAAAGGAACTTGTTTGCACCCGTGGGTAAAACAATTTCCTTGAACATAAGCTTCACAGCATCAGCAATTGGCTGCAACCAGCCTTTGGGCCCTACCCTGTTGGGTCCAATACGAACCTGCATGTAGCCAATAATTTTTCTCTCGGCATAAGTAAAATATGCCACGAGAATCATGATAGGCATGACGATCGCAACAATCTTCATCATAATGCCCAGCACAGGCAATTCCTGATTAATCGTATTCCAGATATCGAGGATAAAATCCATCGTTATTAACCTTTATCCAGGGTAACTTCGCCAAACAGGCGACTTAATTTTTCAGCACCGGCAACCGCTGCCGGGAACCAGACAGAGTCATCACTGACGCGTTCATCAATAATGACTCTTGCAGATACCTTTTCACTGTCATCGCATGCAATTGATGCCTGCAGACCATCTTCAAGACCAACCGAACCGGCAGTTTTTGAATTCAACCGTATTGCAGAGTTCCAGCTATCAACCGTGTGCTGCAAAGAACCTGCCCTGCGCACGATTGCATCTGCGGCATAAATCGGCAAATCAGCAATACGTTCTATGCCAGCTTTTACAAGCAAGGGTTCACCGGAAGTTGCTGACTGCAAACTGTTATCAGGCTGACATGAGCCTTTAGCTTCAAGTTCTGCCAATACATCCTGACTTGAAAGATAATCAAAACCTTCGGCATCAATCATATTGCCGAGCACCCTCATGACCTTCCAGGCTGGACGAGACTGACCGTACGACGGGGTAGCACCCGAAAAACTCTGAACATCACATTGACCGTTTACGTATGTTCCTGATGTCTCGGCAAAACTGCCAATTGGCAGAATCACATCGGCACAAGCCATCAGTGACTCGGATTTATAACTCGATAATGCAATAGTTTTGCCTTTGCTGATTTTTTCAACGGCATTAACCGGGTTGGCAAAATCCTTATCAGGTTCAACTTCAACAAGCATATAGACGGTCTGCTGACGATCAGTCATTTCAGACACATTCAATCCCGGCTGTTCAAGCACTTCACCAGCCGGCAACCTGTGTGGAACCGCACCTGCATACCATGCACCGCAACTGTTACCTTTTTCCGGTATGACAGCAAAAGCCACACCGGTCTTTTCAGCCAGTTCTGCAGCTACATTTCTTAACAGAGAAAAATCAGGATGACTGGATGCAAAATTACCCAGAAGCACAACGCCCTGATCAGCAGCAGCAAGCTTTTCTGCTATAGCTTTGTGCCCATCATTTACTTCCGCAGACCCAATTACTTTTTGAAGATTATCTGAACTGCATCCTGCAGCTTTGGCTACTGCAGCAAGTTCTCCCAACATACCTGAAGGAGAAACAACTATTTCTGAGGAAACAGGATAATTGAAATCATACTCGACCGGGTTAATTGTCATGACTTCGCCACCGTCAAGCACAGACTTGCGAAGACGATGACCAAGTAAAGGCTGGTCTTTTCGTATGTTTGAGCCAACAAGCAACGTTGCCTTGTTAGTTTCAAGTTCTGCAAAAGCCTGGCCCAGCCATGGCTGAAGCGGATCAGCCGCATCGTTGCGGAAATCTGTCTGACGCAACCTGTGGTCCACGTTATTGCTGCCCAGTGCACGGGTCAATTTCTGTGCAAGGTACATTTCCTCCAATGTTGCCATTGGAGATACCAGTGTGGATAAACCTTTGCCGCCGGATTTCAGCATATTTGAAGCCGCTTCAAGCGCTTCATCCCATTCGGCATTACGCCACTTGCCATTTTCCCTGATCATCGGCTGATCAAGACGGTCATCTGAAAGCAGTCCCTGGTAACTGAAACGGTCACGGTCAGAAATCCAGCATTCATTTACACTTTCATTCTGTTTAGGAACAACACGCATTACCTCGTTACGACGGACATGAAAATGTATGTTTGAACCGACACAATCATGAGGAGCTATGCCATCGTACTGGGTTAATTCCCAGGCCCGGGCCTGGAACCTGGCCGGTTTAGACGTTAAAGCACCAACCGGGCATATATCAATTACATTGCCGGACAATTCTGAATCAACCGTGCTCTGTACATAGGTTCCGATCTTCATGTGCTCACCGCGTCCGGTTGCACCCATTTCACGGACACCGGCTATTTCTGCGCCGAAACGCACACAGCGGGTGCAATGAATACAACGTGTCATGTCCGTGGCAATTAATGATCCCAGGTCAGGATCTGGTACCACACGTTTACCTTCAGAAAAACGCGAGACATCACCACCATATCCCATCGCCACATCCTGAAGTTCACATTCACCACCCTGGTCACAGATTGGGCAGTCCAGGGGATGGTTAATCAGTAAAAACTCCATCGTGCCTTTTTGCGCGGCCAGTGCTTTCGGAGATTTTGTACGCACTACCATGCCGTCATTACAGGGCGTTGCACAGGCAGGTAAAGGTTTGGGCACCTTATCCACATCAACAAGACACATACGACAGTTTGCCGCAATCGACAACTTATCGTGATAACAGAAACGAGGCACACTAATGCCAGCTGCATCAGTAACTTCAATCAGCATCTGACCAGGCTTGGCTTCAAGCTTCTGACCATCAACTTCTATTGTTATCGTGTCCGTCATGTTAAATGTCTCTTGTTATTAACTGCCTACACCGACCATGCATTTTTTATGGTCAATGTGATACTGAAATTCATCACGGTAATGTTTTAGCATGCCAGCAACAGGCATTGCCGCGGCATCACCCAGTGCACAGATGGTCTTGCCGGCAATTTTATCGGCTACATCATCGAGCAGGTCGAGGTCACTGTTTTGTCCCATGCCCATTTCAATTCGATGAACCACGCGGTAAAGCCAACCGGTACCTTCACGACATGGTGTGCACTGTCCACAGGATTCTTCATGGTAGAAATAAGACATACGCTCAAGCAGTTTAACCATACAATTGGAATCATCGATTACCACTACCGCACCTGACCCCAACATGGAACCGGCACTGGCAATGGAATCGTAATCCATGGTCAGGTCCATCATTTGATCGCCCGGTACAACAGGTGCTGAAGATCCACCCGGGATTACTGCTTTCAGTTTCCTGCCGTCGGTAACACCACCAGCCAACTCCAGTAATTCAGAAAATGGCATACCCATCGGCACTTCAAAGTTACCTGGATTATTGACATTACCTGATACTGAAAAAAGTTTTGGACCGCCACTGTTTTCAACACCAATATCCTTGAACCATTCACCACCTGAACGAATAATTTCCGGAATGGATGCCAGTGTTTCAGTGTTATTGATTACGGTTGGTTTACCATACAGACCAAACATCGCCGGGAAAGGCGGTTTGAATCGTGGCTGGCCTTTTTTACCTTCAAGCGACTCAAGCAGTGCCGTTTCTTCACCGCAGATGTAGGCACCGCCACCTAAATGCGTGTACAGGTCAAAATCAAATCCTGACCCCAGAATATCTTTACCAAGAAACCCTGCCTTGCGCGCTTCTTCAATAGCATCTTCAAAACGCTCATAGGGTTCCCAGAACTCGCCTCGAATATAGTTATATCCAGCTACTGCACCAATGGCGTAACCGGCGATAATCATGCCTTCAATCAATGCATGGGGGTTGTAGCGCAGAATATCCCTATCTTTGCAGGTACCCGGTTCACCTTCATCAGAATTGCATACAACGTATTTATCACCAGGTGCTGCCCTGTTGATAAAGCTCCATTTCAGGCCGGTTGGAAAACCTGCGCCACCCCTGCCACGAATACCGGAAGCTTTTACTTCATCGATGATCTTTTCAGGTGAAATGTTTTCCTTGATGATTTTGGTAAGCGCTTCATAACCGCCTTCTTTCTGGTATGTTTCCAACAACCAGGGACGGTCTAAATGCATGGTACGAAAACAAACTTCATTGGCCATGGCGCTACTCCAGATTATCCAGGATTGAATCGACCAGCTCAGGGGTCAGGTTTTCGTAATACTTTTCACCTATCTGCATCATAGGTGCACCTACACAGGCCCCCAGACATTCAACTTCTTTAAGGGTAAAACGGTTATCTTTGGTCGTTTCACCCAATTTGATGGAAAGTTTTTCTTCAAGATGCTGCACAATTCGGTCAGAACCGTTAAGCATGCAGGAAATGTTGGTACACATGCAGATCTTGTGTCTACCAACAGGTTTGTGTTCATACATGGAATAGAAACTGGCAACTTCGTATACAGCAATCGGTGCCATATCAAGATAAGCTGCAACCTTATCCATTAACTCGGTAGTTAACCAGCCACCATTATCGTTCTGAACAATCATCAGAGCCGCCATCACAGCAGACTGCTTCCATTCATCAGGATACTTGGCTACCCATTTATCAATCTGTTCACGGATGCTTTCAGAAAACAGCGATGTTTTATCTACAGCGGGTTTGACTGTAGCCATTGGTTCATTTCTGTATCCCATTAGCGGTCAATCTCCCCAAATACAATATCCATGGTGCCAATAATGGCAACCACATCAGCCAGCATATGGCCTTTGGCCATTTCATCCATGGCAGCCAGATGCGCAAATCCCGGAGCGCGCACTTTCAAACGATAAGGCTTGTTGGCACCATCCGAGACGATGTAAGTACCAAATTCTCCTTTCGGCGCCTCAACACATCCATAGGCCTCGCCGGGAGGCGGACAGTAACCTTCTGTAAACAATTTAAAGTGATGAATCAGGGCTTCCATATCATCTTTCATATCAACACGCTTGGGCGGTGCGATTTTATGATCTTCAATCATGACCGGGCCCGGATTTTTACGCAGCCAGTCAATGCACTGTTTGATGATACGGTTGGACTGGCGCATTTCTTCGACACGCACAAGGTAACGGTCATAACAGTCACCATTACGGCCGACAGGAATATCAAAATCCATCTTGTCGTAAACAGCATAAGGCTGTTTCTTGCGAAGATCCCATTCTACTCCTGAACCACGTAGCATTGGACCTGTGAAACCGAGCTGTTTGGCACGGTTTGGTGAAACTTTACCTATACCGACCAGACGCTGTTTCCAGATCCGGTTTTCAGTCAGCAAGGTTTCATATTCATCAATACAACCGGGGAAGCGGTCTGTGAAATCTTCGAGGAAATCCAGTAAAGAACCATTTCGGTTCTTGTTCAGACGTTCAGCCTCTTTTTCAGAAACCCATTGGGTTGATTCAAATTTTGGCATTTCATCAGGCAGGTCGCGATAGACACCACCAACCCGATAATAAGTGGCATGCAAACGCGCACCGGATACAGCCTCGTAGCAGTCCATCAGGTCTTCACGTTCACGGAATGTATACAGGAATACGGTCATAGCACCGACATCAAGACCATGCGCGCCCAACCACATCAGGTGGTTAAGAATACGGGTGATCTCATCAAACATCACACGTATGTACTGCGCCCTTTCAGGTGGCTCAATACCAAGCAGTTTTTCAATAGTGGCAACATAGCCATGCTCATTACACATCATGGATACGTAATCGAGCCTGTCCATGTAACCGATTGATTGGTTATAGGGCTTGCTTTCAGCAAGCTTTTCGGTACCACGATGCAACAGACCTACGTGCGGATCGGCACGGTCGATAACTTCACCATCCATTTCAAGAACCAGGCGAAGCACACCATGTGCAGCAGGATGCTGAGGACCAAAATTGAGAGTGTAATTGCGAATTTCAGGCATATCAGGAATCCGTGCTTTCTTCAGAATTGGCTTCAGCAACTGGTTCTACCGCAGGCAGGCCATCTTCATAGCGGTTATCGTCACGAATTACGCGGGGAACCAGTGTTCTGGGATCAATGGAAACCGGCTCATAAATCACACGATGTTGTGTTGCGTCGAAGCGCATTTCTACATGACCGTTAAGTGGAAAATCTTTTCTGAATGGATGTCCGATAAAGCCATAGTCCGTCAAGATGCGTCTCAGGTCCGGGTGACCTCTGAACATAATGCCTAACATATCGAAAGCTTCACGCTCAAACCAGTCTACACCGTTCCAGATATCAATAACCGAATCGACAATTGGCTTGTTTTCATCAAGAAATACGCGCAATCGAATGCGGTGATTTAAAGAGACAGAGAGCAAATGGTAAACGGTAGCAAAGCGGCTTTCCGGATTGAATTCTTTTTGAGAGCCACGCTCACAGCCGCGACTGAAACCTGAAGTGGATGCCGATGAGGTAGCCCACTCGGTTTTGCCGTACTCGGAATAGTCCACACCACAAACATCAATACACTGCTCAAACTGCAGCGCTTTATGATCCCTTAACAATTTGGCAATGGCTAACAAATCATCAGCTGCAATTGTCAGGGTCAGTTCTTCCCGGTAACGATCCAGAGATATGAACTCGAGTTCATTGTCTTCAAAAGCTTCTTCGAGCTCATCAACAAGATCATCAAGACGTTCGTTAGCAGACATGTAAAATGGCTATCCTGTAATAAATTAATTAGCGGGCAATGGTACTGGTTCGACGAATTTTGTTTTGTAGCTGCAAAATTCCATACAGAAGCGCCTCTGCAGTAGGCGGGCAACCGGGCACATAAATGTCTACCGGAACAATCCGATCACAGCCCCTGACGACCGAGTAGGAATAATGATAATAACCACCACCATTGGCACAGGAACCCATTGAAATTACCCAGCGCGGCTCAGCCATCTGGTCATAGACTTTTCTTAAAGCGGGCGCCATCTTGTTAACCAGCGTACCAGCCACGATCATAACGTCGGATTGACGCGGACTGGGGCGAAATACTATGCCGAAGCGGTCCAGATCATATCGGGAGGCACCAGCGTGCATCATTTCAACTGCGCAACACGCCAGACCAAAAGTCATCGGCCATAAAGAACCGGTTCTGGCCCAGTTGATCAGTTTATCTGCCGAGGTAGTTACAAAACCTTTTTCAAGAACGCCTTCTATTCCCATTCCAAGGCTCCTTTTTTCCACTCGTAGATAAAACCGATAACCAGGATTCCAAGGAAAATAGCCATCGCGATATAACCAACCATGCCAATTTCATCAAGCACAACTGCCCATGGAAACAGGAATGCAATTTCCAGATCGAAAATAATAAAAAGGATGGCAACCAGATAATAACGCACGTCAAATTTCATGCGCGCATCTTCGAAGGCTTCAAAACCACATTCAAATGGGGAGCCCTTTTCTTTGTCGGGACGTTGTGGGCCGAGAACAAAACCAGCTGCAACTGCAGCAATACCAATAAAAGATCCCACGACCAGGAATACAAGAATTGGCAGATAATTTTCCAGCATGTTTATTAATTCCCCCGAACAGGTAATGTGTTTCTTTTTGTAACCTGGCAAATTAGTCGAAAGAGTCTATTGCACCACGCCCCTGAATGTCAAGTTGGGACAAAGATAATTAATTGATAAAAATCAATAGGTTAATTAATTTTTTTATGGACATAAAAAAACGACATCAGGATTACTGATGTCGTTTCAGGATATGGTGCCGAAGGCCGGACTTGAACCGGCACGGCTTACGCCACTACCCCCTCAAGATAGCGTGTCTACCAATTCCACCACTTCGGCAAATATTATAACTAGTTAATTACTGGAACGTCTTCAGACTGATTTTCAATTGCAGCCGGTGCTTCAACCGCTGGTATTTCCGGTTCTGAAACTTCATTGGTCATTGGCGCCATTGGCTCAATAACCTGCTCTTCGATACCTTGATTAACTTCAGGAACCGCAGGCATATCAGAATTATCTTCAATAGCCTCTGGCACAAGTGGCAACTCGGTATCCATAACCGGTTGTTCAATTGCTGGCGTATCGATCATAGCAGGAGCACTGGCTCCATCCATGAGACTCTCGGTTTCTGTCGCCTGCATGGCAAAGTACGCAAGCCATAAGCTGGTAATGAAAAACAGGGTCGCAAGTACTGCAGTCGCACGGCTTAAGAAGTTGGCAGAACCACTTGAACCGAACACGGTTGCCGAGGCACCGCTGCCAAAAGCAGCTCCGGCATCTGCACCCTTACCATGCTGCATCAGAACAAGCCCGACAAGGCCAATTGCCAGGAAAAGATGCATTACTGTTAAAACTGTTTCCATTTTATTCCACCAACTCTGCTGCCTGCACAGACAGCCTTAAAAATTATGCGTTAGCCGCTTTACCTATCGCCAGGAAATCGTCAGCTTTCAAAGAAGCTCCGCCGATGAGACCACCGTCAATATCTTCACAAGCCAGCAGTTCCTGGGCATTACCCGGATTCATGCTGCCACCATAAAGAATCTGAATTTTTCCAGCAACTTCAGGACTTTTTTCAGCAATCATTTTACGAATGAATGCATGTGTATCCTGCGCCTGTTCAGGTGTCGCTGTGACACCGGTACCAATTGCCCAGACCGGTTCGTAGGCAATAACACCCTCTCCCAGCATATCCACACCAAGGCGATCGATAACCGCATTAACCTGGCGGCTCACAACTTCTTCAGTGATTCCACCTTCACGCTCTTCCAGAGTCTCACCAATGCAGAACAGAGGTATCAGCCCCGCTTTGCGTGCCACTTCAAATTTTTCAGCAACAAGTTCATCAGACTCATTATGATAAGTTCTGCGTTCAGAATGACCGATAATTACGTACTTGCAACCGAAGTCATTCCACATATCACCGGAAATTTCACCGGTATACGCACCTTTATCATGAACTGAAATATCCTGACCGCCGTAGGCAATATCTGTAGAATCAAGCTGGTTGCAAACATCATTGATATATACAGCAGGACAACAAACCGCCATCTCGGCAGAGGTAACCTCTGCAGCACCTGATTTAATGCCATCAAGCAAAATTCGAATGCTCTCGCGAGAACCATTCATTTTCCAGTTACCGGCTACCAGTGTTTGACGCATCTGAAACTCCCAGTCGTATTTATTTAGTCGTATAAATTCAAAAAATATTTAAGGCGCGGTACTTTACAGGCCAAGCCCTGGCAAATCAATGGTTATGAGACACAAATGATATGGAGGCGATCATGCCAGCCACACCCCGGCACACGAACTCACTGCTGCGGCTGCTCCCTTCCGGGCCTGACCGAGTTCACAGCTAATCGTTGCGAGGGGACCAGCATGGTCACCATAACGGGGGCGGATTATGCCGGTTAACGGGGTGATGAGTCAAAAATAACTGAAATCACGCTGATAATTTCCCCATTTACCCGCCATTGGATGTCATATGAAGAGAATCTCATTCCGTAGATTCTGTCTGGTTCATCTTCCTGGTAGGCCGGACGGACATCGTAAGACAATACCTCAACAATCATATCTTTGAGCTTTTCATCAGCAATTTCCTTCAACTGATGTTTAGCCTGAGAAGAAAAATTGACCTGCATCTTTGCTTCCGGGGCGCCTTCAGCAAAGCCATCCATAGCCTCCGGCACATTATCTACGTAGGAAATATAAGGCTTGATATCGATAACCGGGGTCTGATCCACTGCATCAAGCCCAACAACTTTCAAAATCACCCCGGGCCCGCTGAGGTCAATGCCGCTGAGTTTGACGACCGACAGGCCAATATTGTTTGGCCGAAATGGAGAGCGGCTGGCAAACACGCCAACTTTTGCATTTCCTCCGAGTCTTGGCGGTCGGACAGTTGGATACCATTTATCTCTTTTGGCCTGATGAAAAATAAAACTGACCCAGATATGACTGAACTCCTGCAGCCCCCTGAACGCATCAGGCTGGTTGAACGGAGCATGCATTACTATCTGCGATTCAATATTTACCAAGCCCGGCTGGCGCGGCACACCAAACTTTTCTTTAAACGGGGAATGAACTGTGCCAATGACAATCAATAGTTTCAGCCTTCAGGGCTACCTTCCAAGCCTTTGTTTTGACTTGTATTTTTTGGCCGTGAATTTTTTTCGTGGCCGGGGTTTAACATTACTCGGTAAGTCCGAATAACCTTTACCCTTAGGCACCAATTGATGTTTGCCGCTGCCAATTAAATCCTGTCTTCCCATGCGTTTAAGCGCATCCCGCAACATTGGCCAGTTAGCAGGATCATGATAGCGCAGGAATGCCTTGTGCAGCTTTCTGCGCTTTTCGCCTTTGATGGAATTGACCTTTTCCGAACCGGCAGCACGAACGCGTTTTAAGGGATTAAGTCCACTATGGTACATGGCAGAGGCAATTGCCAAAGGCGTCGGCAGAAACGCCTGCACCTGGTCAGGCCGAAAACCATTCGACTTCAGCCAAAGAGCCAGGTTCAACATATCTTCATCGGTGGTGCCTGGATGAGCCGAGATAAAATAAGGAATCAGGTACTGCTCTTTACCAGCCTCACGACTGTACTTGTCAAAAAGCTTTTTGAATCTTTCGTAGGTACCGATTCCGGGCTTCATCATTTTTGACAAAGGACCGGTTTCAGTATGTTCGGGAGCGATTTTCAGATAGCCACCAACATGATGAGTGACCAGTTCACGGATGTACTCCGGATCTTCCACGGCAAGGTCATAACGCAGCCCTGAGGCAATAAAAACCCGCTTGATACCGGGCAACGCCCTCGCCCTTCGATAAAGGCGGGTCAGGTGACTGTGATCGGTTTTCAGATTTTTACATATGCCGGGGTAAACACAGGAAAGACGCCGGCAGGAAGCTTCGATCTTTTCATCCTTGCAATGCAGACGGTACATGTTTGCTGTCGGCCCGCCCAAATCTGAAATGTTACCGGTAAAACCCGGTACCTGGTCCCTGATGGTTTCAATCTCCCGAATAATTGAGTCTTCCGAACGATTCTGAATAATACGCCCTTCATGCTCTGTGATTGAGCAGAAAGTACAGCCGCCAAAACAACCGCGCATAATATTTACCGAAAACCTGATCATCTCCCAAGCGGGGTTTTTCGCATCACCGTAAACCGGGTGCGGCTGACGTGTATATGGCAGTTCGTAGACTGCATCAAATTCATTACTGGTTAAAGGAATTGGTGGCGGATTAAGCCAGACATCACGCTTGCCGTGCCGTTGCACCAGGGCACGTGCATTGCCGGGGTTGGTCTCCTGGTGAAATACCCTTGAGGTATGCGCATAAAGGCGGTTATCTTCAATGACCTGATCGAAAGATGGCAATCGCACAACCAGTTTGTCCCTGTCCAGACCACGAGGACGATGATTAAACTGAATAATATTGGTTTGTGTTGCGGCAGGTTTCTGTTCACTGCAACTGGACTGGGTTTTTGTTGTATCCAGGTAAGGGTTTGGATCCGCTGTCAGTTCCGATTTTTCATCATCAAGCACCGTCGAGTCCATTTCCATCCAGCCATCAGGAATGCCCTGGCGCATGAAACCGGTACCACGGATGTCCTGGATATCCTGAATTGCTTCACCTGCCGCCAGACGATGTGACAGTTCCACAATCGCCCGCTCAGCATTACCGAATAACAGCATGTCTGCCTTGGAATCGGGAAGAATGGAACGGCGAACTTTCTCTGACCAGTAATCGTAGTGGGCAATCCGTCGCAGGCTTGCCTCAATACCACCAATGACAATCGGAACGCCCTTGAAAGCCTCCCTGGCTCGTTGTGCGTAAACAATCACCGAGCGGTCAGGTCGCTTACCAGCTTCGCCATTAGGTGTGTAGGCATCATCGGAACGGCGTTTACGATCAGATGTATAGCGGTTAACCATCGAATCCATGTTGCCGGCAGTAATGCCAAAGTACAGGTTCGGCTTTCCCAACACCCGAAATGCTTCAGCACTATGCCAGTCAGGCTGGGCAATAATCCCAACCCTGAATCCCTGGGACTCGAGCAGACGACCAATCAAGGCCATTCCAAAACTCGGATGGTCTACGTAAGCATCACCGGTCACGATAATAATGTCACAGCTGTCCCAGCCGAGATCGTCCATTTCTTCACGGGACATTGGCAGAACCGGTGCCGGCCCGAAACGGCTGGCCCAGTACTTTCGATAGCTGAATATGTTTTGAGCTGATTGCATAAATTCCAGACCGTGAGGTTTACCCTGAATAAAATTTAAGTTGCGCCTTGAGCGACCGATACCAATATTAAACCATTATAGTTCTTTCAGTAGCACAGCTGGCCACTGAAAAAATAGCGAAATAAATGTGCCATATTGCCTGTCTAGATTTAGGAGTTGATCATTTTTAGGTAACCCCATGCAGATAAAAGGATCCAATATCATGCGCAAAGCTTCATTACTGACTCTGCTACTCGTTATTTCTTTTCCACTAAACCTGTTAGCAGAATCACTGAAAACCGATTCATTGAGGGTTGATGCCAATTGGCTTTCCAGTCAGCTTGATAATGAGAACCTGGTGGTGCTCGATGTGCGACCCAGGGAAGATTATGAGTTGGAGCACATACCCGGCGCTCTGCATTTCCCGGAATCAATGACTTACCGCAATCAGGATGAGGGGGGATCAATCGTAGAACCCAATATCATCCAGAAAAGCCTGCAGGAACTTGGCGTCGACACTCATCACGAAATTGTTGTATATGATGATGGTAAATTGTTCAAATCCTCCCGGGTCTTCTGGACCCTGGAAGTCTACGGTTTTAAAAATGTAAGAGTACTCAATGGTGGCCTGGTGGCATGGAAAAAACCGGGCTTTCCCTTGACCGATGAAGTCTCAAAACGCCCTCCCAGCAAGTATGTCGCAATGGTTGATCACCAGCGCATAGCCAGCAAGTTTTCAACTCAACTGGCCACGATTAACCCAAAACAAACAGTCATAGATGCACGCTCAACAAAAGCCTATCGTGGTGAAACCTCTACTGCCAAACGTTTCGGCCATATTCCATCGGCAATCAATATTGCTGTTCATCAGCAGTTTGAAAACACTGATAATGCCAACTTTCTTTTAAATTCTGATGAATTGAGAAATCTTTATTCCGGTGTTCCCAAAGATGAAAAGGTCGTACTATATTGTGAGGTTGGCAAGGTTTCTTCGACCAACTACCTGGTACTGCGTGAACTCGGATACGACGTTGCCAACTACGATGCCTCCTGGCGTGAATGGGGAAATGACTTTACCCTGCCGATAGAAAAATAATTTTTCAAGATATTTACGATGTGGAACAAAATCAGTATTCGCTGGCAGTTAATTGCGTTGATGTCCGTGGCATTGATTTTGATACAGGCTGCGCTTTTCGCAGTGGATTTTCTCTCAGACAGCCATCAACGCAAGTTACTTGCGGTTGAAGAAGCGACCACCCTCAGTCATGCCCTTCAGCATGACCTGGTCAAAGCGGTCATTGACCCCAGGGCTGACACCTATTCAGACATTTCTTTTCGCGTCAGCGGCTTTGAATCCGTAATGATGCTGGCCGTCATTAATGCCCAGGGAAACCAGACGCTGAATTACATTCGTAACGGCTTTAGTCCGCCAGCAGAGCTGGCGATTGCCTCCATGGAAAAAACCATCTTTTCCGACCGCTTCCTGCATATCAAGCAACCCCTGGTTGTTGATAATTACCAGTTCGGTGAAATGTTTTTTCTTATCGATATGGAAAAATACAATACCGGCCTTAAAGAACAGCTTAAAAACCGGCTTATTGTGTTTCACGCCGGCCTCGTCATTGCTTTGCTGATAGCCTGGTATATCAGCAGGAATTATACGAAACCTTTTTCACGCCTTGCAGAGGCAATGCACAACGCTGACCTCGCCAGCCTTAATTTCCCAAGGGTTCAAACCAACCTCAAAAATGAAATCGGTTTGTTATACGACGGATATAACGAGCTTACCGATGAAATCACTGAAAAGACCAAACATCTTAAATACCTGGGCGAACATGACACGTTGACCGGTTTACATAACCGTTACGCGATTGAACAGAAAATAGCCGTGTCCCTGAGTGAAGAATGTCAATTTCCAAGTACATTGCTGATGGTTGATATTGATGAGTTTAAAATCATTAACGATACTGCCGGTCATGCTGCCGGTGATGATCTGCTCAAACAACTAGGATTACTGTTATCCCAGGGCCTGGATAAATCAGCTGACCTGGCACGCATAGGGGGTGATGATTTTCTGATTCTGTTGCCAGGCCAGGATGAAAACCAGGCATTGAAACAGGCTGAAAAACTGGCTGCTTCGCTTAATGGCTTTCGCTTTAGCTGGCAGGAACATCTTTTCAATATTACCTGTACCATCGGCGGGATTTCATACAAGCCCTGCGAATTCACCCCGCAATCTGTTTCTATTGCGCTTGATACCGCTTTTTATGCCGCCAAGGCAAACGGTCATGGCCAAATTCATTTCTACCGGCCTGACGATGAAAAAGTTCAGCAATATCGCTCTGATGTGAAAACTGTCAGCATCATCAGGGATGCCCTGGCAAAAGGAGATGCAAGGTTTGAACTGTGGGCTCAGGCAATTGTGCCATTTCAAAAGCAAACCGAACAGGTCAGTTACGAGATTTTACTGCGCCTCAAAGATGCCGATGGCAACATGGTCTACCCGGATGTCTTTCTACCCACGGCCAACCGCTATCAGTTAATGGTGGCAGTTGACAGCTACGTACTCTGGCAATACCTCGAAACGGTCAGCCAACATCATGAGCATATTCAAAATCTGGCATTTGTGAACATCAACCTGGGCGGTTCCACCCTGAACAATCCCGATTTTCAGGAAAAACTACGCCTTGCTATTGAAACATTTGATTTTCCCTGGGAGAAACTGGTTCTCGAGGTAACCGAAACCTCTGCAGTAGGCAACCTGGCGTTGGCTTCTGATTTCATACAGTACTGCCGTAAACTGGGTATGCGGGTTGCGCTGGACGATTTTGGAACCGGCATGGCCTCGTTTGAATACCTTAAACATCTACCACTGGATGTCGTCAAAATTGATGGCAGTTTTGTCAGGGATATGCTCGATGACCCGGTCGACAGGGCAATGGTCAGCTATGTTAATGACATCAGTAAATTACGTAACCAGGAAACCATTGCCGAATTTGTGGAACTGGCGGAGCATCAAAAACAGTTAACTGAAATTGGTATTGATTATGGGCAGGGATACCACCTGGAGAAGCCCAAGCCGCTTCAGGCCTGGCTGTAACAACAAAAGTTGTTACAGTCGTCATACGAAATGTTTTGGGTATGACTAATTTAGAGAGTGATTCTCACTGAATATTGTCAAGTAGAGCACAGCATTGATTCAGACGATCTTTATAGAAAGCCACCATGGCTTTCTCATAAGCACAATCGCCATCGTAACCCAGTTCTTCGAGTCGTTTTTCAATACTGACTTTTTCCTCAAGCAAACATTCAACACTGAGATCACTTGTTTTCAAACAGTTTAAGTTTTGATGCATAGTTATCTCTCTATTATTGACTTGTATACTTGCATGAGAGACTTTAATAGAGGTATATGACAATTGTGTGACGCATAATTCCCATTACAGAGACATATGGCAGAAATACTTGAGCGGATTCGAATCACTCCCAGGGCAGTGATTATTAAACAAACTGAAATATTGCTGCAACATAAGCAATATGAGGATGGTTCTGAACGCCATGTTCTGCCAGGAGGCTCGATTGAACCCGGGGAAACGCTGGAACAGGCATTAATCAGGGAATGCGAAGAGGAAATCGGTACCACTATCACTGTAGAGCGCTTGTTGCATGTAGCTGATGTGTTCCGCGACAGGAAAACCATCCCACCCACACGCAGACAGCAGGTAGAGTTCTTATTTCAGTGTCGTGTTCCTGACAGTTATTCTGCCAGGAACGGCCCTGCCCCGGATAAACACCAGGTTGCAGTAAAATGGGTGGCACTGAACCGGCTACCCGACCTGCTTTATCCTGCATCTTTTGCAGACAAGCTGCTAAATCTCACACTAAATACGCCTGTATATCTGGGGCTCATTGAGTAAGAATAAATTTTTTGAATCAGGAAAATACCATGCGATTACTTCATACCATGTTAAGAGTTGGAAATCTTGAAAAGTCAGTAGCGTTTTACCGGGATGTTCTGGGCATGCAGGAACTTCGCAGGAAAGACTACCCGGATGGCAAGTTCACTTTGGCTTTCATGGGCTATGGCAATGAATCTGACAACACGGTGCTCGAATTGACCCACAACTGGGATACCGATTCTTATGAAATGGGGAGTGGCTTTGGACATCTTGCAATTGAAGTAGACGATGTATACCAGGCTGCCGACGACATGAAAGCTGTTGGTGCCAAATGTCTGCGTGAAGCCGGACCCATGAATGCCGGCACAACCATCATTGCTTTTTTTGAAGACCCGGATGGCTATCCGATTGAATTAATCGGAAAACGTTCAAGAAGTTAAATATCTAAAAGAATTTAAATATCAATAAGATGAAATTAATGACCTAAGAATTACAACATACCTTTATCAATGATAAAGTCGATGACTTGCTGAACGCCTTCTCCTTGTTTCAAATTACTGAAAACATATGGATTGTCACCTCGCATACGTTTGGTATCTTCTTCCATTACTTCAAGAGATGCACCAACATAAGGTGCCAGGTCGATCTTATTGATTACCAGCAAGTCTGATTTGGTAATACCGGGTCCGCCTTTGCGTGGTATTTTTTCACCTTCAGAAACATCAATAACATAAATCATAAGATCAGCTAATTCAGGACTGAAAGTTGCTGACAGGTTATCTCCACCACTCTCAATAAAGACTGCATCAAGCTGTGGGAACTTTGCCTGAAGATCGGCCACAGCAGCCAGGTTCATTGAGGCATCTTCCCTGATTGCTGTATGAGGACAACCACCTGTTTCAACGCCCACGATACGTTCTTCCGGTAAAGCTTCGGCACGAGTCAGGATTTTCGCATCCTCCTTTGTATAGATGTCGTTGGTTACGACAGCAATATCATATTTTTCGCGCAATTTTTTACATAACACTTCGAGAAGTGCAGTTTTTCCGGAACCGACCGGACCTCCGACACCAATTCTAAGAGGGGTTTTATTACCTGACATAGTTCTACGACCTGAATAACCTTGTGTATTGCGTCTCATGTAAGCTACTGGCGATAGCCATGGCTGGCGCAGATGCACCTATCTCCTCATCTTCAGCAGATAGACCTGTTTCAACTGCTTGAGGTAGTAAACCGGACAATTTCATCAAGAGTTTCTGACCAGCTGTTTGGCCAAGCGGCACCAGCTTGATCGCTGCGGCAACCTGATTTTCAATCAGTCCCCAGGCATAGCCCAAGGCAGCCTGCTTTAACGGAATATTCCAGCTAAATGCAGCAAGGGCAAAGCCTGACAACTGTGTTAATTGTAAAGATTGCTGATATTTAGCCGCGCCCACTACTTCAAGGTCAATCAACAGGGAAGTTAATGCCCTTCCCCTGTTGTTTTCTTCCTGTCTGAGTTCACTGGTTTCCCGGCTGGCTACCAGATATTCTGACCAATAAGTTACATCATTTTCGTTATCTTCCTGAAATGCCTGGTATAAACGCTTGAATACTGGAATATCAAGATAGCTAAGCCCATCTTCAATTAAACCTGTCATCCAGTTATAGACATCATCAGAATCTTTAACTTGCGAGTTTTCAACTGCCCACTCCAATCCCTGCGAATAAGTGAATGCACCTATTGGTAAAGATGGACTGACAAGCTGCATCAATCTTAAATCAGGCAGTCCGTTTAATATTTTTTCAGTGTGCATGACTGTGAGAGTGACCGTGTGAATGTTTGCCATGCGCATGGTCGCTATGGTGTTCGCCATACGCACCAGCTTCCGGCTCAAAGGGTGCCTGTTCACAAACAGGCTCCAACCCCAACCCTCTCACCATATCATCAAGAACATGATCATGTTGATAACGCGCAAAGCCGTCACCTATTTGCAATGGTGTATGACGGTTACCCAGGTGATAACAAACCCTGGACAGTAACAAGGCATTGTCACTACTCACTGTAGAAACGGTTTCTTCTGCAGCTTTTATCTTTGCCACAACGCCATCATCAGTTGCTATGCAGTCGTCGCCCCTGAGAATGGGCCCTCTATCAAGAAACAAACCTGCTTCTTCGCCATTATCCAGAACAACTTTGAGGCGCCCTTTGGTACGCTGATCAAATGGCAGCGTCATAGTTATGTCTGCTTTTTCAGCCGTCTCAAGGCGTTTTGTAAATTTCAACATAGTCAAACAATCTATATTAATGAGCATCAGCCAGCATATTTAATTCAAAAGACGCCGTAAATATATCCGTATAGGCTTGGATGCAGCTTCCCTGCTGCATACACTTTTGAATTAAAACACTGACTACTGCCAAAAACCCAAACAGGTTTCAAAAAAGGAAATAGCGTTGAGCCATAGGTAATACTTCCGCCGGCTCACAGGTTAATAGCTCACCATCAGCACGTACCTGGTAAGTCTGTGAATCCACTTCAATAACCGGCTGCCAGTTATTCAATACCATGTCCTTCTTTTTGACGTTACGACACTGTTTCACTTCACCAATCATGGATTTAAGACCTAGCAGATCCTGCACCCCCGCGGCTATCGCAGCCTGCGACATAAAAGTCATACTTGTAGCATTTTGAGCCTTGCCAAAGGCGCCGAACATGGGGCGATAATGTACCGGCTGAGGAGTTGGTATAGAGGCATTTGGTTCGCCCATTGGTGGAGCCGCAATCATACCACCTTTGATTATCAGGCTGGGTTTGGTGCCAAAAAATGCAGGTTTCCATAATACCAGGTCGGCAAGCTTGCCTGCTTCGACTGATCCAATTTCGTGTGCCATGCCATGAGTAATAGCAGGGTTAATCGTATATTTGGCAACGTAACGTTTGGCCCGGTTGTTATCTGCTTCACCACTATCACCTTCAAGTGCGCCACGCTGAACTTTCATTTTGTGAGCGGTTTGCCAGGTTCGCGTAATCACTTCGCCAACACGCCCCATTGCCTGGGAATCAGACGCAATCATTGAAAATGCTCCAAGATCATGCAGTATATCTTCAGCGGCAATGGTTTCACGGCGAATACGTGACTCGGCAAAAGCGACGTCTTCTGCTATCGAAGGACTAAGATGATGACAGACCATCAACATGTCGAGATGCTCATCAACCGTGTTAACGGTATAAGGCCTTGTAGGATTAGTTGAAGATGGCAGTACGTTATCAAAACCTGCTGCCTTGATAATATCCGGAGCATGTCCGCCACCGGCACCTTCTGTATGATAAGTATGAATCGTACGACCTTTCATTGCCGCCAGAGTATCTTCAACAAAACCGGATTCATTTAGCGTGTCTGTGTGGATTGCAACCTGCGTGTCAGTTTCTTCGGCAACAGTTAAACAAGTATCAATGGCCGCAGGCGTGGTACCCCAGTCCTCATGAAGCTTCAGGCCAATAGCTCCAGCTTTTACCTGCTCATTTAACGGCTCAGTCTTTGATGCATTACCTTTGCCAAGGAAGCCAAGATTCATTGGCAGCTCATCAGCTGCTTCCAGCATGCGGTGTATATTCCATGGACCGGGCGTACAGGTTGTTGCGTTGGTTCCTGTTGCCGGACCGGTTCCACCACCAAGCATGGTTGTTACACCTGACATAAGTGCATCATCCACCTGTTGGGGGCAGATAAAATGAATATGTGAGTCTATACCACCGGCAGTCAGTATCTGTCCTTCACCTGCAATTGCTTCGGTACCCGGCCCCACCACAATATCAACACCTGGTTGCACATCAGGATTACCTGCTTTACCGATGCCAGTAATACGACCATTTTTGATCCCGATATCAGCCTTTATAATGCCCCACCAGTCGAGAATCAACGCATTGGTTATTACAACGTCAACCACTTCCGATGAAAGCCGCTGGCTTTGACCCATGCCATCCCGAATGACCTTACCACCACCAAATTTAACTTCATCGCCGTAGACGGTGCGATCTTCTTCAACCTGGATAAACAGCTCAGTATCGGCAAGCCTGACCCGGTCACCAGTCGTAGGACCGTACATTTCGGCATAAGCCTGTCTGCTGATTGTTGCCATTAGTCGAGCTCTCCCATAATTTTGGCGTTAAAACCGTAAACCTGTCGATCACCTGCATAAGCGACCAGTTCCACCTCGCGACTCTGACCCGGTTCAAAACGAACGGCCGTTCCTGCAGGAATATTCAAACGAAAACCTTTTGCACTGTCACGATCAAAATCCAAAGCACTGTTTGTTTCAAAAAAGTGGTAATGAGAACCGACCTGTATTGGGCGGTCGCCTGTGTTTGCGACAATTAGCGTTATGGTGTCACGACCTTGGTTAAGTTCAATTTCGCCTTCGGCAGCGATTATTTCTCCAGGAATCATTTTTTTTCCACCCTATAATTTCGGAAGATATTTTTGCTAGTTAGAACCATGTCACTTTTCAGGGCTGTCCAAAACATGGATGTTTTGGTCAGAGCGTACAAGGATGTATCCACAGCGGTCCTGTAAAGTGATTTGTTTTAACTGTTACACAATTGGGTCATGAACTGTGACCAACTTTGTTCCATCCGGAAAAGTTGCCTCAACCTGAACTTCATGAATCATCTCGGCAACACCCTCCATGACATCATTCACACCAAGAATAGTTCGACCATGATCCATCAGTTCGGCCACGGTTTTACCATCCCGCGCACCTTCCAGGATCTCACAACTGATAAGGGCCATAGCTTCAGGATAATTCAGCTTCAATCCCCTGGCCTTGCGACGCTCGGCTAACAGGCCCGCTGTAAATAAAAGCAACTTGTCTTTTTCTCTTGGTGTAAGCTCCATACCTCTATCCCGATACAGTTAGTATATTTTCAAGTATTCCAGATCCTTGGCACTACAGCTTTTGTTCCAAGGCATGACATACGCAACTTTGACCAGATATCAGAAAACCAGCGCCTGGCCTGTTCTGTTGAACTGCCAAGATAACGTACGATCAGTAAATCTTCTATCAATGTTAATGCCAGTGTTCCAGTATCACTTGAATAATAATGCTGCCGCAATGCTTCAAGCGATTGATTGTCAGCATTGGAAATAATAAAAGTGCCAGTAACAGGGAAACCATTTAACTGTGAAAGAATTTTTAACGTATGCTTATCAACACGTAATCTTTCAATTAGCAATGGTTTGTTATCACGATAAATCTGCCAGTGAGTATCCAGAGAACCTGAATTAAAAATTTCATTAATCACCGGTCTTCCCAGGCACTGTATCTCCCAAATTGCAGCCCTGGCACTACCCTCTAAATTTAGCCTTAGTTTACTTTTGACAATAGCACCTGGAAACAGAATATTTTCCTGGGGCAACCATTCAAGTATTGCATTATCGGCAACATTTAAAACCTGATGCTGTATTGCAGTTTCTCCTGCACTTAAATAAAACTTGGTAGCTCCTGGTGTAGTGAGCAAGGCATGAGACCCTGAATCTAGATCAATTCTGATATCAAGCTGATCACCACCAACCACACCACCGGGAGGATGCAGGAGATAAACATGGCAAACATCATCTTCAGGATAAAAGGCTCGCTGAACAGCCAATGGGCCTTGTCTGCGACGTTTACTTAATACTGTTTTGGCTGCCTTTTTCTGAAACCCAAGTTCCAGCTGGGCATACCAGCCTTCATATGCAGTATCAGTCAACGCAGTATTTACCGCAGCCATATCTGCTTTTAGAACTTATTTGAAAACCTTGCGGGCGATCAACCATGCCACTGGAATTAATAAAGCTGCCAACAACAAATGTTCACCACTATGTTGCACCGGGTTTGCATGACTGACATGAGCAAAGATGTTGCCTGAAAACAAACCTGAAAACAGTGCTGTAAATAATAAATTAATAGCTGGGGTATTTTTTTTCATTTTATCTTTTCCTCTTATCCTTTATTCAGAGCAGCTGTAATTTATACTGTCAAATACTGCTGGATCAATTCATCATTCAAATCAGGCATGGCACCAGCCGCAACGGACCGCCCACGGTCAAGTATACAGAAATGATCACCCACACGACGGGCAAAAGGAAGCTTCTGTTCTACCAGCAAGACCGTTAAGCCGATTTCCTTGTTGAGTCTGGTAATAATGTCACCAATCTCGGCAACAATATTTGGTTGAATACCTTCTGTTGGCTCATCAAGAATCAGCAACTCAGGATCAGTGACCAAAGCCCTGCCGATGGCCAGCTGCTGCTGCTGACCACCGGACAGGTCACCACCACGGCGACCGAGCATTTCCTTGAGCACTGGAAATAATTCATAAATAAAATCAGGGATGGATTTACTTTTGTCTTTTCGCGCTGGCAAACCAGTCTGCAGGTTTTCTTCGACTGTCATTAAAGGAAATATCTGCCTCCCCTGTGGAACATAGCCAATTCCCAGTGAGGCACGCTTTTCAGCTATCGTTCCTAATATGTTTTCTCCCTGGTAATTGATCTTACCTGATTTACCTGGCAGCAACCCCATAATACATTGCAGTAAAGTGGTCTTGCCAACACCATTACGCCCCATCAACACGGTACATTCACCGGTTGGCACGTTCAGATCCAGGTCCCACAAAGTATGAGATTGACCATAAAACTGATTAAGCTGTTCAATTGTTAACATGGCTACTCTCCCAAATACACTTCAATCACCCGAGGGTCATTTTGAACCTGGTCCATATTGCCTTCAGCTAACACGGTACCCTGATGCAGTACTGTCACTCTTGAATTTAATGCCCGAACAAAGTCCATGTCATGCTCAACAACAACGACAGAATGTTGGCCGGCCAGACTGGTTAATAATTCGACTGTACGATCCATTTCCTGATGCGTCATACCGGCGGCCGGCTCATCCACCAGTAACATTAGAGGGTTTTGCATCAACAACATACCAATTTCAAGCCATTGTTTCTGACCATGAGAAAGCAGACCCGCACTGCGATTCATATGCTCAGTTAAGCCAATAGTTTCCGCCACCTGTTCTATGCGATCGTGCTGCTCGGTATTCAACCTGGCAACCAATGTTGGCCAAACGCCTTTAGGCCCGGCCATCGACATTTCAAGGTTTTCAAACACTGTGTGATATTCAAAAACAGTTGGCTTTTGGAACTTGCGACCTATACCAGCCTGGGCGATTTCCGGTTCCGACATACGCAGCAGGTTCATGCGCCGACCAAACCAGACAGCTCCCTGGTCCGGTCGTGTCTTACCGGTAATGATATCCATCATGGTAGTTTTGCCAGCACCGTTAGGGCCAATTACGCAACGAAGTTCGCCACTATCTACGTAAAAGTTAAGATCATTGATAGCCTTGAATCCATCAAAACTGACAGACACACCTTCCATGTAAAGCACCGTGCCATGCGATAAATCCAGGTCATCAACAACCTTGGGTACCAGAAAATCGTAAACCCGGTCTTTTTGCAACAGATCACTCATGACTCACCTCCTTTCTTTCTGGAAAAGAGTCCGGCAATTCCTTTTGGCATTAACAATGTCACCAGCACAAAAAGACCACCTAAAGCAAACAGCCAGATTTCCGGAAATGCCGCAGTGAACCATGTTTTTGCATAGTTAACGCCTACTGCCCCAATGACTGCCCCATAGAGCGTTGCACGACCACCCATGGCAACCCAGACAACGACCTCGATCGAATTCAATGGCTGAAATTCTCCGGGGTTAATTATTCCTACCTGCGGCACATACAAAGCCCCGGCAATACCGGCCAGCACCGCCGAAAAAGTAAATATTGCCAGTTTGACATGTTCAACCTTATAACCAATGAAGCGTGTACGGTCTTCCGCATCCCGAATTGCAACCGCAACTTTGCCCAACCTTGATTTAACCAGGGCTCTGCAGGACAGGTAACCCAGTGCCAGGACAACACCCGAAATAACAAACAGCCCTAAACGTGTACTGTCGGCCTGTAAACTGAAACCCAGTATATCTTTAAAATCTGTCAGTCCGTTATTGCCACCAAAGCCCATTTCATTGCGGAAGAATGCCAGCATCAACGCGTATGTGAGTGCCTGGGTAATAATGGAAAGGTACACACCGGTAACTCTTGAACGGAACGCAAACCAGCCAAATACAAACGCCAGCAATCCGGGCACCACCATCACCATCAGCATGGCAAAGCCAAAGTTATCAAAGCCTTGCCAGAACCAGGGCAGTTCCTGCCAGTTCAGGAATACCATGAAATCCGGCAGCTCGGGATTACCGTAAACACCTCGGTCTCCTATCTGGCGCATCAGGTACATTCCCATCGCATAACCACCCAGGGCAAAAAACGCCGCATGTCCCAAACTGAGAATTCCCAGGTAACCCCAGACCAGGTCGACCGCCACAGCCAGTAATGCATAGGTAAGATACTTACCCAGGAGGGTTACGGTATAAATAGAAATATGAAATGGACTTTCACTCGGCAGCTGGTTTAGAAGTGGCACTGCAATTAATACTGTCATCAATACAAGTAAAAATATTTTTCCGCCCAGGTCGTTTTTCAGTACGCGAAGAATCATTGCTTAACCCTCCGCTGCACGACCTTTTTGCGGGAACAGGCCGCGAGGTCGTTTCTGGATAAACAGAATAATAAACACCAGCACCAGAATCTTGGCCAATACCGCACCAGTCCATGGCTCCATGAACTTGTTGACGACGCCCAGGCTCATACCGCCAATCAAAGTACCCCAAAGGTTACCTACTCCTCCGAAAACAACCACCATGAAACTGTCAACAATATAAGCCTGACCAAGGTTTGGGCCAACATTGGTCAACTGGGAAAGCGCAACACCGGCAACTCCTGCGATACCAGAGCCAAGACCAAACGTCATGGCATCAACTCTTGAAGAACGTATACCCATGGCTCTTGCCATAGCCCTGTTTTGAGAAACCGCACGAACCTCAAGACCCAGGCGGGTTTTCTTGAGAATGAAAAACAATAGCGCGAACACGACAAGACAGAAAAAGATAATGTACAAACGATTGTAGGTTATGCTCAAAACACTGTTAACCTGGAAAAAACCACTCATCCATTCAGGATTGGCTACCGGCACGTTTTGAGGAGAAATGACTGTTCTAACCACCTGCTGCAGAATCAGGCTGATACCGAAGGTGGCTAGCAGCGTTTCAAGTGGTCTGCCGTATAAGAAGCGAATCACACTGCGCTCAATACCTATACCGACCAGGCCTGAAACAATAAAAGCCGCCGGAATTGAAAGCACCAGTGCCAGGCCAACCGATTCCGGCATTGCCAGTTGCAGCAGGTAGGTTGTATAGGCACCCAGCATGATTAACTCACCATGTGCCATATTGATCACACCCATAACACCAAAAGTAATTGCCAGACCAATAGCAGCGAGGACCAGAACCGAACCCAGGCTAAGTCCAAAAAACAGCGTTTCGATATACCCAAAAAGTTTTACACGTTCTTCCTGGGCATTAACCACTTTCTGCGCTGCCTGCTTAACCAGTTTGTCCGGGTCATTTTCAGCAATCTTGAGAAGCGAATTTCGAACAGCCGGCTCAAGACTGTCGGCTACATTTTTAATTGCCATCATGCGTATTTCGCTGCTTTCATGACCAAGATTGGCGAGCGAAATACCAAGCTGCATGGCAGTCTTGACATCATTGTCAGGTTCTTTCTCAAGACGGCTTTTCAATAAAGCTGCATGTTCAGGTTCAGGGTTTGCCAACATTGCATTGACTGCCGCAAGACGCATACCGACATCTTCTGAGTCAAGATCCATGGTCGATATCAACGCACTGACATGACTGCGCAAACTGTTGTTAATAGAGAACTTCTTAAACTTACGTTTTTTATCAACGCCAAGATCTTCTCCACTAAAAGCATCATTCATTTGAAATTTGCTTCCCTGCTTTTCAACCCAAACAACTTTCTTGGATTTTTTATGCACCATGAGGGTCTTGTTAACAATTCCTTCAAGGATTTTTTTCTTGTCCTTGATATCCGTCTGCATCAAATCATTAAGAGCCTTCTCCTTCTCATCAAAGGAACCGCTATAAAGTGTTTCGAAAACTGCGTCATAAGCAGCATTGCCTGTGTCAATTTTTGCTGCATGCACTGGCATGACTGCCAGTATTAACGAGATGAGAAAAAATATTTTTATATTCATTGAGAAGCCGTGAATTGCCGATTTGATATAACCTTTATCAAATACTGTCTTTTGAGTATTCAAAACCGCATTTGATATAAGTTGAGGAACATCTTCTCCCTCCCAAAAAAGCAGGAGGGAAAAGATATTTAGTCCAAATTAAAATTTCTTTAGAAGTTGTTTAGAAATTTTGGCCAGAACACTTGGCAGTCTTGACATTGTAGTTACCGCAAGACAGTGGTGCTCTCCAGTCAGAAATAATGTCTTTCGAACCTTCGAGGTAATCTGACCAGGCATCACCGGCAACCAGACCTGAAGTTTTCCAGACAACATCAAACTGGCCATCATCCTGAATCTCACCAATTAGAACCGGTTTGGTAACATGATGATTTGGCATCATGGCAGAATAACCGCCAGTCAGGTTAGGCACGGCTACACCCACAATGGCTTCCTGTACAGCAGCAGGATCCGTGGTGCCTGCTTTCTTAACCGCTTCAACCCACATGTTGAAACCGATGTAGTGAGCTTCCATTGGGTCGTTGGTGACACGTTCTTCACTCTTGATAAATTTCTGCCAGGCTTCAATGAAAGAATCGTTTGCCTCAGCATCAACACTCATGAAGTAGTTCCATGCGGCCAGGTGACCAACAAGAGGTTTGGTATCAATACCAGACAGCTCTTCTTCACCGACAGAAAATGCAACGACCGGGATATCCTGCGCTGAAATCCCCTGGTTACCTAGCTCCTTATAGAAAGGCACATTGGCATCACCATTGATTGTTGAGACCACTGCAGTTTTCTTACCGGCAGAACCGAACTTCTTGATATCAGAAACAATTGACTGCCAGTCAGAATGACCGAAAGGCGTGTAATTGATCATAATATCTTTTTCATCAACACCTTTGGCTTTCAGGTAGGCTTCAAGAATCTTGTTGGTGGTACGTGGATAGACATAATCGGTACCCGCAAGAACCCAGCGGTCAACACCGATTTCATT
>CALAZS010000047.1 GCA_937926265.1 uncultured Gammaproteobacteria bacterium
TTGATTCTTTTATAAGGATCTTTTCCAGGTATAAAGCTCCAGCATTAATTGTGTCGTTTCTGATTATTGCATTGGCCGGTTTTTATTTTGCCAATGATGATTCTGAAAGCATGCATAAACAACAGGCTGCATTACCGGATCTATCAGGTAAATGGCTCGTCGGTACTGATAACAGCCAGAACGCCGGTATTGCTGTTAAATTATTAAAGAATAAAAAAGCCAACATTGTATTGGTTAATCTTCAAACCAATAAAACGCAAAGACTGGAGAGCAAGGGTAGTTGGCAACTAACCAGTAACGAGTTGTGCATTACGGTGCCGGTCAGAAACCTTGAAACCTGTTTCAAACTGAATAATTCTGAAAAGGGAATTCAGCTCGGTAATAACCGGTCATTAGGAATTGACTGGTTGCTGGTGGAAGACACGAAGTTTTAAGTAATTTCAAATCGTTTGTTATAATGCTGCATTGAACCTGTAAAGATTTAGAATGTCGTTTACTGGTAAATCTTAAATCGATCATTAACCTTAATTCGAGTAATAAAAATGCCTGAAACATTGTTGGAAAAACATGAACCACTTATCGTAGAAATTGGTCAGCACTACCTGGATAACATGGAACAGGAACTCGGTAAAAAATACAAAGACAGGGAACATACCATTAATGCCACGCTCAATGATGATCAAAGCACGGACTTAAGGTACAAGTACGATCTGACCATTAATGAATTTTCTGAAATTTATTCTGCATTCATCAAGATGAAACCGGGTGAGCATTTGCAGAAAGTATTGAGCGCTTTTGTCGCATCCGGTGGTAATGTTGATGTTGAGCCGGTTTATGATGAGGAAACTGGCAGACTGAATATCAATGTGCAATACGCCATCAAGGATAAGGTGCTGGATAAAATAGAAGGCCTGTCAGAAGTGGAGGGGCTGGTGATGAAAATGAATGCGATGATCCAGATTGAGACTGCGCTGTCTGAATCTGATGGTAGCCTGGAGTTTTAAAACAGGCTGTTGACTGTCAGCAACAGAGTGTCCTTATCGACGGGCTTGGCAATTGTATGTTGAATTTCCAGGCCTTTCATCATATCAAGGTAATCACTGTGCGATGACATAACCACTATAGGCAGGTCGGGATGTTTTTGTTTGATCTCAAGTACTGTTTCCACACCTTCCTTTTCTTCCATGACAATATCGGTGATTACAAGGTCAGGCGAGTTGGACTGGATTAATTCCTCGACAAAGATACCATCTGTAGCTGTTACGACTTCATGACCACCTTTCTCTAACATGCTTTTAAGTACTAACAGCGTGGTTTTATCATCATCAACCAGAAGTATTTTAGGCATATCAAGATAAATCCTTAATCTTATTGCTGATAATTTGAATTATTTCACCACTATGGTGTTGCAAATCAGTTGATTTTTCAATAATTCCTTCAAGTTTTTTATTTGCAGCCATATTTTCCAGGTCATGAGCCAAGCCGGATAATTTTCTTGCCTGAACATTGGCAGCAGCACCTTTTATTTTATGAGAAAATTTCCTGACTGAGTCCCAATCATTTTCTGCTAATGCCTGTTCAATTGCCTGAAGATAATTTGGCAGGTCTTCAATGAATGACTGTAAAACCAGCTGCATAACTTCTATATCATCGGAAAGATTTTCAGATAATTTATTAACATCAAAAATATCGCTGTCGGCTGAATCATCTGTATCGCGACGGTCTGCTGCAGATTCCTCGTTTGAATGGTATTTAACCGGTAGCCATTCCATTAAAGCCATTTTCAGCCTGACCGTATCAATAGGCTTTGTCATATGATCGTTCATTCCGGCCTGCAGTGATTTTTCCCGGTCACCTCTCAGGGCGCTGGCGGTCAAGGCGATAATCGGAATATTGGGATTCCTGGTTTCCACTGATTGATCGCGAATGGCTGCAGTCGCTTCGTAACCATCCATTTCAGGCATTTGGCAATCCATGAAGACCAGTTGATAGTCATGTTTTGCAAGATGTGCCAGGGCTTCTTTGCCATCTGATGCAAGGTCAACAGTTAACCCAAGCTTTTCCAGCATGCTTTTCGCTACCAGTTGATTGGCTTGATTGTCTTCAGCTAAGAGTACCCTGGCATTAAATGATAAAGATTGACGGGATGAATAACGGGTAATGATTTGAGTGTCTGGTTGTGGCGTTGATCCAATCGTTTCAAGTAACACATGATATAGCGTTGAAGGATTGACGGGTTTTGCCAGGTAAGCATCAAACCCCATATCCCTGGCTTTCTGTGCATCACCACGTTGTGACTGGGATGTCAGCAGAATGGTTACAAGGTTTTTAAAATGTTCGTTCTCCAGGATTTTACTTAACAGTTGAGCACCATCCATTTGCTTCATGAGCATATCGATGATGGCAATGGTAAAAGGAGCATCAGATTTATCAGCAATTTCCAAAGCCTTGATGGCTTGTTCTCCACTTTCAACTTCCTGGTGATCAACATTCCATGTATCAAATAATTGCTGAAGGTAATAACGGTTGGTTTGGTTGTCATCCACGACAAGAATTTTTTGTGTCTTGAGATCGGCAAGGTGTTCGGAAATTTTTTCTTTATGTTCAGCTTTGGGCAGGTTAAGCGTGAACCAGAAAGTTGATCCGGAACCCAACTGGCTTTCAGCACCGATTTCACCACCCATCATTTCCACCAGTTCTTTCGAAATGGCAAGACCAAGGCCTGTTCCTCCAAATTTTCGCGAGGTTGAGGTGTCGGCTTGTTCAAAGCGGCTAAACAGGGTGGCAAGTTTCTCAGATGCTATACCAATGCCTGTATCTTTAATCTCAAAGCGAATCAGTTCATGGTTATCAGGTTGGGGGGTTAACGTTATGGAAACGGCAATTTCACCCTCATCGGTAAACTTGATGGCATTGCCCACCAGATTGGTTAAAACCTGTCTTATTCTTCCGGGATCAGAAGTGTACCAGCGGTTAAAAATTGCTTCTGCGGGACAGACGATTTCCAGGCCTTTTTCCTGGGCACGAAAACCGAGGTTATTGCCACACTCAGTTAAAAGTTCACCCAGTTCAAAATCTATGGCTTCAAATGAAAGCTTGCCGGCTTCAATTTTCGAAAGGTCAAGAATGTCATTGATGATTCTTAGCAGGTAATCTGCACTGCTTTTGATGGCCAGCGCCTTTGAATATTGTGCATGCCCAAGTTCATCATCCAGCAGTAAATTGGACATACCAATGATGGCATTCATTGGCGTACGGATTTCATGACTCATGTTGGCCAGGAAATCACTTTTTGCCTGGCTGGCTGCTTCGGCAGCCACTTTGGTTTTCAGCAGGTTTAATTCAGTTTCCTTAATAGCGGTAACATCTGTGTGCGTGCCGGTAAAGCGAATAGGGTTACCCTCGACATCGCGTTCGACAACTTTTCCTCTGTCCAGGATATACAACCAATGGCCATCCTTGTGTTTCATCCGGTGAATGTTTTCATAAAAATCAGTTTTGCCTTCCATGTGCGCTTTAATGTCATTAAAGCAGGCATCAATATCATCAGGATGAACTTTGGATTCCCAGGTCGAAAGGTCAAACTTAATTTCAGAGAGTTCATAGCCGAGCATATTTGCCCATCTTTTATCAAAGACCACATCATTGTTTTGAGGATTCCAGTCCCATAGGCCCAGGTTGGTTCCTTCCAGTACCAGTTCAAAACGTTCTTTTTGAATAAGCACATCGCTGTTGTCTACAACAAAACCCTGAAAGCCGGTGACTTCCCGGTTTTCATTGCGAAGGATTTTTGTATGGTCATAAACATACAGGTAGTGTCCTTCACTGTGTAAGACTCGATAGTTGCTATGAGTAAATTCATCCAGGCCATTTTTGATGGCATTTTCAATTTCCCGGGTGACTTTGTCGAGGTCATTCGGATGAATAAGCCTGGAATATTTAAGCTCCCCTGAGTAAAACTTTTCGGATGAATAGCCTAATAGTTTGGATACGTTTGATGTGACATACAGAACTGGCCAGTCAGCTTCATTGGACCAGTTGAAAATCATTATTTTTCCATGATGGAAATCAAAGACAGGTGGTTGTTTATGTTGGTTCATCTGACTTTAAGGATTTTCTGATTTTTTCATTCAATACATTTAGAGTCTGGATTATTGTTCGCTGTTTTTATTATATATCAGGGCTGTTTTCCGGAAGGCCTGCTCTTTTTAAGCCTAAAGATAATAATTCAAGGTGATCTGGGTTTTTAAAAGGTATGCGTTCACTCAAGTCCTTAATTGTATATTCAGGTCTCTGTGATAGTGTTTCTATTACTTGCCACTCTGCGTCTTCAATATTACCCATGAGGGCATAACTGGCGGCCAGCCAAAGACGAATCTGGTTGTCCTCGGGATTTCTCAGGGTAGATTCAGAAAAGGATTTTACAGCTTCTTCATATCGATTTCTCAAAAACTGACTTTGACCAAGAACATTAATATATAAATAAGAATGAAGAGGGTTTAAGTTAATCGCTGTTTTGATAACTTCAGCACTTTTTTCTGGCATCCCGGCATAGTTGAGAATAAAGGCTAACATTGCATGACTGTCTGCATGGTTTGGATTGAGTACAATTGCTTTTTCGACTGCTGCAACGGCTTCAGTGTGTTTTCCCTGATATACCATGATAAGCCCGTAAATCATATTTACCGCATTGCTACGTGAATTCTTTTCAATAGCCTTTTGTATTAGATCGTTTGATTTTTTTAACGCAGACTCAGGATCAGAAACCCATTCAAAGAAGTAGTCGCGAGCATAGGACCATGCGTAATATGCATAAGCATCTGCAAAATTGGGATCGGCTTCAATTGCTTGGTCAAACAATGCTTTTGAAGCTTGATTGCCAGCAAAACTAACTCTATCAAATTCTCTTCTGGCCTTTAGGAAAAAGTCATAGGCTTCTACGCTATTGGTGAAACGTCGGGTAAGGTTTACTTCTTCCTTATCGGTAAGTTTTACCTCTAGAACAGCAACGATTTTCTTTAATACTTGATCTTGTAATGTAAAAATTTCATCAATATTGCCATCATAGCGTTCCCCCCATATTTGTTTGCCGCTACTTATTTCAAGAAGCTGGGCACCTATACGTATAA
>CALAZS010000048.1 GCA_937926265.1 uncultured Gammaproteobacteria bacterium
TTTTCACGTGACCTCTCGTAAGGGTCACCACTGACGGCCAAAAAGGTCGAAGGATGAAGTAAATGCCAGTAATTACCCTGCCTGACGGTTCTCAACGCGATTTTCCCAACCCTGTTTCAATCATGGACGTGGCCACTGATATCGGCCCCGGTCTTGCCAAGGCTACATTGGCCGGCATGGTTGACGGCGAAATCAAAGATGCTTCATTTGTGCTTGAAAATGATGCTGAGCTTGCAATCGTCACCGATAAATCTGAAGAAGCACTTGAATTGATTCGTCATGATGCTGCCCATGTGATGGCCCAGGCAGTGCAGGAGCTCTATCCCGGTACCCAGGTAACCATTGGTCCTGCGATTGAAGATGGTTTTTACTACGACTTTGCCCGTGAAGAAAAATTCACCCCGGCGGATCTGCAGAAAATCGAAGACCGCATGCGTGAAATCGTTGGTCGCAATTTACCGATTGAACGTGAAGTCTGGGATCGTGATGAAGCCAAGAAAACGTTTGGCGGCATCAACGAAGAATACAAAGTTCAGATCATTGAAGACATTATTCCCGAAGGTGAAGAGGTTTCTGTTTACCGCCAGGGTGAATGGTTTGATGTATGTCGTGGACCGCATTTACCCAGTACCGGCAAATTGCCCAAAGCGTTCAAACTGATGAAACTGGCGGGTGCCTACTGGCGCGGTGATTCCAACAATGAAATGCTACAGCGTATCTATGGCACGGCCTGGCGTAACAAGAAAGAGCTAAAAGAATACCTGCACAGGCTGGAAGAAGCTGAAAAGCGTGACCATCGTAAAATTGGTAAAACGCTTGATTTGTTTCATAGCCAGGAAGAAGCACCGGGCATGGTGTTCTGGCATGAAAAAGGCTGGTCTATCTATCTTGCTGTGCAGGACTACATTCGCAATAAGTTGAAACACCACGGTTACCAGGAAGTCCATACTCCGCAGGTTATAGACAAAACCCTTTGGGAGAAATCCGGTCACTGGGACAAGTTTCGAGACGATATTTTTGTGACTGAAACAGAAGACAGAACCTATGCCATCAAGCCGATGAATTGCCCGGCACATATTCAAATCTACAACCATGGACTGAAAAGTTACCGTGATTTACCGCTGCGTCTGGCTGAATTTGGCTCGTGCCACAGAAACGAGCCTTCAGGCACTCTGCATGGTTTGATGCGTGTACGTAACTTTGTGCAGGATGATGCGCACATCTTCTGTACCGAAGACCAGATTCTTTCCGAAGTGATTGCCTTTAATGACCTGCTGTTCGAGGTCTACAAGGATTTTGGTTTTGAAGAAGTCATCATCAAATTGTCAACCCGCCCGGAAAAACGCGTGGGTTCGGACGAAACCTGGGATAAGGCGGAAAAAGCGCTGGAAGATGCCCTCAATTCCCAAGGGCTGGAATTTGAACTGCAGCCGGGTGAGGGCGCATTTTATGGTCCTAAAATCGAATATTCCTTAAAGGATTGCCTCAACCGTGTCTGGCAGCTTGGTACGATTCAGCTGGATTTCTCCATGCCGGAACGCCTGGATGCCCACTATATTGCCGAAGATAACAGCAAACACACGCCGGTGATGTTGCACCGGGCGATTCTGGGTTCGCTGGAAAGATTTATCGGTATTTTGATCGAACATTACGCTGGTGCGATGCCGCTTTGGTTGTCGCCGGTTCAGGTGATGGTGATGAATATCACTGACAAACAGGCCGATTCTGTGAAAAATGTGGTGAAATCTTTGCAAAATAATGGTTTACGGGCAGATTTAGACTTGAGAAACGAGAAAATCGGCTTTAAAATCCGCGAGCACACTTTGCAGAAGATTCCCTACCTGGTGGTAATTGGTGATAGGGAAGCTGAAAATGGCGCAGTTGCTGTCAGAACCCGTGGTGGTGAAGACATGGGTGTGATGCCGGTTGAAGACTTTATCCAACTCGTTCAGGATCAGGTTGCGGCACATCAATAGTAGCTGTATTCGACAAGCTTGGTTGGCCCTTGATGATCGAGTTCATTCACGGGGTCGGGCAGGCTTTTAATTTTTTTTGGAGGAATCTGAGATTTCTAAAGGAAATAAACGTAATCGCGTTAATGATGATATTACGGTAACAGAGGTAAGATTAATTGGCTCAGACGGTGAACAGGTAGGTATTGTTACCATAGAAGAGGCACTGGAAAAAGCCAACCTGGAAAAACTCGATCTTGTCGAGATCGTACCCACGGCCGAACCCCCGGTTTGCCGGATCATGGATTACGGAAAGTTTTTGTTTGATCAGAAGAAACAGAAACAGCTAGCCAAGAAGAAACAGAAACAGGTTCAGGTTAAAGAAATTAAATTCAG
This sequence comes from uncultured Gammaproteobacteria bacterium, assembly GCA_937926265.1. Taxonomy (GTDB): domain Bacteria; phylum Pseudomonadota; class Gammaproteobacteria; order Chromatiales; family Chromatiaceae; genus JABDQZ01. Next base: position 2,349 of record CALAZS010000048.1, read on the forward strand.
ACCCGGTACGGATATCGGCGATTACAATATCAAGTTGAAAAACCTGATTAAATTTCTTGAAAGTGGTGATAAAACCAAAATTACCATGCGATTCAGAGGGCGTGAACATGCGCACCGGGAAATTGGTCTTGAAATGCTGAAGCGCCTGGAGTCGGATCTTGCTGAATACGGTGCTGTTGAACAGCAGCCTTTGATGGAAGGTCGTCAGATGGTGATGGTTCTGGCACCTAAGAAAAAGTAAAAGTTATTTAATTTGGCACATGGATGTGCCAACAAAATCGTGATTAATGATTTTGGAAAAAAACAAAAAACGAATTTTTTGTTTTTGTGATTCGGGCAATTCAGGATGAATTGATCAGAATCTTTAATTTAATGTACCAGCCGGGCTACTAGGCATTGCCTGGGCTGGTCTTAACTCAGTAGTAAATATACAGGAGAAGAAAATGCCAAAGATAAAAACCAATCGTGGCGCAGCCAAGCGGTTTACCAAAACTGCTGGTGGTTTCAAGCGCAACCAGGCTCACCGTCGTCATATTCTGACCAAGAAAAGCACCAAGCGTAAACGTCAGTTACGCAGCGATGCCATGTTGCATGCAGCTGATGTTGCATCTGCACGTCGCATGATGCCTTACGCATAAGTTGAGTTAGAGGAGATAGAACGATGCCAAGAGTTAAACGTGGTGTAACGGCTCATGCCAAACACAAAAAAGTATTAGATGAAGCCAAAGGTTATTACGGTGCCCGCAGTAAGGTCTACCGGGTTGCCAAACAGGCTGTTATCAAAGCCGGTCAATATGCTTACCGTGACCGTCGTCAGAAAAAACGTCAATTCCGCGCCTTGTGGATTGCCCGTATCAATGCCGCTGCCCGTATGAACGGTATTTCATACAGCCGAATGATGGATGGTTTGAACAAAGCCAACGTTGAAGTTGATCGCAAAATGCTGGCTGACCTGGCTGTACATGATGCAAATGCATTTGCAGCATTGGCTGAACAGGCGAAAGCGGCTCTTTCCAATTGATTCATAAATAGCCATCCCTGGCTATATTATTCAGCGGAACAGCAAAATTTGATTTTGCTGTTCCTTCATTTTCATCGTTTATCAACTTTGAAAATGTTGGCACCACCCTGTGCCAATTGGATTTGGCCTATTGAATTTGAATAGTAAAAGGGAAAGGATTTAACCTTTCCCTTTTTTTAAACAGGAACATTCATGACAATTGATCTGGATACGTTGCTGGAACAGGCCCAGGAAAAAATCAATAATGCTGCAGATTTGCGTGCCCTTGATGAGGTACGTGTTTCCTATTTAGGTAAATCCGGTGCGATTACCGAACAATTAAAGCAGCTGGGTAAATTGCCGAAAGAAGAACGCTCCCAGGCAGGGCAGGCAATCAACCAGGCCAAGCAACAAGTACAGCAGGCTATAGAAGCGAAAAAAGGGGATCTTGAAAAGGCCGCCCTGGATGCCAGGCTGGCTTCTGAAACGGTCGATGTTACTTTGCCGGGTCGTGCATCTGAGTCTGGCGGTCTTCACCCGGTTACCCGAACCATTGAACGCATTGAAAAACTGTTTGCCAATGCCGGTTTCAGTGTTGCTGAGGGGCCTGAAATTGAAGACGATTATCACAACTTCGAAGCCCTGAATATTCCTGCGCACCATCCTGCCAGGGCAATGCATGACACATTTTATTTTGATGAACATCTTTTACTGAGAACCCATACTTCGCCAGTGCAGATTCGTGTCATGGAAAATGCGGCCCCCCCTCTTAAAGTCATTGCTCCCGGCCGGGTTTACCGTTGTGATTCCGATTTAACCCATACACCAATGTTTCACCAGGTAGAAGGTTTCCTGGTTGATGAACAGGTTACCTTTGCGGATCTGAAAGGCATTATTCATGATTTTCTGCAGGGCTTTTTTGAGAAAGATTTAAAAGTCCGTTTCCGTCCATCTTACTTTCCGTTCACTGAACCTTCCGCCGAAGTTGATATTGAATGTGTGATGTGTGAAGGCGAAGGCTGCCGGGTTTGTTCTCAGACTGGCTGGTTGGAAGTTCTGGGTTGCGGCATGATTCATCCGGAAGTGATGAAGCACGTAAACATTGATAGTGAAAAATACAGTGGTTATGCGTTTGGTATGGGTGTAGAGCGTTTAGCCATGTTGCGTTATGGCGTAAATGATTTGCGGTTGTTTTTTGAGAATGATTTGAGGTTTCTCAAACAGTTTGC
>CALAZS010000049.1 GCA_937926265.1 uncultured Gammaproteobacteria bacterium
GATTATTGTTTCATTTAATTAATTTTATTTTCCTCTGTATTTTTATTGGAATTCTGAATTAGCTTTAAAGATCTGAATCAAATCGATTTAGTTAACACTTATGCTGATAAAAGCTTCCTCAATATCAGTAAGCTTAGCTAATTTGTTTTTTTCGGTATTATTTATCATTTGTTTCAAAGAAGGGAAATTTACCAAGTCATTTTTTGTAAGTATCTTAAAAGCCATGTCCCAAGTTTCAAAAGAACGGCTATCGATATCCCTTTCGTCAATCAAATATATGCTTTTATGCCTTGGATCATGACTTATTTTATTAAAAAGTGATTTAATTTCATTCTTTTCACCTTCGAGTATTTGAATAAAACACCCGTCATGATAAACAAGCATGCCAGTTACATTATTTACATGATTATTCTTTTTTGCTTCTGACAATAATGAATCCAATTCATCATTGGTCATTAAGTTAACAGCCGTGCTTAGATATAGAAGTTGATACATTTACAATAGTTTAAAGGAAAATTAGATTGTTATAATATTTTAGATGACCATCCGAAAGCATCAAGCGTTGCATGATAACTCAGCAATTAGCACTGAGATTGATGCAGTCGGTGGTCGTAACTTTATGACCACTGGAGAGAGGAATTATTGTTTAAATAAACCATTTAATTAGGAAGCAAATGATTTATAGACCACCCGAAATTTAATTTAGCTTAATCATGGGTAAATCATAAGAAACATAACAAATCGAGGGTTATTAACTAAACAAGATCTAAATTGTTTAGTTGTAAGTAATTCCTCTTAAAATGTAGTAAAAAACTTACAAAAAGGCTTTTCTAATTAAAAACCTTATTTATATCGAACTTGAATCTAATTTTGATAGATTTCAAGCTAGAATACAGATTTTGAATATAAATAATCAACCCTGAATGGCGGTCATGCTGGAAGTTTCTGGACTACATAAAAAATACCTTACTGGAGATAGATACCAGGTTGTCATCGATAACTTGTCGATGAATGTTGCCGAAGGCGAAGTGGTTGCCTTAGTCGGTTCCAGCGGTAGTGGAAAGACTACCTTGTTGAATTTGTTAAGTGGTATCGATACACCTGACTCGGGGCAGGTTATAATTGATCAGGTCAATCTTTGTTCACTTGATGAGACACGCAGAACTTTGTTGCGCCGCCATAAGCTTGGATTCGTCTTTCAGTTTTTTAATCTCATACCAACCTTAAAAATTGCTGAAAATATCGCATTACCTTTACAGTTGATTGCTACTCCTCATAATGAAATTTCTGATCTGACTTCAGAGCTTCTGGATAAAGTGGGCTTGTCTGGAACACAGAACCGGTATCCTGAGACGCTTTCGGGGGGGGAGCAACAGCGTGTTGCAATAGCACGGGCCATTGCTCATCGTCCTTCTATACTGTTGGCAGATGAGCCGACTGGCAATCTTGATGAGCAAACAGGTGACCAAATTATTCAATTGTTGAATTCCCTCGCGCGACAACATGGAATTTCGATGCTTCTTGTTACTCACAGCAACCAGGTTGCTGACTCAGCAGACCGGGTATTAACGCTGCATCATGGTCATCTCAGCTAGGTAATGCGAGCAATAGTACCCTCTTTATTGTTTCGGTCCGGGTTAAATTATTTTCTTCGTCATCCCTGGCAGTTACTACTGGCATTGGTAGGTATCAGTATGGGCGTGGCATTAGTGCTTGCGGTGGATATTGCCAACAGTGCTGCCAAGGCTTCCTTTAAACACTCTGCAGCACAAATAACTGGAACCGCCACCCATAGAATTATCAATGATCTGGATAAGCTTGATGAAGAGCTATATGCCAATCTTTACAAAGAGCCGGGTATGCCTCCCATTGCGCCGGTAATTAATACAAAGGTACAAATAGAAGGGAAGAATAAACACTTTCATTTAATCGGTATGGATATTCTGGCCGAGATTGGTTTTCGACGCTCACTTGTTGGAAACATTGATGATATGCCAGAGTTAGACCAATGGTTGACTGATCCGGATACTGTTGTAATCAGCCGTTCGGCAGCAGACTTTCTTAATGTAAATGTTTCAGATCGTATTCATGTGAAGCATTTGGGAAAAAGCTTTGACCTTGAAGTCAAGGCGATAAGTTCACTCGAAACTGTCAACAGCCAAAGCATTTTACTGGTTGATATCGCAACTGCACAGCGGGTTTCAGGTAAAGCAAATTATTTGTCTTATATAGATGTCATTCTTGAAAATGATGCTGTCGCTGATATTGAGTCACTATTGCCAGAAGGTGCAGAACTAGTAGATATCAGCCAACAAACAGAGAGTGTTTTGGGTCTGTCAGAGGCATTCGAATTAAACCTCACTGCGATGAGCCTGCTTGGCATGCTAGTGGGTATTTTCCTGATATACAATGCAATCAGTTTCTCCGTTGTCCAGCGTCGTAATCTGCTCGGAAGGTTGCGTTCAATTGGTGTCTCATCAGCACAAATATATATTGTGATTATGTTTGAGGCATTTTTTTTGGGTGTAATAGGTAGCCTGATTGGAATTTTTCTGGGTACCTTGCTTGGGCAGCAACTCACTTTAATTGTTGCCACTACTATCAGTGAACTGTATTACGATATAAATGCACAGGCGATCAGTGTTCATCCTTTCTCATTACTCAAGGCGAGCCTTCTTGGGATAGCGGGTACCTTAACTGCTGCCTGGATACCTGCAATCCAGGCTTCAAGAACCAAACCTTTGACAACACTATCACGAGCAGCATTAGAGCAATCCATTCATCGCCAAATACCTTTTCTCGCTCTAGGTGGAATAGTATTCGTTTTATCAGGGTTCATCATAGCGTTCTTGTTACCAGGGGATGTCATTACCGGTTTTGTAGGTCTTTTTGTCATTGTTATAGGTTTTGTTCTCATTATTCCTATGCTGTTAAGCAGTTTAAGTAAATTGTTGGCAATTTTTTCCAAAAAATTTATCTGGCAGATATCAGTGAAAGACTTGGATCGGCATATATCGCGGCTTGCAACTGCAACTGCAGCTTTAATGTTGGCATTATCAACCAGTATTGGCATAGCAATTATGGTCGAAAGTATGCGTATGACAGTCGAAGACTGGCTTGCTGACCTGCTAACCGGTGATCTTTATATTTCCTCGAATGGATTCGAAGAAAATGCTTTTCTTCCGGCAGCTTTTGTCGAGGATGTTATTAACATGGACACTGTCAATGATTACAGCCTTTACAGAAACTTCAAAATTACCATAGAAGATAAAAAGAGATTTCTTGTAGCTGCGCGTTTATCTTCACTGTCTAAACAAGGTTTTGATTTTATGGAGTCTGACAAACTAGAGGTCTGGAGTGCTTTTGAAAAAGGAAACATTATAATCTCCGAGCCACTGGCATACCGTTTGAAATTAGGCATCGGTGATAAGCTAAGCCTGTTAACTTTGAATGGAGAAAAAGCATTTAATGTTGCAGGTGTATTTAGGGATTTTGCATCTGAACATGGCAGGCTATTCATTCAAATTGATGAGTTTCAAAAACATTGGCAGGATAGTCGCATTAATACCGTGGCTTTGTTTTCTGAAAAATTATCTCCTGAAGCATTGGAACAACATCTGTTTAACAAAGTCCAGGTTCCAGATAAGATTATCATTACCCACTCAAAAGATGCTATAGAAGAATCACTGACAATCTTTGATCGGACTTTTAAAATCACTGAGGTTCTGAGGTTACTTTCGATTTTCGTCGCGTTTATCGGTATTTTCAGTGCGCTTATGGCAATTTTACTGGAGCGCAAAAAAGAGTTTGCTATTTTAAGAGCCGTTGGATTAACACAATTGCAGGTTGGTCAATTAATTTTGATTGAATCCATCCTGCTTGGATTAATTTCAGCGTTTATGGCTGTACCAGTCGGCATAGCAATGTCATGGGTGCTTACGGATGTTATTCAGTATCGCGCTTTTGGATGGAGCATGCCTTTCCAGGTTAGCTTGGAGCCAATAATTGTCGCTACTTTTTTAGGTGGTTTTGCTGCGCTGGCAGCAGCAATTTATCCTGCCTGGTTGGCAAGCAGGCGGAATCCTGCAGCAATGCTGCGTGAAGACTAGGCTGTTATGCGAACCATACTCTTAACGATTTTTGTAACAATATTCACCGCGTGCGGGAAGATAGAGGAAAATTCTCCTAATCGTCAGTCAGTCACCCTTAGTGAGGGTATGGGCGGTAACCCTGAACCAGGGTTTGCCCGAGCCATTGAGCCCAGAGAATTTGTGTTCCCTGAAGACCATGGCCCTCATCCAGAATATGCTACAGAATGGTGGTATTTCACTGGTAATCTTGAAGATAAATTCAATAGGTTATTTGGATATCAACTTACAATTTTCAGAGTTAGTATTGACCCTGAAAAACCACCCACTGATTCCAATTGGCGTACCAATCAAATTTTCATGGGGCATTTCGCTATCAGTGATATTGAAAATAAAATCCATAAAAGTGCTGAAAAAATAAACCGTGCTGCTCTTGACATGGCAGGAACTTCAGAGAATCCAATTCATATTTGGCTTGGACCCTGGTC
>CALAZS010000050.1 GCA_937926265.1 uncultured Gammaproteobacteria bacterium
GGACAACCCTGCACCAACCCGGTAGAACTGGATCCCTGTAAAGTCCTCCGACCAGCGGTAGAATGCCCCTGCCGCTGCATTAGGGATAAGCCTGTCGTTCAATAAATAGTTGTAGAAGAAAACATACCGAAGCCCGTTGTTAAAAGCATCGGCATCAATGTCTGCCTGCCATTTCACCTGGTGTACCAGCTGGTGCCTTTTGTCGTCCTCCTTTCCCAACAGGTCTTTTCGCAGGATCCCGAAACCGGGTCGGTGTTCCACTTCTCCCGGTTTGACGCTGAACCTGTAATCCGGCACGATCTCCCAGTGTTCCGAGAGAAAATAGGTGGCTACCCCTTCGAGAAACCAGCGGTCAAGGGCCTGGAAATCATCCTTTAGACGAACCTGCAATTCCCCGGAGAACTTCCAGTTCCCTGCTGCCGTGGCCACCTTGTTCCCCAGAAAAAGCTGGTTGTCCCATTTATCGGTGTTGAAATCCTGTCCATAAAGACTAATGTTTAAAATGACCAAAACAAAGGCAAGGAAAAACCGGTTGTGTTGACACATTGTTATCCCAGTAACTTGGTTACGGGGTACGGCCATCACAGTCTTCATTTGCCACATTACCATTAGGTGTCACCAAGGAAGTTTTATCACAGGGACGATCTGAAAGAAAATCCCCCAACTTGGACCGACCAAGTCTGGACGGGTAACAAAGTATTGCCCCTGAACAGTAAATTTTAAAGGCATTTTGCCCAGGACTAGGGTTTTTGCAATGCCTAGGTTGAGGGGTAGGGAAAAGTCAATATCCTGACCATTGACATAGTTGGCACTTTGCAATGGACTTCCACCTATTTGCCAACCTTTACCAACGGAGAACCAGTAAAAGATCTGGAGAGTGCCAAGGTTCACCCTTTCCTCACCCTGTTCCAGGCTTCCAATTCCGAAATAGTGCTGCCAAAGACCTCCGATTACGCCCCAACTACGCAACAAACCTATCAGGGCCGCAGGACCCAGTTGAAACTGATCAGAACCTAGTGCCGGATCGCTGCGTGTTGGAAAGAACATAGTGGGTCCAAAGCCCCAGAGTAATCCGGATTCGGTCTTTTTGCCCCAAAGTGACATCAGGCCAATATTGCCGAACCCCTTCTCGTCGCCCCACTCACCTTGCTCATTAAGGACTGGGCTTCCGGAAATCTGAAAGCTTGGCCGAACACTTAAGTTTCCTCCCCATAACTTAAAAGGTAGGGTAGGCATAAAGACGAGGGTACTTGTATTTTGATCACTGGCACCCTGAAGATCACCATCCCATTGAGTATAGGTTCCTTGCAAGGTGAAATTTGCCAAGGCACCTACAGGATTGGAGAGTTCTTTTGCAATTTCGTCAGCACTCTTTGAATCATTGTCCTGGGCGTATATGTTGGAGCCCAAAAGAAAAAGAAGCAGGAAAAGTGATAGGTTCTTCATAAGTATAAGATGCGTCCCTATTTTTCCATTTAGCATTACTTCATCAGTTTCTCAAACTTCTTAGTCTCTTTTTCGATATCCGCTTCAAATTTTGAATCAACCGCATCGGCCTGTTCAATAAGCTCTTTAAACTCAGCTTTCATACTACCGCTTACAGGACCTTCGGAGTGATCTAAAATGCCGCTCATAAAGGACATTTTGAAAAGGATCGTTGCTGGGAGGTTGATCACCTCTGCCAGGGTGCGGCCTGTTGAAACATAAGCCCCTTCATAACTATCCACCAAGGTTGCAACCACCTCTGCCTGAGCTTTTGCTTTTTTGTTACCTGAGGCTTCAGCTTTTTCAGTCACTTCCTTCTTTATAGCTTGTGCTTTTAACACTTTTTGAGTCCTTCCCTCAGCGTCATTATACATTTCCATCCAGAACGCAAACTTGTCATCGGCTTGTTGCTGGTTGTAGGATTCTTTAGGGTTCATAAAAACATTGAAATCCTGCGTTTGGCTTTGCCCATCGACGGTTAGCTTAACCGTATATTTTCCAGGTGGTACAATTGGAATAACAGTAGTTGCTGGTCTCCCAGGTACCCTACTGACACCATTTATGCGCATGTCCCAAACAAATTTGTTCAAACCCGTATTAAAATCACCTCCAGTACCAGCGTTAAGCGTCATTTCTTCTTTACTGTAATTTCTTATCTCATTCCCGTCCTTGTCTAGAATAGCGATGGCTATATCCGTTGGTTCTTCATTTAGTTTAAAATAAAACACCGGACCCAGTGGTTTTGGATCACCCGCATCCAAGAACTTGCGTTTGCGTTCTCCATTAACCTGTTTAAAGGAAAGCTCATAAAAGGTAAGTCCTGGCCGCATGTTTTGCACGAAGTAGTTCTTTTTCATGCCCGGATCTCCGCCAGGGAAGTAATCCATCCACCAGTTATACCCAAAACGGGTATGGTCTGAAACGGGATATAGATGAACCGATTTAGAACTGACCTCCTGGCCGGCTTCCCTGAGTGGTGTAATGTCATCCATGATCCAAAAGCCACGTCCATTGGTAGCTATTACGAGGTCGACATCTTTGATCTTCATATCTACCACAGGAACCGATGGTAAATTCGCTCTTAGCTTTTCCCAGGACTGCCCATCGTTCAAAGAGTAATACACCCCTGATTCTGTTCCAGCAAACAGCAGTCCTTTTCTAACCTTGTCCTCTCTAATGGTTCTTGTGATCTGGTCCTGTGGGAAGTTTGCAGACAGATTCGTCCAGGATTTTCCATAATCAGTTGTTTTATATAGGTAAGGCTTGTAATCGTCATAGGTATTGAAGTTTGAGAAGACTACGTACGCCGTTGCCGCATCGTGTGGTGACGGCTCGATTTCATAGACCTGAGAATACTCAGGTAGGGCTGGATCAGTAATTGTAATATCTTCCCAATTGCCACCGCCATTTTTGGTAATGTAAATTTTGCCGTCATCTGAACCGGTCCAGATAACGCCTTGCTTAACCGGCGATTCATCCATCCTCTTAATGGTACTATAGATCTCCTGGCCAAAGTATTCCGATAGCCAAGGGGTTCCGGTGATCTTCAATCGCTCTTTGATATTATTAGTGAGGTCTGGACTTATCACCTCCCAGTTCAGCCCTTCGTCTGTTGATTTAAAGACTACATTTCCACCCAGGTAAATCGTCTTTCCGTCATGAGGGGATAAGAAATAGGCCAAATCCCAATTAAATCTATATTTAAGGTCGTATCCGTTAAGGCCGAATAAAGGCGATGGCCACACCGAACGCACCTCATTCTGACCTGTGGCCAGGTTATTCACTGTAAATGGCGCTCCACTGCCCATGGGGGCACCCCCTGAAATGTTGTAAACAACATTTGGATCATTTGGGTTAGGGATGACACTGCTGATCTCCCCATTTCCAATCAGGGTAGTTTCATGGCCGGAAATTCCGCCCCATCTGGATGCGCTTGGTACTTTAAAAGCCAATACATCCTGACCACTTCCGTAAAGATTGTAGGGGAAATCGTTATCTACATTTACACGATAAAACTGTACATTCTTCTGGGTGAAGTTAGTGGACCATGTATTCCCACCTGTCATACTCACCATAACGCCACCATCGTGTAATGCGATCATTCGATCGGGATTCTCAGGGCAAATCCATATGTCATGGAAATCATCTTTGGTCCCGGGTTCAAGAATCCAGTTCTTACCACCATCGACAGATCTAAAAATCCTATTATTCGGGGACCATAGGTGGTCAGCGTCATGTGGACTGGCATAGATATGGCTGTAGTAGAACGGCCGCCCGATGATCTGGAAGAAATCAGTAACAAATTCCCAGTTTTCCCCAAGATCGTTTGAAGCATACAATCCTGGTTTGGTCTCAGAGTCAATCAAGGCATATAACTTTTTGGCATCAGCCGCAGACATGGTCAATCCCATGCGCCCTCGCCCTCCTTCCGGAAGGCCATTGGCATAAGTGATTTCTGTCCAGGTATCGCCTCCGTCAATAGACTTGTATAGTCCTGAATCTGGTCCACCGGTCTTGGGTCCCCAGGCTTTGCGCTCAAATTCCCAAATAGATGCAAAAAGTTCATCAGGGTTCGAGGGATTCATCACCAAATCGATAGCCCCTGCCTTGTCGCTTTTGAACAAGACCTGCTCCCATGTTTTTCCGCCATCCTTTGTTCTGTATACGCCGCGCTCTGGATTTGGTCCGAAGGCATGGCCAAAGGCTGCAACAAAAACGATGTCCGGATTGGTCGGGTGCACGCGTACCTGAGAGATGTGATGTGTCTCCTTTAGACCAATGTTGACCCACGTCTCACCTCCATCGGTAGATTTATAGACCCCGTCACCCCAACTTACGTTATTGCGCATTTGCGGTTCTCCCGTTCCCACATACATGATGTCGGGATTAGACTGCGAGATCTCCATGGCACCGATATTGCCGGACCCAAAGTCGTCATCTCCAACGGGAATCCAATACTGACCCGCATCCTCGGTTTTCCAAAGTCCGTTACTGGCACCGTGGTAAAAAGTGCTGGGCTCCGTTGGGTGCCCAATACCTACCGATCCTCTGGAGCCCATCATGGGCCCAACAAATCGCCAGGTCAGGGCATCAAATTTTTCTGGTCTTTCGTTTTGACCAAACCCTTGGGAATATATCAGGCTAAGAAGGCAGAGGGTAAGTGTACTGATTCTTTTCATTGCTGCACTCGGTTAATTACTATTATTTCTCTAAAGTATTTTTCCAAACCTGACCATCTTTCATGATCAGCTTCATATTGTTTTTGTAATCTCGAAGTACCGTAATGTCATCAAGCGGATTGCCATTGACAACAATCAGATCAGCCCATGCTCCTTCCTCGATGACTCCCAGTTTACCTCCCAAGTAAGGGTCCAAGCTTCCAGTCCAGTCCTCACCTTGAAGTAGTACAGCCGCGTTTGACGTAGAGTGCTTCAATGCCTCTAATGAGCTGTATCCCAAGGATTCGACTTCGACAATTATATTTTCGGCTTGCATATCGATATATGGAGTACCAAACATATCACCTCCAGTGACTGTGAAAACATTATGTTTTCGAGCCCATTTGGTCAAATTCACAACTCCTTCATGAACCTGTGAGGCCTTTTTTCTTTGGTCATCAGTAAAGAATGTGATTTCCTCTGGGTGTGCGAATGCAGTAAAACTCATATAACCTTGAAGTGAAAGGGCAATACCTTCATCTGCCATTCGCTTCACAGTTTCTTCTGAAACAAGAAATCCATGCTCAACGCACCTTACACCAGCATCAATTGCTCTGTTAACCGATCTGTCGTGGTACGCATGCACGGTGACATAAGTTCCCCAGTCTTTCGTTGCTTCGACTGCAGCCTTCAACTCATCAAAGGAGTACTCGGTTACCTGTATAGGGTCCCACTCACTGGAGACTCCTCCTCCAGCCATCATTTTGATCTGTGTAGCTCCTTTTCTCAGATTTCTTCGGACAGCTTTCAGGACTTCAGGTACTCCATCTGCAACAATTACTCCTTCTGCCCCTTCGAGCCTGTCAACGGAGTGTCTTGTATCATTCCAGGGCCCTAAATCGGCATGCCCCGAGGTCTGCGTGATCCAAGCGCCAGAAGTATAGATTCTCGGACCAGGCAGGGCATTGTTCTTGATCAGTTTAGCAATGGCTTCAGTTGGAGAACCAGTATCCCTGGCGGTGGTGAATCCCTGGTCGAGATATCTTCTGCAATTGTCTGCTGACAGAGCTCCGAGCCCGAACGGATCGAGATCAGCAACTCCTTGCAGTAATCCCTCTTTAATTCCAATATGAGAATGCATATCAATTAACCCAGGGATCAGGGTGCCGCCTTTTCCATCTATCACTTCGGCTCCCCTCGGCGCCTTTATACTTGTTCCAACCTCTTTTACATGTTTGTTTTCGATCAGGACATCTGCACTAACAACGTTATCGCTGGTTCCGTCCCAGACACTTACATTAGTGATTAGAACATAGGTGTTCTCATTTTCCTGTCCAAAGCCCAGATTTAGAGTGAAAAAGGCAAATACCAGGATAAGTTTAATAGCTTTCATACGAATATGTTCTTCAATTTAAAGGATTACAATATCGCTAGAATTGAAGTAGATAAAAAGGCCCAATTAGTAGCAAATTTGACCTGGGAAGCCATTGCGATAATGATTTTCGAAAGTCATTTTTCAGGTGAGAGAAAGGTCTGACATTTTCAAAATCACCTCATACCGGGATTTGGCTCCCAGCTTTTTGAAAAGATTCCCCGCATGACGCTTTACCGTTTTTTCGGAGATAAATAATTTGTTCCCAATCTCTTTGTTGGAAAGATTTTGCAAAATCAATTCGAGTACCTGCTTCTCCCTCCCGGTAAGAATTGAGAAATCCAAGGAATCCTCAAAAGGCTTCAGGGCATTCAATTTTTTGAATATGTCAGGAAAATCTGATTTGCCGTACGAACCCAAAATGCTGTATCCATTCTGATCCATTTCCAGGAAGGGAACGATCACCTGATAGACATTCGCTAGTGCCAAAGCGGCTTTTAGGTGAGCTTCGCCAGGACCTTCTTCACCTTTCAAAAAATGTACTTGCGATCGCAATAATTCAAGATCGATCTTGTAACGCAAATTGTTGGTGTTATCCAGCAATTCATCAATCCTTGTAATCTCCTTCTCAGCCTTAATCAGGTCGGCTTCCAAACCGGTCGAAAGGTAAATCTTAACCTTGGTGATAAAAGGGATATAGCTGTTTGAAAAGGGCGTGAGGGGGATATCCTTAATTAAATCTATCCTGTTTTTGGCAGTAATAAATTGCCCCTTTCGGAACAACAACTCCATCCTTAAGGACTCCAAATAAAGACTGAAAAGAGGGTGTTTCTGACTTTTCACAAAGCCCTCCAGTTCCTCAATGATTTGGTTTTCCAGCATTTCTTCCCCTCTAAGGCTATTGCAAAGACAAAGCGTTGCCAGCCCCATAAAGTGGTGTACGGCAATGGTATTGAACCTCAATTTCCGGAAGGCGGACAGGTAAGTGGTGGCCTGAACCAAATTCCCCAGGGAATATTCGGCAATCCCCAAAAAATATAGGCCATTAGCCTCCGCCTCAAGGTTATTGCCGTTCTTCCCCAGCTCAACGAGCATGTTGGCAACCCGGATAAGCTCAGGTATTTTTCCATCAATCCAATAGATATAATTCAAAATCATCAGCTGATGGGAGTTTACCTGGGGATCATCAATACCCTTAAGTCCTTCCCTTATCCGCCCTGCGGCTTCGGATGTTCCTTCCAGCACTTGCAATGACCCACCCAGAAAGATCCATGCAAATCCCCTGGCGTATGAATGATCTGCCGGAAGGTTGGCGAGGGCATACTCCGAAAACTTCAGGGATCTCTTAAAGTCCTGAACAATATTGTACTGCCTGTAGGCTTCTAATACAGCCCATTCCGACTTTATTGCAGGGTCTGTAGCCGGGTCCTCCCAAATGACTGGGCTGAGATCGGAAGTGACCTCAAACATCGTGAATAGATCTCCTGTGTATGCGGAGAGCCACGCCTTAGACAATCGTAGTTCCCTGTGCTGTTCCTGCATTTCAGGTGGAAATAGATTTAAGGTGGATTGAAATGAGCCCCAGTTGGTTTCTCTTAAGTAGGACTTCTTGAGATCCCTGAAAATTTCAAGGGCCTTGGAACTTTCGCCGGCCCTTAGGTAATGTTTCAATGCAGTTTCCGCATAACCATTTGAATAGAACCAATCCCCACCGAGCGCATGTAACTGCCTCACCATTTTGGAGTCCCTATGCGCCTGGAAGTAGGCATAGAGATTTTCCCGAATCAGGTGATGATATCTATAGGCGTAGTTTTTATCATCCAGAGGTATTATGAACAAGTCCTCAGCCAGTAAATGGTTGATGAGTTCCCGGGCCTCGTTACTTTTCCCTTCAAGTTTGGCCAGCAGAAAATCGCCCAACTCATAGTTGAATTTCTCAAAAGCAGACATCCATAAACTGAATTCACCGCTAATGGGGTTGTTAAGACCACTATATTCAATTAAGTCATGAAAATTGGTTTGTTCAATGTTTGAATATTTGATTTTCCCAATGCCTAACGCATTCTGTTTACTCGTGAGAAGAAGGCGTACACCCGCAGGCCACCCTTCAGTTACTTTCATAATATGGTCTAGTTCTTCCTGGCTATGTTTTTGTCCTCTTTTGGCATTGAACATAAAAAGCTCATTTTGCTCAAATAGTAATTCCGTTGGATGGATTTCCCGAATCCAACCCTTTTTACGTAATCTTCTAAGGGGCCAGGGCGGCTGGTGCCTTGCAAGCAAGACGAGGTAGAAATGCTTCGGTGGATATCTATATGCTTCGTAAAGTAATTTGTGAATGTCATCATCATGAATCTCATGAAGATCATCCAGTACAAGGATCAAATC
>CALAZS010000051.1 GCA_937926265.1 uncultured Gammaproteobacteria bacterium
AATCGTCATCATTAATCATTGCGTCCAAATCAGCTGAGCTGAATACATCGGCGTCAGGGTCAGTATTATTGGTAGGAAATGCAGCGAAAACACCATCAGTGTCCATGATTTTCATAGCCGAAGTTAGCTGTGCAGGTGAAGTGGATACGTCGATAGTGAATATGCGGTTACTGGCATAGAAACTATCTTCTACCGCATAGAGGGTGTTTTCATCATCAGGATCTGATGACAGGCCGGACATTGCACTCCATGGAATTGGCGTGCCATTGTCATTATCAACAGATTCAAGGGTTGGATAATTGGCATCACCTGTTTGGTACTCATAAATATTTAGTGCCGAACGTAGCTTGTCACCACGATTGTCTTCTTCACTGGCAACGACTAACAAATTACGTGAAGATATCGCCAAGCCACCTTCGGGTCCAGCTGCGGCAGGAAGTGCTTGCTTATAAACCGGTGTAGTTGGATCATCAACATTGTAGACAAAAACCAGGCTCGAACGCTCAGAGTTAACAAAGAGTAGTTTTTCATCGCCGAAAGTACCCACTTCAACATTTTCGGGTTCGTTGCCCTTATTTTCAGAACGACCATCAGGGTAATGACCAAATTTTACCGCCAGGTGATCGAGGGTGTTACCAGACTCAAAGACAACGTTACCATCGGTATCGAAAATTGCGAATCCACGACTGCCACCATCCAGGTCACCTTCGTTAGCAATAGCAAAATATTCATTATCAATCCAGGAAACGCCATCGGGTTCGCGTAAAACATTATCTTGTGACTCTGTTTGAGAGATAATGGCAGGATCTTCTTCCGTGGCATCAATTTTTGTCAGGTCAACATCTCCAGCAGAGAAGTCTCCGGCGATCGAGCCATCAGTGACATCAACTCCGATGATGTGATTGTTTTCCTGCAAAGTGACAACGGCAATGTTATCGCTATTTATATCGACATATTCAGGTTCTGGGTCGCCTGAGTATAAATCCGCGATACCGGTGAGATCTACGTTAGTTACGTCGTCATCTGTCAATGCTGTCAGGTCACCGGATAAGTCAACAATATCTAGAGAACCTGCGGGCAGTTGAGGTGGAGCGCCATCACCCAAGTCTTCATCACGTTCGTTTTCGATTGCAATCGCTGCGTACATGCCATCAGGGCTCACCGCAACTGAATCAGGTTGGCCAGCCAAATTGATAGTCGCCACAATGGAGCGTGATTCAATATCAACTACATGCAATTCACCACTTGTATCAACAAAGTCTGCCGAAGTATTAACAGCAACTAATGCGTAGTCGCCTTTTACAGCTACTGATGTAGGTTCGCCTCCCAAATCAAGAGTACCTAGACCACTTGGTGCTTCAGGATCAGTGATATCAACAAAGCCTAACCTTTCTGCAGGACTATCGCTGAAAATTAGTGTCAAACCATCAGTGCTAGCAGCGACAATCTCTGCTGCGGTCTCTGTATCTGTGTCGCAATTATCCTCTTCCAGGGTACAAACAGGAAATGTAGCGATGCGGTTAAAGTTTTTTTCTGTTGATCCTGAATTGTTATTTGAATCAGAGCCGTTACAAGCTACTAATCCTATGCTCAGGACTGAAGCTATCGCTATAGATAGGGCGTGGCGTTTTAATTTCATAAAATTCTCCATGTTTCTTTTAACTAATTCTTAATTGAATCATGGAAGCTATATGAAAGTTATTACAAGTTAATGAATTACAGACTTACTACAATCAAATGACTTTTAAATATCATCTTAAGCAAAAATACTATTACATTTATTTTTAAAAATGGTTACTTAATTTTTTATAGTTTTCATTTATGTGACTGATTAGTGTGTTTTGATTTTCTGATTCATATATTTGAAATAATTGTTGCAGATACTCTGTCATTTTATAAACATGAGGAAAGATAAAATGATAGCGTGGAAAAAACGGGTTCTTGCTGCCAGTATTGCAGCCCTAACAATTGGTCTTGTTGGCTGTAATGGTTCTGACTCTAGCGATGATTCATTCATATTGCAGTTACTTCATGTCGCCGATATTGATGGAACAACTGACGCATTGGACAATGTTGAAAACTTTTCTGCCAATTTGGCAGCACTGCAGTCTAAGTACCCTAACAGAACGTTATTTTTGAGTTCAGGCGATCTCTATATCCCTGGGCCACGTTATACAGCGGCATCCGATGAAAGTCTGAATGAATTGCTTGGAGAGGCAGGCAATGGTAGAGGTGACATAGCCATGCTTAATGCCATGGGACTTCAGGCTTCGGCAGTCGGAAACCATGACTTGGATGGCGGTACTTCTGAATTTGCAAGCATTATAGCGCCGAGTGAAGCAGGGTATGCCGGTGCCAATTTCCCTTATCTAAGCTCTAACCTGAATTTTACAACTGATGAAAACCTTGTCGATCTTGTCGCTGAGGATGGACTTGATGTCACTGAAGTGGCAGGTAAATTGGTTTCATCAACTGTGATAACGGTTAAAGGTGAGAAAATCGGTATCGTTGGGGCATCCACGCCTTCACTCAGTACCATCACTAGTACAGGTGGTATTACTGTTTTACCAGAAGATTCAACTGACACAGAAGAGTTAGCGAATGTTATTCAAGCTAAAGTTGATGAGCTAATTTCAGACGAAATTGATAAGGTGATTTTGCTGGCTCATATGCAACGCATTAGCGTTGAAAAAGAACTGGCAACGCTCTTGAGGGGTGTTGATATTATCGTTGCTGGCGGCTCCAATACAC
>CALAZS010000052.1 GCA_937926265.1 uncultured Gammaproteobacteria bacterium
CGGCTCACTGTCATGATATTTTGAAACATCCATATGACCATGCATCCTGCTGACTTTTGCTGCCAGTAACAGCGCAAAACACAACAAGGCAAAACCAATCACAATGGCAGTTAAAACCAGTGCCTGTGGAAGCGGACTGGTCGCATCATATGACAATGCTGTCTGGCCAATTTCCATCACTGCCGGCACCAGGCTGTCGGGACGTGCCCCTGAGTAAACGGTAAGATTGGCCGCCACACCCAGGATAGCCAACCCCATAATGATGCGAAACAGGTCTCTGGAAAGCAGCAACAGCACGCCAGCACTGACACAAATACTTATGACCGATATCAAGACCAGGCTCATTTTATTGATCTCCTGATGCTAAGGATTTTGAGTTTTCATCCGGGTGCTGCAATAAGGCATAGATGTAACCGGTAAAACTGCCCCAGACTGCCAGAAAAACACCAAGATCAAACAACATCACGCTCGACAGACCGGCATACCAGACATGCCTTAAAAAGCCAGTATCATTGAACAGGCCAAAAAAACCTGACAGTAACGCCAACATCACACCCAGCATTGCCAGGGGTAATGGCGATAACGGCTGAAAACGTTTTGCATAAGCAGGATTATGCAGAATAGCCAACAGGCTGCTACCGGCTACAGCCACCAAGCCACCAATGAATCCCCCACCCGGTTCATTATGGCCGCGAAGTAATATCCAGGCTGCACCAAACAGCATCAGCCAATAAACAGGCATGGCTATTTTGCCCAGTAATACTGAGTTTTCTCCGAGAGAGGGCTTATAAGACTGTGGGTAAGATGCCTGACTTGGTGCAATACCTTTAAACAATGGAATCGCTGCCAATAAGGCAAAAGCTACAACTGCAATTTCGCCGAGTGTATCCAGGGCACGAAAATCAACAATAATGACATTAACGGCATTACGACCGTTTGCCATTTCAAGACTGTTTGCAGAAAACCATTCAAACATCTCTCTGTTTTCAGGCAATACCAGCATGTTCAGCAATGCGAAAAAAGTACCAACACCTGCCGCAATAGCTAAAAATATTTTAAGAAATGATTTATTGTTAACCCGGACGGGATCTGGAACGGAATTAAATACCGGTAACAACGAAGCCGCAACAACCACCAATACCGTTTCAACAACAAACTGCGTAAATGCCAGGTCGGGCGCACCGGAAAATAAAAACAAAATAGCTGATCCGTAACCCACCAAACCAACGGCCATTAACAGCGAGAGTCTATCGCGTAGCATTACCGATGCAATTGCACCCAGGGAAATTAACAGCCCTGCCGCCAACCAGGACCAGGCATGCAAAGGCCAATACCATTCATTCTGCAGCAATGCAAAAAACTGGAGACCTGGTATTTGCCAGGCAATATAAGCCGCCATTATCAGCAGTGCCAAAATGGTCAAATGCAGATAATGATTTAACTTACCTGACTGAATCAAGCGAGTATGTAAAACAGCTATTTTTGTTAAGCCTCTTAACAACGCATGGTAACTGGCTTCCGGACCGTACTGGTCCAACCAACGCATTCTGCTTAACCTGTCATGAAGACGATCCCAGCCGAGAAAAAGCAGGATACCAATAAGCGTGGTTATACCCATAGCCGACAGCATATTCTGAATCGAATAAGAGGTACTGATTTCTGCCATTTGCAGAGCCGGCGATATGCTTTGACCTGCACTTAAAAGCAACGGATCTATGAAATCAGGAAACAGTTCAAACTCGATTCCAATCAGCGCGATAAATATTGGCGGTACCAACATACTCCAGCCAACTTCCCTGACCTGGGACAGTTGAGATTCCAAAGGTCCCCAAAAGACTCGAATCGCGGCAACTCCTGCAACTGCCATTGCAGCTGCATTAACCAGCAACAGTGCATAACTGATCACCGCAACCAGGTCTGCCTGTTCTTTTGCAACCAGGATAATGTCTTTGGCAACAAACCCGAACGCCAACGGTAATCCCGCCATAGACAGGCCGGCAAGAACAGCTGCTGCTGCGGTCCACGGCATCACCCGCCGCAGGCCCATTAAATGATCGATAACACGGGTTCCGGTGGCGTGGTCGATATTACCTGCGACCATGAATAATGGAGCCTTGTAAACGGCATGAGCAAATAAAAAAGCAACCACAGCAAGCCCTGCACCTGAACTTGGCAAACCGATCAACAAGGTCAGGGTACCAAGTGCAGACAGGGTACTGCGTGCCAGAATCCTTTTCAGGTCCCGTTCACGCAACGCCAGAACAGCAGCCCAGATTGCTGTAATGGTGCCACTACCAATCAGCATGATCTCCCAAAACAGCAAATCATTGAATGCAGGGTCGAGACGCGCCATCAGGTAAATCCCAAGCTTCACCATTGTCGCAGAATGCAGGTAAGCACTGACAGGTGTTGGTGCAGACATGGCATTAGGTAACCAGAAATGAAATGGAAACTGGGCTGACTTGGTAAAGGCACCTATTAACACAAGCAATATAGCGATGGTTAATCTCGGATCATCCCTGTAAGCCGGGGCAGCTGCAATAATCTCTGCCAATGACCAGCTACCCGCCATTTGACTTAACAATATCAAGCCAGCCAACAAGGCAACACCACCCGCCATGGTGACGAAAAGCGCCTGACGTGCCGCATCTCTGGCAGCGGAATTAGTGTGATTAAAACCAACCAGCAAAAAGGAAAGAATGCTTGTGATTTCCCAGAAAACAAAAAGCAGGATCACATCATCGGCGCTGACAGCACCAATCATGGCAAGCATAAATAATGGTAATAATAAGAAAATCCTGTGGCGATCAGGCGTGTGAGACAAATAGCCTACGGCATAAACAAAGACAAAGACGCCAATGCCGGTAATCAAGGACAGCATCAGCACACTTAAACTATCGATATAAAAGCCCAAACTGATGCCGAGACTTGGTACCCAGGGTAATGTCAGGCGCCATGGCAATTCAAATTGTGTAACGGCATAAACCAAAGCCACAAAAAGTGACAACGGGATAACCGCAATCCATAACCAGTGCCGTGATTCCTGCAAACCTGTACTTGTAGCTGAAGCTGTCATTTATCAGTAACCTGAATCATAGCCTATGAAGTCAAGGGTGAAACAAAGCCTTACGGCTTAGGCACCTCAAGCCAGTTAAAGTTGATTAAATAACTTAAGATAAATTTGGCACAGTTAAAGCATAAAGAATAATCGAATATTTGCTTTACTATAATCGATTTTTTCGAAACAAATATCGTGAAATAATTACCATAATTGGGGATTATCAAAGGCTTTAACGCAGGATAGATCTCCCGACATATCGGCAATGTCATCACCATCTAACCTCAGTCCCAGCCAGCCCTCAGGCTGTGAGAGTTTATGCGGCGGCCTTATTAACTGTTCTGAAATTGGCTTAAAACCAACTTTGGAATAAAAAGCCGGGTCTCCATAAGTCACAATAAGGGAGACCCCTTCTTTTTTTAATTGTTGAATACCGTGATTGATTAATTTCTGGCCGATACCCCGGCCCTGATACCCTGTATTCACAGCAACGGGTGAAAGCAGGAAGGCATTACTACTGCTACTCAATGTTATTCTGCTGAAAAAGATACAGCCAATAACCTGGCCTGCTTCTTTTGCAACAAACACATAAAGGTCATGCGGATCTGTGTTGATTATTAAATCGCGACTTAGTTTTCCAAGTACCTGCCCTTCACTTTTTCCCTCGGAATCGGTAAAGGTATCAATAAATAACTGTTGAATTTCCTGGCAGTCGCTGTCTTCGTATATGGAAAAGATGGTCATTGATGCCAGGTTTGATACTGACATTTTATAATCAGGGCCCGAGTAACTTTTCTACAGCAGAGAGCAATTGATCTTTATCTATTGGTTTACGCAGAGCTTCCTGTGCACCAAGAGATTTTGACAGTTCCAGGAAATTCACACCCAGCTGGTCACCTGACATGGCAATAACAGGTATCTCGGGATGAATTTCGCTGATCTGCATCACGGTATCAATGCCTTCCTGCTCCGGCATAATAATATCGGTAATCACCAGTTCCGGCTTATGATCGGTAATTGCCTTTTCCGCGTAAATGCCATCCTCTATTTCGACAACGTCATGACCGGCCTGCTCAAGCATTGCCTTAAGTTTCATCAGGGTCACTTTGTCATCATCAATAATCAGTATTTTGGCCACTACTATTTACCTTCCTTTAGTCTGGTTTCAATTTCTAAAACTGTTTTTTCAAAAATGGTTTGGAGTTTTTCCATGCCCTCCTGAGCAGATGTGGTTTCCTGTTTTACAAAACAATCCTCAAGGAATTTTGCCTGCTCACTTAATCTGCCTGCCCTGACATTGGAAGCAGATCCCTTGATTTTATGTGCCATTGATTTTGCTGCCTCAAAATCACTCTGCTGGTAATTTTTTTGGAGGGATTTTAATAATTCTGGCATATCTGCAAGAAAAAGCTCAAGTATATCTTGCGTCAGGCTGGTATCACCTGACATATCTTTTAACAGGTGTTGATAATCCAGGTAATCATTAACGGGTCTGAAAGCATTTTTTTCAAGACTTGGATGGGCTGACTGTACTGGTTGGCCTGGCTGGGTCGGGGCCTCATTTTCTGTAGATGTCACGTTGCATAAATCAGGCAGCCATTTCATTAGCATATTAGCCAAATGGCGTGGGTCAACCGGCTTGGGAATAAAGTCATTCATACCAGCCTGGTAACATTTATCCTGGTCATCCTGCATGGCACTGGCAGTCATAGCTATTACAGGCACCTGGTGATTTATTATCCCGGTCGCTTCGTTACGAATGCTGCGGCTGGCCTGGTAACCATCCATTACCGGCATTTGGATATCCATTAACACCAGGTCGTATTCAGCTTCAGTCAACTTATCCAGACCAAGCTGTCCGTTATCAGCCAAATCAACTGTGACATTCATTTTCTCCAGCATGCCCTGGGCGACACGCTGATTAACGACATTATCCTCTACCACCAGTACCCTGGCTTTACAGCTAAGCTGTTTAGAATTATCTGGCAGCTGGCTTGTGTAGCTTACTTTAAGCTTATCTAAATCCTGCGCCTCACTGACATCAAGCGGTATGCTGAAAATAAATTTCGAGCCTTTGCCTACCTCACTTTCAACATGAATAGTGCCCCCCATCAGCTCGACCAGTTGCTTACTGATGGCCAGACCCAGACCGGTACCACCATACTTGCGGGCATCTGATGAATCCACCTGGGAAAAACGATCGAACAATATTGGCAGCTTGTCCCCGGGTATGCCAATACCGGTATCGGTTACCTCAAAAGTCAGTTCGTGCCTGGATTCAGATGCTTTATCCACTTTGACATTTACCGCAACCTCTCCTCTCTCGGTAAATTTAATCGCGTTACCGACCAAATTCATCAGCACCTGGTTAATTCTACCTGGGTCACCTCTGTACCAATGCTGGTTAAATTCGACAGATGGAGATGAAAAATTTATGCTTTTTTCAGCGACACGATACTGAACAACGGAGGACAAATTATCCAGCAATGTTCCCAGGTTGAAATCGATAATTTCAAAATTCAGTTTACCGGCTTCAACCTTGGAAAAATCAAGGATGTCATTCAAAATGCCGAGTAAATATTCAGAGCTTTGCTTAATAGTGAGCGCCTGCTCTTTCTGATGCTGATCAAGCGGTGTATCCAGTAACAGTGTTGTCATGCCGATAACACCGTTCATTGGGGTACGAATTTCATGGCTCATATTGGCAAGAAACTCCGCTTTGGTTTTTGCCGCATCCTCGGCAGCTTCTTTAGCGACCGTCAACTCCCAGTTTGATTTTTCCAGTTCTCCGGTTCTTTCCTTGACCTTTTGTTCAAGGTTCTCACTTAATACCTGATACTCGGATAAAAGCTGCATGGTTTCCCTGTTTTTTTCCCTGAAAACATTCGCTGCCCGGGTAAGCTTGCCAATTTCATCATCCAGACCGTATACCGGCACCTCGGCAGTTTGAGAGCCAAGTGCCAGTTCGTTAAAAACACTTGTTAATTTTCTGATTGGACGAGAAATACTCTGACCAATCACATAGGAAAGTAAAAAGATAAAAAGCAGGATCAATATGCCGGTGAAAACAGAACCTGTCACCACATTGCCCATGATCTCAAGGATTTCCGCTTCAATGGACTGGATTTCTCGGGCATTTAATTCATCAATAATATCTGCCTGGTAAATAATTTCGTAAGCCTCTGCAGCCATAACCACATTGACCAGGAACAGGTAGCCCCTTGTCCTTTGTACTGCCTCAAGGAAAGCTGCTTCATAAGCTGAAATCAATTTATTCATGGCGATATAGTTTTCAGGTGGCAAGGCTGCCGCAGGAGCCCTGGCAAGTATCGTTAAAAGGTTTCGACTCGCCTGCAGGTTATTTTTTGCCTGAATCACATATTTTGAATCCAATGTGTCGAAATAACGGAAAGCCGCCTTCTCGATCTGTAAAAATACGTTTAATAATTTGAACGAATTAATTTTTTGCTGCAGCTCTGACTCCGGAATCGTGACCAAGAACTTTTCAATCGAGGATACGCCGTTGTTTGCATACTGCCGCAAGTCTACATTGACCAGCTTTGAACGTATATCACGCTGATTTTGCAATTGTTTAAACGTTGTATAGTAAGTTTCAAGGTGCTTCTCGATCAACTTAAGGTGAGACTGGCTGATAATCTGCTTCGCTTCTAAAAGCTGATTTAATATTTCTTTGATTCTGGCGTAAGTTGAATGTACCTGTTCTGCAGCATCGCCAAGCCCTTCATATGTATATAAATCTGCGAGGCGCTGAATTTCCTTCACTTCCTGGGTAAATTTCATACCCAGTTGTGCCTGGTGACTGTAGGCTCCAAATCGTGAAAATTCACTGGAAGTTTTATCGAAGTTTGTATAGTTGTAAATAACAATAAACAGTGTAATCAGCCCGATAAACAGGTAGGTCAAATTGATGCGGTTTCGTAACTTAACCCGGCGAATAGTGAAGTCGATAAGATTCATGCCAGTAAAAATTCTTTCCATTTGGCCAGGGAATATTCATAGGTATCCATAACTGTGTTCCATACGGCAACGTTTTCAAAACGTTTTTGATAAGAACCTCCGGTTCTTATCTCACCGGTCTTAACAGACACCTTGCCATCTGTTCCTTTAAGATCGGTATTTGCAGGCTTGCCGGCATACCAGTAATCCCATTCATCATCAGACATGAAAAAGCGTGACCTTTCAGGATTTGAAATGTAATACCCCTGCCTGGCAATAAATGCACCGGGCCAGCCTGAAAGCCACCAGTTCATAAAGGCATAGGCAGCCTCTTTCCTTTCGCCGGTTGAAGACCTGGATAAACACATTACACCATGCCATGCACGATAACCTTCTTTGGGTGCAGCATAAATACAGGGAATGCCTCTGCCATTGAGCGCACTTACACCGGGAGAAAACATGCTCTGAATATCTACATCACCTGAAGCCATCAACTCAACCGAGTGCGGTACTGAAGACCAGACACCACGAAAATGCCCTTGCCGTTTGAAACGGGTAATAATCGAAAACAATTCATCAAGTTCATCACGCTTCATGTTGCCCAGGTCTTCAAATGTCATTAACCCCCTGGCCTCAACGGCCAACGCCAGGTCAAAAAGTCCAATCGTGGGTGCATTGACAATGGCAACTTTGCCGTGATGTTTTTCATCAAGTAACCAGGACCAGCTTTCGGTTTCGTAAGGAATACCTTTGGGAATGATATTGGAGTTATAACCAAATGAATCGGTGTTATGCACATAGGGCAGAAAACTGATTTGACCGGATGCAATTGAACCCAGGCTGTTATCAGGCTGGACATAAAGAATTTTATAAGGTGCATCACCGAGACCGTAACTGGCTTTTTCCGTGATTTTGCCTTTTTTGGTCAGGCTGTTGATCTCATCCCAGTACTTTATACGGCTGATCTCAATTGGCTGGATGGCATTGGCTTCCCATAGCACCCTGATACTGTTCGACCATTGTTCGTACAGATCGAAGGAATCGGGATCGGTGGAGGCTTTTAAAATCACTTCGGCGCTGCCACCCGGGTAAAACTCGATATTAATGCCCAGTTCCTTCTCAGCCTGCAGCCTGATGGGCTCCTGAAGCGTTACGTGGGTGCCAACCACCTTAATGGTTGGCTTACGGTTTTCGGCTTTAATAATTGCCGGAAACGTCGATATTGCGGCAGCTCCCAGGCCGGCAACTGATGCCTTTTTCAGAAATGAGCGACGATCCATTTACGAGTCCATTTTTTGTCTTATTGGCATTTATCGGCAGGATTTGTTTGAGATTGAGTTTTTTTGAGAATTTGTTGATTTGCATCAAAAGAAAATCATTACTCTGAGTTAATCCCGTGCGTACCCCCTAGAATATAAGAAGACACTAATGCTGCAAGGCAGTTTTCTCTTTGTCTTGCACACTATGGGTCTCTCTTTGGAAAGTCGGTTTAGCATTATCAAACCGTTTACAAGTCCGATTAAGGGGAGGTTACCATGCTACATTTCAAACACCTTTTAGTAATTTTTTTGTTCGCCGCTACACCTGTCAATCTGGCTAATGCCTTTACGTTTGATTTTGGTGATAACGATTACCATCCTTACTGGGGTAATCCTTACTGGGGTAACCCCTATCTCAGGCCTGTTACCCCCTATTACTATATGCCACAGTTGCCCATGTATGACCGTTCCACCCTGGTAAGACGCCGCCAGGAACAAATGGGTAATAATGCAGATGCCATGGGTGAAATCAGGGAACTGCTTTATGGACGCTATGGGTTTGACCGCGGAGAAGCCATCAAGCTGGCAAAAAAGATTGAATTAACCTCAGGCCAGGCACTGACCCGGAACTTCCATCCTGGTGCTGTGCGGGACATGAACTCGCACACCACTCCAACCTATTGGGGTAACGAGGAAACTTTCAGAGCCAATGCCCAGGCATTACAGCAGGCTGCCCGCGAACTGGCACAGGAACTGGAAAAAACACCTACTGCTGAAGAAGGTGCCGTGTTTTTGAAAAAACGCTGGCCTGCCAATAGAGATGCCGGTAAAGATTATGGTAAAGATGATCGTGCCGCTGTCTCAGCCTCGGTTTGGGATAAATACAATAACCTTTCAAACACCTGCAACAGCTGTCATCACAGTTTTCGTGGCCCCAGCTGGTAAAATGAATACCAGGCATGGTTTAAATCCATGCCTGGTATTATCTACTGGTAAAAAGCAAAACCGCTTTTGCCTTCCGACTTCACACGGTACATTGCTTTGTCTGCTGCCTCCATCAAGATGTCACGGCTATGGCCATCTTCAGGATAACAGGAAATTCCGATACTGACTTTGACCCGAACTTCAGCATCCTGTTTTGGCAATCTCAACGGCATGGAAATACTTTCCTGTAAACGATCAGCAAGTTCTGCTGCAATTTTCATGTAGGCGTTTTTCTCTATACTCATAATGACAGCAAATTCATCACCGCCCAGACGCGCGACAATATCTGATGCACGGTGCATTTCCTGTTTTATCCTGTTCGCGATTGCATTGAGAACAATATCACCTGCGGCATGACCGTATTCATCGTTGATGGGTTTAAAGTCATCCAGGTCAAGCATGAACAAGACTAACATCGTGTCATCTTCCTCGACACGATCCAATAACTTTGCAAATGCCTGGTTAAACCCATTCAGATTGAGTAACTTTGTTAGGCCATCAGTTTCAGCAAGCTTCCTGGTTTTTTCGAGTTGCTGGAGTTTATCGGTGATATCAAATATCACACCTTCAATAAACTCGAGTTCGCCATCTGCTTTATAAACAACGGAAATAATACATTGAACCCAGATTACCTGTTTAGAGGTATTAGCGAGCTTTAACTCTTTAGAAATAGACTTCCTTGATTTAATTGCATGTAATACTGTTTCCCAGAACAGGTCAGGTTCACTAAAAAATTTCTCGGTAAATGTGTCTTTGACATTTTCCAGTGGTGTTTCAACCGAATCTTCAAACAGCTTTTCAAGTGCCGTGTTGTAATTAATCAACTTTTCATTTTGATTCAACACAAAAAATCCAATTCGGGTTGAATCCATAATACGTTTGTACTGGTCTTTAATTTGCTCAAGCTTTTCCCTGGCCAGTTTTTCTTCATTGAGCGCCTGTTCGGTAGCATCAAGAAAATGGTTGGTACAGGTGGTGAGCACACCAATTTCACCTTCCGGGTCAGTGTCCTTGAAGTTGACTCGATTTACAGAACCGGGTGGTATTTGCCCAATTTCATTGGCCAGGTTTTCCAATGGACGGGCTAATTTATTTCGGTAAATCCAAAACAATGCGATAACGATGAAAATCGTTTCAAATAAAGCCAGGGCGGTATAACCCAGCGCCGTTTGCCTGGCACGATCGTTGATGCTTTTTTCATCAAAAACCAACTCGATAGAACCAATTTCCCTGGCTGAATCAACAGGAGAAATCAGCGTAAATTTATCAACGTTTTCAAATGTGACGAGATTTTCCGAACGCTGTATAAGTATCTTATCCAACGATGATATTTTAACGCCTTCAATCAGGTTAGCTGCCAGCAGACCATTGGCAACTTCTTCCAGGATGGGTTCATTATTAGCGAAGACACCAACTGCAGCCTGAACCAGGTTGGTTTTGACAATCTCCTGCTGAAATCGTCTGGCATCTTTTAACTGCTCGGAATATAGATGGTTGTAAATCAAGTACCCGGAAACCAGGGAAACCAGCAACAAACTCCAGATGACAATCGTTGTCATTTTTTTTTCAAAGGGCTGTGTAACCTTGTAAGTAACCTTTTCCATTGACATTCTCAACTAATGGTTACAGCAAAGCACTTTGTATTGTTGCGGGACTTGCTGTTGACTGATGTATCCAATTGAATTGATATCTTTATCAATTCGTTTCATAACGCTTTGCTCATCCGGTAAGACTGTAGGTGGAAAAACTTTACCGGTGAACTGTAATCTTGCCCAGTAAGCATTGACCTGTGAAAGATTCATGTTACCTAAATGTTTGTAAAAGACTGCGCGAAATTCATTCGAATCATTCAAGTCGATAAGATGAATTTTAACGCCATTAACATACTGTATTCTGCCAAGGTATAAATCAAAAGCCTGTTCACGGCTAATGGATGTGAGAGGACTTTCATGGTTGGCAACAATGATAAAGGGCTCAGCACTGTACACAATAGTAGGTAGTATGAAAAAAAACATTGCTATCAAGCACTCAAGCATTTTTTTGTATCCTGGGTTCTTCATGACTAGAACACAAAATCCAGGGTCAATGTAATTACATTGACAGTTTTATCACGTCTTCTATCAGCATCAGTCCACCATAGACCATAGCCATTGGCATCGATATCAGTCCTGTCCCATTGCAGTTTCAAGGCTGCTTTCGTATCAAAGTCCCAACGCAGGCCGGCAGAAAAAGTTGTCTGTTCAATTCTGGTCGAATTGATGGCATTGAT
>CALAZS010000053.1 GCA_937926265.1 uncultured Gammaproteobacteria bacterium
GGTACTGGCTTCAGGAGGTCGTCATGGCAGCTAATCGTTATCTATTCGTTGCCTTGTTCTTATTAGTTTTGACAACTCAGGCAGTTCAGGCAACGCCAAAGATTCAGAGCTGGAATACTGATAATGGTGCCAGGGTGTTATTTGTTGAAGCACCGGAACTGCCGATGATTGATATTCGCGTGGTTTTTGATGCCGGTAGTGCGCGAGACGGTGATATTCCCGGGCTGGCGATGATGACCAATGGCATGTTGACAGAAGGTGCGGGTCAATGGGATGCAGATAAAATTGCTGAACGGGTTGAATCAGTTGGCGCAAGTCTTTCGGTTAACTCTTTTCGTGATATGGCGGTTGTCTCCCTGCGCAGCCTGACTGATAAAAAAGTCCTCGATCAGGCTGTAGAAACCATGGCAACGGTGATCGCCCAGCCAAAGTTTGAACAGGCTGCGTTGAACCGAAATATCCAGGCACTGAAAATAAGTTTGCGTCAGGAAGAGCAGTCTCCGTCAGACATTGCCAGCAAGGCGTTTTACAAGACCATGTACGACGATCATCCTTATGCTCATCCTTCCAATGGCACGAAGGAATCCATTCCCCTGTTTAAGCGCGAAGCATTGAAGCAGTTCCATGAAAACTTCTATGTAGGAAACAATGCAACGCTCGCTATAGTGGGAGCGGTTGATACTGAACAGGCCAGGGCACTTGCCGAGAAGGTGATTGGTTCTTTACCTGAAGGAATCAAGCCTGCCGCGGTTGAAGAAGTTTCTGTTGAAGACGAGATCAGGAATAACAGGATAGATTTTCCATCGACCCAGGCACATCTCTATATCGGCATGCCGGTATTGAAAAGAGGTGATCCTGACTATTTTGCCTTGTATGTTGGTAACCATATTCTTGGCGGCAGCGGCCTTGTTTCAAAAATTTCCAATGAGATTCGTGAGAAACGCGGCCTGGCGTACAGTGCCTACAGTTATTTTTCTCCAATGAAAGATGCAGGTCCTTTCATGATCGGTTTACAAACCAAAAACAGCCAGGTTGGTGAGGCCCAGGAAGTGGTACTGAATACTGTGAAAGAATTCATTGAGCAGGGTCCTGCTGAAGAAGAGTTGAAAAAATCGCTGCAGAATATAACCGGTGGATTTCCTCTGCGGGTTGCAAGTAATGGTAAAATTGTCGAATACCTCGCCATGATTGGTTTTTATGAATTACCTTTGGATTATCTTGATAATTTTGTCAGCAACGTCAACAAGGTGACGGTTGATAAAATTCGTGATGCTTTTCAGCGTCGCGTTAAACCGGGTCAGTTTTCCACGGTTATCGTTGGTCAGCTTTCTGAAGGATGATGGCTGAAGGCTGATGGCTAAGCGTCCGGGTAGCAGTAACACGCTGCGGCTGGTTGGAGGTCGCCATGGCGGTCGCAAGCTTAAATTTCCGGATGCCAAAGGTTTAAGACCAACGGCAGACAGAACCAGGGAAACGCTGTTTAACTGGCTGGCGCCGGTTATTGAAGGCAGTAACTGCCTGGACCTTTTTGCAGGTAGTGGTGCTTTGGGTTTTGAGGCAGTTTCCCGTGGTGCAGCTCATGTGACCATGGTGGAAATGGCACTGCCGGTTTTCAGGCAGCTTAAGCAAAATGTCGACCTGCTTAATGAAACTGATCATGTAGATATTCATCATCTAACTGCACGCAAATGGCTCGAGCAGGCTCCCCAACTCAAACCTGGTCATAAGACTGATCTTGAATTTGACGTGGTATTTCTGGATCCGCCTTTCAATGAAAACCTGCTTGAAGAAACCATGGATAATATTTTTCGACTTGATCTTCTAAAGCCGTCCGGTTTTTTATATGTTGAAAGGGACATCAGGCAAAAATTACCTGAACTTCCAGAAAATTGTAGCCTGATTAGGGACAAAACTGCGGGGCAGGTGGCTTACAGTTTGATTGAATGTGTTTGACAGGTCGATTATTGTCTTACATCAATGTTTCTTTTATTGAAAAGCTATAGCATCCGGATTTTAAAATGATTAGAGCAGTTTACCCGGGGACTTTTGATCCCATAACAAAAGGACATGCCGATCTGGTCAGGCGGGCCTGTGGTTTGTTTGAAAAGGTTGTCGTTGCTATTGCAGTGAATGCAGGTAAGCAACCGGTTTGCACGTTGCAAGAGCGTCAGCGACTTGCGGAGCTGGTTTTATCAGACCTTAAAAATGTTGAGGTTGTTAGTTTTGATAATCTGCTTGTAGAATTTGTTAAGCAGCAGAACGCAAATGTTGTGATCAGAGGCTTGCGGGCTGTTTCAGATTTTGAATATGAATTCCAGCTGGCCGGCATGAACCGCAAACTGGACCCTGAAATAGAAACGCTGTTTTTAACACCGGATGAGAAATACACATTTATCTCGTCCACGCTGGTGAGGGAAGTTGCCAGGCTTGGTGGGGATGTCAGCGAGTTTGTACACCCGGTCGTGGTAGAAGCGCTGAACAGGAAACTGAATAAACAGTAAAGTTCTGGCTATGGTATTTGAAAATACCCAGAATTTGTTAGAGTTAACCCTAGACTTATCGAAACAACATTTTGTTGTAGAACAGGAGAGAAAATAATGGCTTTAATGATTACCGATGAGTGCATCAACTGTGATGTTTGCGAGCCTGAGTGCCCAAACGAGGCAATTTCGCAGGGTGATGAAATCTATGAGATTGACCCTGATCTTTGTACAGAATGTGTAGGCCACTATGAAACTTCCCAGTGCGTTGAAGTTTGCCCTGTTGATTGTATTCCCAAAGACCCTGATCATGTTGAATCAGAGGATCAACTGATGGAAAAATATCATCGCATTACCGGTAACTAGTAGGCTAACTGTTATCTGATGACTTTTTTCAGATCATTCATAAAGGCTCCCTTGTGGAGCCTTTTTTTCGTTTTTCTCTTATATCAGCAAACACAGGCTGCTGAATCAGCCATTGCCAGCGCTCATCCGCTTGCCACCAATGCAGGTATGGCAATTCTTGAACAGGGCGGTAATGCATTTGATGCAGCCGTAACGGTTTCTGCTGTACTGGGTGTTGTTGAGCCTTATGGTTCAGGCTTTGGCGGAGGTGGTTTCTGGCTGTTGCATCGTCAGGCTGATCAAAAGCAGGTCATGATTGATGGCAGGGAAACAGCCCCTTTAGCTGCACATCGCGATATGTATCTCGATGATTCAGGCAATGTCATACCGAATGCATCAATTAACGGACCGCTGTCAGCCGGCATCCCGGGTATGCCGGCTGCCCTGGTTCACCTGGCCGAAAATTATGGACTTTTGCCTTTAAAAACAACCTTGGCACCTGCCATTGAGATCGCTGAACAGGGCTTCGAAGTGGAGTCCTACTATCAGAAAATGGCTGGCTGGCGATTGCAGGCGTTACAGGATTCATTTTCAGCCAGTGAGATTTTTCTCCAGGATAATGATGTGCCTGAGTCCGGTTATAAAATTCGCCAGCCTGAATTGGCCGCAACAATAAAGCTGATTGCAGAAAAAGGCTTTGATGGTTTTTATAAAGGTACAGTCGCAGAAAAATTAGTCCGGGGCGTCAGGGACAACGGTGGTATCTGGTCGTCAGAAGATCTTACCGACTACCAGGTCATTGAGCGACAGCCGGTAGTGTTTGAATACCGGGGTAAAAAAATCATATCTGCTGCATTGCCTTCCTCGGGAGGTATTGTCATGGCACAGATCTTTAATATTCTGTCGAATTATGATCTGACCGCATTGAATCAAACTCAGCAAATTCACCTGGTCATTGAAGCGATGCGCAGGGCTTACCAGCAAAGAGCGAAGTATCTCGGTGATCTTGATTTTGTAGATGTCGATGTGAAAAAGTTAATCAGCCAGGTTCATGCCTATCGGCTTGCAGAAAATATTCAACTGGATAAGGCTTCAGTCAGCCAGGATGCTGAAGCCAGGCAGAAAGGGCGCGATACAACACATTTTTCCATCATCGATAAAGCAGGCAACAGGGTTGCGGCAACCCTGAGCATTAACTACCCGTTTGGTTCCGGTTTTGTCCCTGAGGGCACGGGTGTGCTGCTCAATGACGAGATGGATGATTTTTCATCCAGTCCCGGTGTTCCGAATGTATATGGACTTGTGGGCAGCAGTGCGAACGCAATTGAGCCGGGCAAGCGTATGCTGTCAAGTATGAGTCCGACTTTTGTTGAGTCAGATGACGGTGTCGCAATCCTGGGAACGCCCGGAGGTTCCAGGATTATAAGCATGGTCACCCTGGCTGTTCTTGCCATGGATAAAACCACTAATCCAAAAGACTGGGTGGACTTGCCCCGCTATCATCATCAGTACTTGCCTGATCATGTTCAGTATGAAAAAGGCGCTTTCACAGAGAATCAAATCAAACAGCTAACGGATTTTGGTCATAAGTTAAAACAGCTTGAAAACCCTTATGGCAATATGCATGCTATTTACCTGGATAAAAAAACAGGGCAGGTAACTGCTGCCAGTGATAGCCGGGGTATTGGTTTGGCCACTGTTAAATAATCACTGTTAAATAATCATAATTTAATAGCCATAATCATTATGAAATGAAGTTTTTCTCCATGATATTCACAAAAAAATCTTCAGAAATTTCGTGCATGGCATATTCGTCTTTTGAATAGATATCACCGGCTTTATTACCTGAGACTATGGTTATGGAATCAGGCTTATCATCATGGACGAGAATAAGCAGTTTTCTGTCTGCTGCTACGCAATCGACAGTTACTGCATCGGCTTTAATGCCTTGTTTGCGTAGAGACTGGTCAATGATTCCCATTAATGTATCGATGTTTTCAAATTTGGCGTATAGCAAATCATTTGCTTTTGCGACAATTTCAGACAGGTCTTTTAGGGCACTTTTCATTTGCAGTATCTGATTTCATCACTTGAAAGGATGAAAAACTGTTTTTGACTGGTTTTCAGTTTGTTGAATTGCTGACTGCAGGTTTTAAGTGTTTTGAAACTGCGATCAAGCGCATCATACTGCTTTGAACATGAAGATTCTTTCTCAGGTGCGATTGGGGAGATACATTGCTCATAGCTTTCGATTCTGTCTCTCACCGTAGAACCCAGTGATCCAGAGCAGGAGACAAAATTATCCAGGTCATCCTGAAACTGTCCTTCCGAATTGGATAATTTTTGTTTGACCACTTCGCACTTATCAATTGCGTCATCCTGACCAACAATCACCTGTTCATCCTCTTTCGGTTTTTTTTCAGGGTTTGCTACAGGAGCATCCATGACAGTCAGGTTTGCATTGGGGTTAATCACTTTCTCTGATATCTGTTTTGAGCCTGGTGAGCAAGGAGAGTCACTGTATTCAATTGTGCCATCACTGTTTTCACACTTTATTAACTTGGTAGCTGCAGCATTTGCCGAAAAAATAATCAGCAAAACAAATAGATGAAATTGCACTGTGAACTCCTGTTTTGAGCCTGAGAAAGATTGGATCCCAAAAAAATGAATCCCGAAAAAGATAATAGTACAGAAACACCAGCTCAGGAAATTTCAGCGGCATGTCCTGTCCGGTATTTTGACTACGAGGATTATAAAAAATGCTTATCCTGAACCGGAACGAATTTTCTTTTGAGTAACTACGATAAAAAATCCTATAATTTAAATATACTTATCTCTGAAAGGATTTCTCGATGTCTTATCATATTTTAACGCCAGGTATTTTAAGAAAATTTTATCCTTTAAATGATTTTGAAGATGAACTTGTTGACCTTGTTATGCGCAAGGTAGAGGTTGAAAATATTTACAAGGGAAATGTGATTTTTAACCAGGGTGATAATGACTCTGATGTGATTTACCTCATAAGTGGCAGTATTGAGCTCAAGTCGGATGAGGGGGCGCATTTTATTTTGGACCCTGAATCTGAACTGGCAAAATTCCCGATTGCCAATTCAAAACCCAGAAAATTCTCCGCCTTGATACACACAGACTCTGCTGCTATCGCGAGGATTCCATCTGCAACTATTGAATCCCTGGTCTTCGACCTGGATAAGGATAAGTTCTGGAATTCTGCCGCCTATGTAACAGAAGGCGAAACGCATGCACTTGATGCAGAATGGATGATGGCGATGAAAAGGACGCCTCTTTTCCAGAAGCTTCAGGACCAGTACCTGAACCAGTTGTTCCAGGTGATGGATGAAGAAAGCTTCAAGGAAGGGGAGGATGTCATCACGGAAGGTGAATCCGGTGATTATTTTTACCTGGTCAAGGAAGGCACCTGCAAGGTTTTAAGGCAAAAAGATGGCAAGGAAATAGAGTTGGCCAAGCTTCGTGCAACTGACTCTTTTGGTGAGGATGCCCTGCTTAGTGACAATCCTCGTAATGCCACTGTCAGGATGGTTACCGATGGCACGCTGATGCGAATTTCGAAGAAGGATTTTCAGCATTTCATGTTTCTGCCGATTGTTAAGTGGGTTGAGGCAGATCAGGTTAAGAAGCTTTTGAGTAAAGGTGCGCGTCTGATTGATGTGCGTAAAAACCGCGATGGAAAAGTGTCACCCAAAGACGCCAAGTATATTCCCCTGTTTATGCTCAGGAACCAGTTAAAACGCCTCGACAGGGATCAGAAATACCTGATTCTCTGTGATGATGACCATGACGGTGCCATTGCTTCCTATCTGTTTGGTAAATACGGTATGGATGGTTATCTTCTGCATACTGACCATACACCTGAATAGCCTGGCCAATCTTATTAGATAAACCGTAAAAAATTGTGAAGGTGGATTTTTCAGTGGATTTTCCGTGGTTTTATCACAGCGTCCATACTTTTAAGTCAATTCCGAGAAGGAGATATGATGCGTAATTATTTTTTGAAAATTGTTGCCTTGCTGTTTTTGCTGGCATCCGGTTACGCCCAGGCGTTGAGTCTGGGAAAAATGACAACTTACTCGGGTTTAAATCAGCCTTTTGAGGCGGAGATTCTGTTGCATGCCGTTGCCAAGGGAGAACTTGATGGCGTCAAGGTAAGCATTGCTTCGGCTGATGCTTTTAAAAAGGCTGAAATCGATCGACCGTTTATTCTTACCAGGCTTAATTTTGAAACCATGTCCAAGGACAATGGCCAGGCTGTTATTCGGGTAACCAGCCGGAATTCCATTCCAGAACCATATCTTAATTTCCTGCTCGAGGTCAGCAGTCCGAGAGAGAGGGTGTTGAAGGAATACTCTGTGTTGCTGGATGTTCCCCGCTAACTGACAAAAGGCGATAAAGCGGGTTATTCAGCTTTTTTCGGAATTGTTGTCAGGCCCAGGCCTTTCCAGGCCTGCATGCCACCTCGATACCATTTAAGCTTGCCGGGTGGGTAACCCACTGCAAGTAATGAAAGAATATTGGTGGGCGATTGTCCACACCAGACACCGTTGCAATAGAAAACCAGGGTTTTGGCATTTTCAAAATTCCATAATCCATCGTGGAATATTGCGCCAAAATCAAACTCCAGGATTTTGGCAATTTCCTGGGGCTCAGCCTGGGCAGCATGCAGCTTTTTCCATGGAATACTGACTGCGCCGGGAATCATTCCCTTACCCAGCCACCATTCATCACGGGAATCAATCAGCATGATTTTCTCATCACCTTTTTGCATGGCTTTCAGGTAGTCAAGTACTTCCAGTTCCCCAATTGTTTCAACGCCGGATGCCAGGTTCATTGGCTGAACACAGAAAGGCGGGCAGGGACGGGATGTCAGCGCATAGTCCCAGTCGATCATATGTTCGTTGTTTTGAATACGTTCAATGACTACCGTACGGTCTTCATGATTGACCTCAAGCGATTGTATGTCCTTGGTTATCCAGACCGGGCCTTCTCCATCGGCATAAGAATTGACTGCAGCGAAAAGCAGGCAAAGAAAAGTAATCAGTGATCGAAATTTGAGAACTGGCATGGTTGGAATCCTTATTATGTTTTTTGACACTTGGGACAATAATAGCTTGAACGCTGGCCAATGACGGTTTTTTGTATTGGTGCATCACAAATGTAGCAGGCCTGGCCTTCTCTGCCATAGACTTTTAGTTCCTGGGCGAAGTAACCGGGTTTGCCTTCCTCGTTGGAAAAATCCTGCAGCGTGGTGCCGCCCTGTTCAATAGCCTCGGCCAACACCTGTTTGATGCTGTCAACCAGGCGTGCATAGCGGGCTTTGGAGACTTTGCCTGCTTTACTGGTAGGACGAATGCCTGAGCGAAATAGTGACTCACTTGCATAGATGTTACCCACACCAACTACTACATGAGAATTCATAATGAAGTTTTTTATTGATACCTGGCGTTTACGACTGAGGTTAAACAGGTAATCTGTATCAAAACTGTCACTTAACGGTTCAGGTCCGAGGTTGGCCAGTAGCTTATGTGTTTCAACATAACCCGACTGACTCCCGGATTTAGGGCCTGCCTGCCAAAGCACAGCACCAAACTTTCTGGGATCGCGCAAGCGCAGACATTGCTTACCTATGACCAGGTCGAAATGGTCATGTGCACCTGCCGGTGTATTAGCCGGTAAAATTCTTAAACTGCCTGACATGCCCAGGTGAATGATAAGTGTGCCGTCTTTAACGCAAATCAGCAGGTATTTGCCGCGACGCTCAACACTGAGAATTTTTTGTTTTTTAAGCCTTTCAGCTAATTTGGCCGGAATCGGCCAGCGCAGTTTGCGTTCGCGTACCACGACATCGGTAATGGTTTTATCAAGAATATGAGGTTCGATTCCTCTGCGGGTTGTTTCGACTTCCGGTAATTCAGGCATTTGATGTTTTCATTATTTTGCTGTGGCTTTAAAGAAATCGATATCAGCTAACAGGAACTGGTAATAGTAGTCGGTAATCAGGTGTATCTGGTTATCAAATAGTACGTAGCGGTTCTGGTCGACAGGATCAAGAGTGCCGAAAACAATTTTTTTATTATTTAATAGGTAATAATTTTTAGAGTCTTCAAGCTTGAAAGCAACCCGGTTTTCCTGTGTGTTTTCAAACTGGCGGAAGCTGTGCGTGTTTAAAATATCCAGTAATTTTTTTATTTTATCCTGATCAATGGCGATACTGTCATCGTTGCGCAACACCCAGAGGTTATTGGTTTTATTAAACGCCATAATTTTGCTGCCAAAAGTTATTTCACCGGCATTTATTTCAATAGTTGAAATCTGCTCAGTTGCAATATCAGAGACAGGCTTATTGTTTTTTTCGGTCAGTAGCAAGTTGGAGGCAGCTAATAAAACAACCAGCACTATCAATACAATGTTGAATTTCCTGATAGCTGTCATGAGTGCGTTTTTCCCAATCTTTTCCGATAATGAGGCACCAGGAAACCAAGCAGAATCAACACAAGCGGAATGCCAAACATGAAACTCATGCCATAGATGGCACGGAAGCTGTTGGTCATTGTAAAGGACTGATCCAGCGGTTTTTCAAATTCACTGTCGGTGACGATCTGCTGTTGGCTGAACCAGAAGAACAGGTTAAGCGCCAGTTGCAGGTTGTCTCCCTGCCCAAGCTGTTGGTTACGTAAAAAGTCGCTGTCACCCACAATGGCCAGTTTTTGATTCACTGAGTTCCTGTTTCTGCTGAACAAGAATGCAATTGGTAACGGCCCCTGTTGTTCAAATAAAATAGGGTCGCGGTTAATGTTGCCTACCAGTTCTCCTGTTTCATTCCAGCTCTGTTCACCTGTTTTCAGGCTCAGTTCTGTTTGCCAGTTATTGTTGTTTTTCAACTTCAAGGCAGATGCCTGAGGAAACAGCGTGTATTGTTTCAAATTGCTGGTAACAGGGTGTTCTGCATACTGACTGACAATGGCGTTATCCGGTGAAGGTAATTTTACTTTAGCGGCATTGGCATCAACGATGATGCCCGGTAACAGCTCTATATCCGGTAAAAGTTCTGTAGCAGACATGCCGGCCATATTGGTAAGGGCTTTACTGATGTTGAATTTTTCCG
Source organism: uncultured Gammaproteobacteria bacterium (assembly GCA_937926265.1). GTDB lineage: Bacteria > Pseudomonadota > Gammaproteobacteria > Chromatiales > Chromatiaceae > JABDQZ01. The sequence goes on from CALAZS010000053.1 coordinate 9,964, forward strand.
GGTCGGTCAGCCAAAGCAGATTGCCACCTTTATCAAGATACGTTTTTACTGCCAGAAGTTCCGAAGGCGTCAGTGCAGCTTGCGGTGAAGAGATAATCAGCAGTGATGTGTTTTCCGGGACCTGGCCATGTTTCATCAGGTTGAAATCACGCAACAGGTATCCGCGGGCGCGCAGGCTTTTGGTCAGGGTTGATGCACCGTACAGGCCTTCATCGAAAAGACTGGTTTCGCTGTGTCCCTGCAGGTTTAAAATCCAGTTTTGTTCACGCTGGGTCAGGTGGACCAATGTGCGGGTTATTTCCGCTTCCGAGAGTTTTTTTACCAGCTGTTGTTTATTGTTATAGCGGACAAGAATTTCACCGTTTTTGGTAATACCTAGCGCGCGCATTGCTTCGGGATTTTTTTGTGGATCTACAAAACGGATAAGGGTGTCAGGTTTAAAACGTTTATAGCGGTTTAAGGTTCTTGAAATCTGTTTTTTCAAAATGGTGTTATTGGAAAGGTAAACCGTAAAACTGACGGGCTGGCTGAAACTGCTCAATAGAGACTGTGTGGCTGCAGGCAGGGTGTTGTGCTGGTTACGGGAAATATCCCATCCAAGATGAAACTGCTTAAGTAATGGCATGGATAAGACCAGGCTTATTGCCAGCAATATAACAGTCAGACGGCTTGACCAGCGTTCCTGCGTGTATTTGAGCCTCAGCACAGCAAGCCAGTTGAGCGATAAAAAAAACACCGTGGCCAAAACAAAATAAATCAGGTCGCTGCTGTTGATGAGGCCAAGCGAGGCCAGTTGTAAGTGAGCCGGAATCGAAAACCAGTAAATGGCGCTGGCATCATCGGCCTGCGAGGCAAAACTCAGTAACAATAGAATACCGTAAGTCGTCACTGCAGCTACGACCGGGTGACGGGTAATAGATGAAATCCAGTTTCCTATTGCCGCATAGAGTGCAATAACCAGAACGCCGAACAACCATAGTCCCAGTATCCTGAGCATGTCCGGTTCAGTGTTGAACGCGAGCATGCTGACCTGTATCAGAAACAGCAGCCAGTACAGCAGTAAAAGAATGACAACCGGAAAAAACTTGCCCAGGGTTATCTGCATGACTGATAAACGTGATGCCAGTAACAGGTCCATTCTTTGCTGTTGTTTTTCTGCGGCAAAACTGCGCATGGTCAGCAGTGGTGTAATCAGCATGATGATTTTCAAGGCATTCAACATGGCTGGAATAATGACAAGTGAAGTCACCCCAAGCGGACTTTCCGTGGCGACCAGTCGAATCTGCAGGTTTTGGTAAATTTCAAGCTCGGAAAAGAATGCCCAGGCCAGGATCAACTGGCAAACTGCAAGCAGCGCCCAGGCCAATGGCGTCACAAACAAACGACGCAGTTCATTCTTTATCAATGTGCCATTCATGATACTGGTCATGGTGTTGAGCCTGATTCTGGACCAGATTCAGGTTGGGATTCAGCCTCGGATTCTAGATGGTATT
>CALAZS010000054.1 GCA_937926265.1 uncultured Gammaproteobacteria bacterium
AAAATCTTAGGCCATCGGTACCGGCTATCTATTTCAGATTTTTCGAGACCATGTTACAGTCTCTCTGAATCATTTCATAGACTTGTAGGTATTCATTGATCATGCGGTCGACTGTGAAATGCCGTTCAACATGGCGACGACAGGTTGCGCGGTCAATCTCTTTAATACGTGCAACAGTCTCAATGGCCTCGTCCACGTTGTTGACCAAAAAACCATTTTTGCCGTTTTCGATAAGTTCAGGCATGCTGCCCCTATCAAAGGCGATCACGGGCGTACCGCAGGCCATGGATTCGATAACGGACAGACCGAAAGGCTCATCAAACTGTATGGGGTGCAATAGCGCGCAAGCCTTGCCGAGCATCCGGTTGCGCTCAACTGGTCCTACGCTGCCGGTATAAATCACCTTGTCGTTGTCTATGTGAGGGGCGACATATTGGTCGTAGTAAGCCTGGTCCTGGATAATACCCGCCAAAATCAGCTTTTTATTGCAGGCCCTGGCGATTTCAATAGCTTGTCGGGCACCTTTATCTTTGTGAATGCGGCCGAAAAAAAGCAGCGTATCATCACACCGGGGCTGGAAATCAAATTGTTTGATATCAATACCGTGATGGATAGTTTTGATATAATCAAGATCCGGCGATCGGTCGGCATCGCTGATGGAAACATAGAATACTTTGCCGTTGTATTTCCTGTAAACCGGTAGAATCCCGGGCGATGAAAAGCCGTGAATGGTGGTCACCACCGGTATGGTGGTAAGGCCGGTATAGGTCAGCGGCAGATAGTCAAAATTGTTATGGATGATGTCACACCCATCGGCATGCTCAAAAAGTTCTGAAATGTGCAGACACTCCCATACTTTTGGTATGAGTGAGCGGTCTTCTTCATAGCCGCGCGGGCAAACAGCATGCAGCGTGCCGCTGGTTTGCGAATCCGCGGTTGCAAACAAGGTTACATCATGGCCCCACGCTACCAGCCCCTCGGTTAAAAGGGAGGCCACGTTTTCCCAGGGCCCATAATGGCGTGGCGGCGTGCGCCAGGCAACGGGCGAGAGCATCGCAATATGCACGGTTGATCCTTTACCTAAGGGGCTTTCGGGGACGATGACTGTTTAAGAACCTCGTCGGCATAGAGCTTTTGCAATGTCATCAGCGAAAGCAGCCAGGCAAGGGACGATTCGGCGCCTTGATTCTGGTTGATGCCGTCCGCCATCAACCCATCTCGACAGCCGCCGGTCTTGGGATCATAAAGCGGCATATTCAAGTCATTATGTCCGAGAAACCAATTGAAACACATGACTGCATTGTCGAACCATGATTTATCCCGAGTCAAATTAAAGGCTTCCACACAAGCTTCAACCATGGCGTTGGCTTCGACGGGCTGCTGATCGAAACGGGCTCTGGATCCGCCTTTTTCATACCATCCGTTGCTGCCGATGGGCACAAAGTGATTGTCTTCGGTTTGGATGGCAAGCAGCCACTTGAGGGAATTGAGTCCCATTTCGATCATGTCGTTGCGTTGCATCCGGTGGCCGGACAGCAGCAGGGCATGGGGCAGTTTACCGTTGGCATAGTTCAAAGCATTTTCAAGCCAGAGCCAATCGTCTGTTGCATTGTTTTTAAACTGATTGAAAAGCCTATCAGTAAAAATTTCCCGGACCCTGCGCACATCACTGTCGCCGGAAAATTTATGCAGGTAGGCATGCATGCCCACCAGGGAAAAAGCGATAGCGCGGGGCGAACGAAAATTCTCGACAGCTCTCAGTGCCTTGTTGAAAAGGGTTGTGGTCATTGCGAGATGCCCGGGATTTTGAAAAAAAGCCACCGCTTTGCCAAGGCACCAGATCGCTCTGCCATGTGCATCCTCGGACCCGATCTCCTCCATCCACTGCCGCGAATAAGTCATGAAATTGCGAAAGCGCCCATTTTTTTCATTGAAGGCGTACAGAAGAAATCCGAGATAATGACCGCTGAGAAAATCAAGTCCCAAGCCGTTTGTTGGCAGGTATTTTTGACCCATGGCGGCAACCAGCAGCGCTCTGGCATTATCATCGGTGCAGTAGCCATGGGTGCGATCGGGAATGGTATAGTTGGCATGTTGCAAGATGCCGGTATCATCGGTAAAGGCTTTGAGGTGATCGAGCTTGATCTCCGGGAGCTCGAAATTCGTGATGGCCTTGATGTTTTCAACATAGGAATGCCGGGGACGGGGTTTCCGGGTGCGGTTTTGCCGCACTTCACTGAAAACCTTGAGGTATTTTCGGGATACCTCCTTCCAAACCGCTTCACGACTGAATGTATAGGCTTTTTTGCGCATGGCGTGCCGTTCGACATCGTTATCCAAAAGTCCGGCAATTTGGTCCGCCATGGCATCCGGATTTTGGAAGGGTACAATTCGACCCCGGCCTTCGGCAAGCATCTCGGTGGCATACCAGTATGGGGTTGAAATGACGGCTTTGCCTGTACCCATGGCATAGGCGAGGGTCCCGGAGGTAATCTGGGCTTCTTCAAGATAAGGGGTTACGTAAATATCGGCGATGCCGAGAAACTCACATAACTCTCTTAATGTCACAAAACGATTTTGAAAAATGACATGCTCGCCGATATCGAGTTTGCGCACGAGCTGTTGCAGCATGATACGGTATGCATCCCCATGCAACTTTAGAATATGCGGGTGTGTTGCGCCCAGGATAATATAGACTACATCAGGATGTTTTTTAATGACCGCTGGAAGCGCTTTCAACACATTCTCGATGCCCTTATTTGGGGAAAGCAAGCCGAATGTAAGCAGCACCTTTTTGCCTTCCACACCGAACTTGTCTTTGTTGAAGCTTGAATCAATAAACGGCGTATCCGGAATGCCGTGATGGATAAAGGCAATTTTCTCCTCGGGCACCGCATAGATATCTTTGAGGAAATCAGAGGCCTTGCGGCTCATCACCACCAGTTTATCGGACAGATCGGCTATCCTGCACATGATGTCACGATATTCCGGGGCAGGATCTTGCAGAATCGTATGCAACGTTGTCACGACCGGCATGTGCAGATCACCCAATAGTTTCAGCAGGTGGCTGCCGGCTGGACCTCCGAAAAGACCGTATTCATGCTGCAAGCAGACGATATCCGTCTGACTGATATTGAGAAATTGAGATGCGACACTATAATCGGTCAACTTGTTCTGGTTGATCTCAAAGCGAACCTTTTCTGGATATGAATATCCCTCAGGTTTGTCATTCATGGCAGCCGCCCAACATTTAATATCGGGGGCTTCCGCTGATAAGCCTTCAACCAGATCCGTGGTAAAAGTTGCGATACCGCACTGGCGGGGCAGATAGTTGCCGATCACGGCAACCGAGTCGATTCCCTCATAATACTTAATAACAGATGTCATAACCGCTACCTTTTGCCCAAATCGATTTCATTTTGTCTTTTTTTTGCTTGCGCTTCTCCTTCAGTGTTTGCTTGCCTCTTTTCTGTTCTTCTCGCTTGCCTTTATCTTTTTTTCCCTTGTCGCCCATTTGATCTCCTTTTCCAGCTCCTCATTTATTTTCATAAGGCTTATAGTGCGCTTAATATGGCTGTATTCACGCATTTTGAACTCCTCATTAAACTTTTTTTCCTTGCGCACATATTCAAGAACTTCCTTTTCTAATTGTTTAATACTTCGCTCTAATTCGTCGTAAAACAGTTTTCCGGTCATGATCTTACTCACTTAAATATATTTTAATCCTCTTTGGACAAAAGGATTCGGTCGTCAAATAAAAGTTCAGAAAAAGAATCTGAATTGCCGTTGAATAATTCGACGACTCTTTCGGCGATAAGCTTCGCACAGGCAGAAATGGGGAAAAAATTATCAGAGCGAAGCGCTGAAATCAAAGCACCGTCGCCGTTGTTGAT
>CALAZS010000055.1 GCA_937926265.1 uncultured Gammaproteobacteria bacterium
GTTAATGCCGATGACTCCCTCATCGCGGCAGGCGAATACCATCTGGATGATATGAAGCCCGGAGATGCAGATTTTCCCATTTATAAGGTACAGTTTACCGAAGACAATAAAATTCTAGATGACTCGGTCGATGTATTTTTAGATCTCGGGGGCAAGTATTTTGTATGGGATGCCACCAGGATAGAGTTACATCCAGAAGGTATTGAAAAATTTATGTATCAGTATTTCTATGATCCTGATGCAAAGACTATGAAGTTTGTTTTAACCGAGCAAGCTGCCAGTGCAGCCATCGACGCCGCAACGCAAAAGCTTATCGACGATATTACTGAAGACAGGCCCGATAAAATCGGTAAGGCGATATCAAAGCTCATTCATGAAAGCCCGGCAATACAGAATGCCATCAAAAAGCTGATCCTGCATGCCATAGCAGGTAAATTACCCGATATTTTCTTTTATGACCTGGAGCACACATCTGATTCGTTGGCGCATGTAATTCACAGCTATGCAACTGCACAAGTTGATTGGAAAGCGGTGTTAAAATCACTGATCGATAAAGAACTTGAAAAGATTGACAACCTCAATGACATCACTTCTACAACGATTTATAACGACATAATAATAAAAATTGAGACAGAGTTTACCGTCCAAAACATCAGGGACTATTTAAATCCTTTTCTTGCCGGCCTGGACCAGCAGGACCCTGATTTGATGGCTGAAGCGATTGCTACCCTGATAGCTAATATTCTGGGTGATATATTTAGTGAGCAAAACCTTGAAACACTCATTGAACAGGCATGGGAAAAGTTTGTTAAACTCGATTCCGCTCAAATTGATACCATCGCCTATGATCTGACAGATATCGTCCAAACAGAGTGGCTAAATGTTGACACCTTGTCCGGTGTCTTCTTACCGGTAACTGAGAAGATTGATGAAACTCCATTATTTCAGTTGGATGACCTGGCTGCAGAGGCTACAGATTCGCTGCGCTCGTTTGTAGACAAATTGAATGCCACCTTTGACAGTCTTAACCTTGATCCTGATTATGACAAAATTCAGTCGGAGTTTTACGCAGCATTTTTAGCAGCGAAACCAGTTATATCAACATTGGGACCTGAGAAAGTTGCCAAGGACATCGCTCAAATCATTCTGGATAGTTTTCTTACCACTGAGAAGATTGAGAATGCTTTTGCCACCGTATTGCATGAGCTTCAAACCATCCCACCGGAAACTGCGGCCGAGACCATTGCTGGTTGGCTGGTTGAGCTGGAAAAACGACTCGCTCCGGAATTAATTGATTATTTGCGTGAAAAGTTAAGCCCGATTTTTGCCGGTCTACTTTCAGGAAACATGGTTTTCAGTATAGCTGAAGGAGTGCATGATTATGTGGTAGCAGATTTTAGTAGCGAAGGTATAGAACCAGTCTTATTCCCCTTTTTGCAGAACCTGCGTAATCTGAACCTGGATAGCCTGGCGAAGAAAATTGCCAAAGCTATCCTCGATGCTTTAGGTGGAGATGATGATGATAATGGACCAGTTGCGGATATTATACTAGAAGCTTTTAATGGCCTCGATGACCCTGACCCCGATAAGACTATCGCCGACAGGATTGCTGACGCCTTGGCAGATAATAATATTGTGTTAAGCGAAGACCGGCCGGATATCATAGCGGATATCATCGCCTTTATTTTATACAAGGAGGCATGGGACAATTTTAAGATTGCCAACAATTTTAAAGAAGCCACAATTGTTATCAGACATGACTAAAAGCTATAAATCAGGTTTTAATGAATTTACTAATAATTGGAATTGACATGAATAAGTTAATACTTATAATCATCATTGCAGTCGTGACACCTTTTTTTGGGTTTGGTCAGA
>CALAZS010000056.1 GCA_937926265.1 uncultured Gammaproteobacteria bacterium
CGTATGCAGGGTGAATATGTCTCGGTTGACCAGGCGCAACCAGGTGAAGATGATTCGTACAGTGGTTTTCGTGATGCTTATTCGCGTTTTGGTGCCAAGGCTTCTATGCCTATAGGGGATTTTAATTTATCCGGCAAACTCGAAATACCTTTTAACCTGCCTCAGATGCAGGCAGAAGATCCTTCATTTTTTGAAGGATTTTATAAAGATAACAATGCCCCACGTGTTGCCAAGATTGGTATATCCAATGACAGTTTGGGATCCCTGGCTTACGGTAAGCAATGGTTGGCATACTATAACAATATTGCTTACCCGGTTGATTATTTCAGTTCTTTTTATTCCGGGTTTGCCACCCATGCAACTTTCCGACGTGAAGCTTTAACTTATGTTTCCCCAAGCTTTTCAGGGCTTCAGTTCACTGCCTCCGGCGTTGACCTGACTGATGGCGGCGGTACCAGTTACCTGGATACCCAGCAATATGCACTGTCTTACTCAATCGATAACTTTTCCACGGCCATTGCTTACCAGGACACACATGACAATAGAGCTGACCTGTTTGGTATCTCAGCATCTTATACAACAGGTCCTTTCCGCTTTGCAGCCAAGTATGAACAATTAGATTCAAACAATTCGGTCACAATCAATAAAGATCCAGCCATCTTCAACATATATGGTTCATACACGATGGATCAGTTTACCTTTAAAGCCATGTATGCCAATGGTGATGGAAACAGTGCCAATGATGAACCGGACGCATTTTTTGTCGGCGATTCCTATCATTTGGGCGTTGACTATCAACATCAGGACAACCTGAAATTTTTTGTTGAATATTTCTACGAAGAGAATGGTTACGCAATTTATACGCCTGACTCTGAAAGCTTCAATCCTCTAGCAGGTTATCAAGTTGAGTCCGATGGCACAGCCATTGCTGTCGGCCTCCGCTACGACTTCAGCTCCAATTAATTTTCCTGCATCCCTCTAACCGATGCGTCTGCACCGGTTGCTCGCTGTCCATTTAAAATACAAGGAGTCATTATGACTACTACAAATCAAGAAACTGAATATGAAACTGACTATGAGATTGGCCAGGATAATATTCGCACCTGGGGTATGGATTTTCATAACCCTGTCTTTTTAATTTCTGCACTGATGGTACTGGTTTTTGTGATTGGTACCTTAATTTTTCCTGGCGAAGCCAAGCAAACTTTTGACAATAGCAAAGCCTGGTCGATTGATAACTTTGACTGGTTTTTCCTGGTTGCGGGAAATATTTTCGTGGTTTTTTGCCTGCTATTAATCGTTCTTCCGGTAGGCAAAATTCGTCTAGGTGGTAAAGACGCCCGGCCAGAGTTTTCAACCCTGTCATGGTTTGCCATGTTGTTTGCTGCCGGCATGGGGATTGGCCTGATGTTCTGGAGTGTTGCCGAACCAACAGCATATTTTACTGATTGGTATGGAACGCCGCTGAATGTGGAAGCTAAAACAACAGAAGGTTATCAGGCGGCAATGGGGGCCACCATGTTTCACTGGGGATTACACCCCTGGGCTATTTATGCCGTAGTGGCCTTGTCCCTGGCATTTTTTACCTACAACAAAGGCCTGCCGCTGACTATTCGTTCGGCATTTTTTCCTTTCATAAAAGACCGTTCCTGGGGTTGGTTTGGTCATGTAATCGATGTCATTGCTGTCATGGCCACCATCTTTGGTCTGGCTACTTCATTGGGTTTCGGAGCACAACAAGCTGCAGCGGGTTTAAATTTTCTATTTGAGATTCCCAATACCATCAATACCCAGATAGCTATCATTATCGGTGTTACGTCTATTGCCATTGTCTCGGTTGTGCGAGGACTTGATGGTGGAGTGAAGCTGCTTAGTAACTTTAATATGTTACTGGCACTACTGCTGCTTTTATTTGTCATGATAGTGGGGCAGGGATTTGCGATTTTTCAGGGCATTGCTGAAACCACCGGTAATTATATTTCTTACCTGATTCCATTGAGTGACTGGACAGGTCGTGAGGACGATAAGTTTTATCATGGATGGACAGTATTTTACTGGGCCTGGTGGATTTCCTGGTCGCCTTTTGTCGGAATGTTTATTGCCCGTGTTTCAAAAGGAAGGACTGTAAGACAGTTCCTTATCGCCGTTCTGCTTATTCCGACAATGGTTACCATTGTTTGGATGACTGTGTTTGGTGGAACCGCGCTTGAACAGGTGCAAAATGAGGTAGGGCAGTTGGCTAATGGCATAACCGAGGTTTCTCTCACGCTGTTCCACATGCTCGAAAACCTGCCAATGTCGTCAGTTACTTCATTCATAGGAATTGTTCTGGTGCTGGTATTTTTCGTGACTTCTTCTGACTCTGGATCTTTAGTGGTTGACAGTATTACTGCGGGCGGCAAATTGGATGCACCGATTCCACAACGTGTTTTCTGGGCGACAATGGAAGGGCTTATTGCTGGTGCCCTCTTATTTGGTGGAGGAGCTGATGCGCTTGGCGCTTTACAGGCAGCGGCCATCACAGTTGGTTTACCATTTACCCTTGTTTTACTTGCTATGTGCATTGCCCTGTACATGGGGCTGAGGCATGAAATTAAATATGTCGTAGATGCCAAATAATCTGTCACATAATCAGGCAGGCAATCTGCACATGGATGTGCTTTCTTCAAAAAAATCAAAAGAATGATTTTTTATAAAAAGATATTATTTTATTATAAATTTCAATAATTTAAGTTTATTTAATTGATTTATATTTATTTCTCGAAATAATTTTCAGCAAAAGTGCCTTTAGCGGGCATTCTGTCTAAAAAATCCGTACAATAGCTGAAAAATTATAAGGGGAGTCCAATTTGAATTCTGTTTCTGGTCAATACACGCGCGTTCTTTCCGGAATGCGGCCTACAGGTCGTCTGCACCTGGGGCATTACCACGGCGTATTAAAAAACTGGTTACAACTTCAGCATGAGTACGAATGCTTCTTTTTTGTAGCAGACTGGCATGCTTTAACCACACATTACGATGATCCGTCGATTATTCCGGGTAGCGTCAATGACATGGTAATTGACTGGCTGGCTGCCGGTATTAATCCATCCGAAGCAACCATGTTTGTACAGTCACGTATTCCCGAGCATGCCGAGCTGCATTTACTGTTATCGATGATGACACCGTTAGGCTGGCTGGAAAGGGTTCCCAGTTATAAAGACCAGCAGGAAAAACTCAAAGAACGTGACCTCGCCACTTACGGTTTCCTGGGTTACCCGTTACTGCAATCTGCAGACATTCTGATTTATAAAGCTGGGCAGGTACCGGTTGGTGAAGACCAGGTGGCCCATGTGGAGCTTACCCGCGAGGTCGCAAGACGCTTTAACCATATGTATGGCAAGGAACCTGATTTCCAGGAAAAAGCCGAAGCGGCAATGAAGAAAATGGGCAAGAAAACTGCCAAGCTATACAAGCAATATCGCAAGGCATACCAGGAGCAGGGTGATCATGAAGCACTTGATGCTGCCAGGGCACTGCTTGAAAGCCAGCAGAATATCACCATGAACGATCGCGAGCGTCTGTTTGGTTTTATTGAAGGCGGTGGCAAGGTTATCCTTCCAGAGCCACAGTCATTGTTAACCAAGGCTTCCAAGATGCCGGGTCTGGATGGACAGAAAATGTCCAAGTCTTATGGCAATACCATTTCGTTACGCGATGATCCTGCAGATATTGAAAAACAGCTGAAAACCATGCCAACAGACCCTGCAAGGGTGCGCAGAAATGATCCGGGTGATCCAAGTAAATGCCCGGTATGGCAATTCCACGAAGTTTATTCCGATGACAGCATGATGGAATGGGTTTCCAATGGCTGTAAATCAGCCAGCATAGGCTGTATTGAATGTAAGCAGCCTGTCATTGAAGCCGTATTAAAAGAGCTCAAACCCATTCAGGAACGGGCCGCTGAGTATGAAGAACAGCCTGACCTGGTTCAAAGTGTCATCAATGAAGGTTGTGAAAAAGCCCGTGATATAGCCCGTGAAACCATGAAAGATGTCAGGCATGCCATGTCTATGGATTACACCTGAGTGAGACCTAGTTTGACTGAAGAAAGTTTAATTGAAGAAAATCCCAAGGTACTTCCTCAACAGGAGGAGATGCCTTTTGCGGTTATTCAAGGCCAGCCACAGTTTGAAATTCCCAAGGACCTGTATATTCCACCTGAAGCGCTGGAAGTGTTTCTGGATGCGTTTGAAGGTCCACTGGATTTACTGCTTTACCTGATTAAGCGCCAGAACCTCGATATCCTCGATATTCCGATTGCAGACATTACCATTCAGTATGTTCAATATGTCGAGATGATGCGTGAACTGAACCTGGAGCTGGCAGCAGATTACCTGGTGATGGCAGCGATGCTGGCAGAGATCAAGTCCAGGATGTTGTTGCCACGTTCAACCGAAGATGCTGAAGACGAGGATGACCCGCGTGCGGAACTGATCAGGCGTTTGCAGGAATATGAACGCTACAAGCAGGCTGCTGAAGACCTGGATTCCTTGCCAAGACTTGAACGGGATGTTTTCCAGGTGAATGCCGATTTTCCTGATCGTATCATCGAACGCAAGGAGCCCGATGTTGACTTAAAGGAGCTGTTGTTTGCTTTAAAAGAAGTCATGCATCGGGCTGATATGTTCAGCAGTCATCATGTTGAACGTGAGGCTTTGTCACTGCGTGAGCGTATGTCTATGGTGCTGGATAAAATTGATACGGAAGCTTTTACACCATTTACCGACCTGTTTGATTTTAGGGAAGGGCGAGATGGGGTGGTTGTTACTTTTATGGCTGTGCTTGAACTCTTGAAACAGTCTTTGCTTGAGATTGTTCAATCAGAAGCATTTGCGCCGATACACGTGAAAGCCAAGTCATGAATTGACAAAACTCTCATAAGTCTGCGTTACAGGACCGCTGTGAATACTTCCCTGTAAGCTCTGACCAAAACATCCATGTTTTGGACAGTCCTGAAACGCAGCACTTATTGAGTGTTTTTACACGGATTAAGCCAATGCGTTCTATGCTTGAATACTAAGAAGCTTGCTGATGTCTTTTTCAGAAGTGTCCGAGTCATGGATGACGAGGTCAAGCCCACATGGATGTGTTTATGGCGTCTTCTGAAAAAGATTCAGTGAGCTTCACTGATTTAAAAGAATGACGATGTTTCAATCCTGTATGGATGAAAAATATGGATAATGAAAAACTAAAATCAATTCTAGAAGCTGCGTTACTAGCCGCCGGTGGTTCACTGTCACTGGACAGAATGCTGGATTTGTTTGAAGAAGACAGCGCACCAGAAAAGAAACAACTGCGTGAAGCTCTGCAAATGCTATCAGATGAATACGAAGGCCGGGGCATGCAGTTAACAGAAACCGGCAGCGGCTGGCGCATACAGGTCAGGGCTCAATATGCTGAATGGGTATCGCGTCTGTGGGAAGAAAAACCGGCACGTTATTCAAGAGCACTATTGGAAACCCTTGCATTGATCGCTTACCGCCAGCCAATCACGCGTGGTGAGATTGAAGACGTCCGTGGTGTCAGTGTCAGTTCAAACATTATTAAAACTCTACATGAACGCGACTGGATTCGTGTAGTAGGGCATCGTGATGTCCCAGGCCGTCCTGCTCTGTATGCTACCAGCAAGGTTTTCCTCGATTACTTTAATCTTAAATCACTTAATGACCTGCCAAGCCTGGCTGAAATCAGAGACCTTGATTCAATTAACCAGGAGCTTGAGTTGTCAGACCCTGATAAGCAGGCAGTTGAATCCTCTGAAAAAACAGAAGCGGCTAATCCAGATACAGTTAACCCAGAAACACCAGATCAGGAATTATCTGAAGCTGTCGATATAGCACCAGTTGATGTAGCACCAGTTATTGAAGCTGAAGAGAACCTGGATTCTGCAGAACAATCAGAAAATGTTTCAGAAATAACAGATGAGCAACCTGAGTCACCTGAAAAATCTTCAGACGAATCTTCAGACGAGCCTTCAGATGATCAACAACACAAACTATCCGATGCGCCCGAGTCCCTCTAAATTTGTCTAAATCTACCTGAACCCAGTCACTACTACCAACCACTACAAGATAATGAACTCTCCTTCAAAACAACCCGGTGAACGTCTGCAAAAAGTTCTGGCAACTTCCGGGCTCGGTTCACGTCGAGAAATAGAACGCTGGATACAGGCAGGGCGTTTATCCATTAACGGTCGCAAAGCCATACTGGGTGATCGTGTGACTGAAGAAGACAAGATCATGCTCGATGGCAAAGTCATCAGCAAGAAACGTTTAAAAGACGTTGAGCGCCGGGTGATTATGTATAACAAGCCTGAAGGTGAACTGGTCACCCGTTCTGATCCTGAAGGTCGCAAGACTGTATTCACGCATTTACCAAGACTTGATAAAGGCCGCTGGATTGCAGTTGGTCGCCTGGATATCAACAGCGCAGGGCTTTTGTTGTTTACAACAGATGGCCAACTGGCTAACCAGTTAATGCATCCAAAACAGCAGATAGAGCGTGAATATGCTGTACGTGTGATGGGTGAAGTTAAAGATGATCAGCTAAAGCAACTGGTTAATGGTGTTGAGCTCGAAGATGGTTTTGCCCGGTTTGAAGATATCGTTGCTTCCGGTGGAGAAGGTATAAACCGTTGGTTTCATGTTGTCATCATGGAAGGCAGAAACCGTGAGGTTCGCAGGCTGTGGGAATCTGTTGGTTTGAAAGTGAACCGTCTTAAGCGTGTGCGCTTTGGTAATATCTTTTTAGACAGCAGCGTTAAGGTGGGTCAGTGGCGAGACCTGGACCCCAAGGAAATGCAGGAACTTTCAAAAATAGCTCGTGATAACTCAGAACAGTAAAAAATAATCCGCCAGGGTCGTAATTTTTTATCTTAACGGGGGGATAGCGAGCACGACCCTGGCAGATCCTGAAATTTTCAGGATTCAATCACGACTCAATCA
>CALAZS010000057.1 GCA_937926265.1 uncultured Gammaproteobacteria bacterium
GCGTGAAGCCGGACCCATGAATGCCGGCACAACCATCATTGCTTTTTTTGAAGATCCTGATGGTTATCCAATTGAATTAATTGGAAAACGTTCCAGCCGACCCGGCGAGAATTGAGCCAAAATAATATTTTTGGCTGTAGATGTTTATCTGGATCTAAAGATGTCTATCGGGGCACAACCAGGTTTTTATCAGCCAGGTTCAGCCAGTAAAAAGGTATTTTGATGGTCTCTTCCAGATAAAACACAACACCCTTTTCAGTCTGGTACCAGTTAGTTTCATTAAAGACATCATTGGGGGCAGCAGCCATTTCCAGTTGTATATGGCCAAGACCGTTTTGCCTGAAAACTTTATTGAAAATATAGTTTGTCCGGTAGGTATGAGGCTCATCAGTGACAAGAATGATGTGATGAATTTCATTATTCTGCTTTAGAAAATCGATCACGTCATAAACTTCATCCAGGGTACTCATGGCGCCTTCTGGATGCTTACCTGGTAAAAACTCTACCGGTACCTTTTCCTGCAACAATGCCTGGCGGGCGTAAAGATTGCGTGCTTCAACATAAGGCGACAAATGCCCAAGCCAGTTTTTTTCCCTGGTTAAAAAGACACGCTTCGCATAGCCGTTATGATAAAGTTTTGCTGCATGTGCCGGGCGGGTATCAATATTGCCACTCATGATAATCATGGCATCAGCACCATCTGTAGCATTATTGACCGTCAACAGCCTTGCATATGAGGATAATATTTCGCCGCGAAATATATAAGCCAGTAAAATCAGAATAATCAGAAAAAGTATTTTTTTCATCTTTACGGTATTGCTGTAAAAAACTGGCACCCACTATACCAAAAAAAATTTACAGACTCGCCATTTGAGCCCGGAGACTGGCAAACTGAATTTGCAATGATGAAGCAGTTACCCACTATTTCAAACCAACAGTTATTTGAGCAGCTGAGACAAAATGCCTTACTGGTTACGGTCAACAATCGTCTGGCCAGGCGCATATCAAATGACTATGACCTATGGATGTCAGCAAATAGCGAGGCTGTTGTGTGGCCCTCTGCCCGCATCCTGCCGTTAAATACCTGGCTTGAGCTTCAATTTGAGGTTTTGCATGATACCGGGCTAACAGAGCTGACCCTGCTGGACGATTTTTCCGAGAAAAAACTCTGGGAAGAGATCATTTCTCCAGAAGCGGCAAGCTTCATGATGAAACCTGCGGCAATTTCCAGGCAGGTGATGCAGGCCTGGCGCTTAATGCAACAATGGCAATTACCCATTTCCGGGTTGTCCGGTTTTTCGACAATGGAAAGCGAGTTGCTGCAACTCTGGTCAAATAGGTTCGAAGCCACTTGTGTCAGGCTAAACCTGATAAGCCAGGTCTCACTGCTGAAACTGATAAGTCAGGCATTGGCTGAAAAACAAATCCCGATCGAGCCTGAAACTGGAACTGGGACTGAGACTGAGTCTAAGCCTGAAACTGGGGCTGGGACTGGGACTGGGACTGGAACTGGTACTGAGATCGGGGTGATATTTGCAGGCTTTGAAGACCCTAACAAATTACATGACACATTAACCACTTCACTTCAGGCGATAAAAGTAAACACATTCAGATTGAAGCCGGACAACATCAATCAATCAATTTCTGTCGAAAAATACACAGATATAAAAGCTGAAGTGACTGCCGCTGCGCTCTGGGCGAAAAACAAGCTGCTTGATAACCCCAGACAGAAACTGGCCATTGTTATACCCAATCTCAACGAAAACAGACCATGGATTGAAACCCTGTTTAACAAAACATTGCATCCGGAAAGAATACTGCCACCTCCGTATTCCAAGAGCGATCTGTTTAATTTTTCTTTAGGCATCCCATTAACTGATTACCCACTTGTTCATGATGCTTTAATAACGCTGGAGCTGCTTAAAAAAGAATTTTCGCTGGAAACCCTCAGCAAGATACTGAATGCGATTTACCTGTTTGGAAACCAGGCAAAGGATGCTGACAAGCATAAGGTTCAAAAAACCATTGTAAAACCATCGGTTGACCTGGTTTTAAAAAAACACGGCAGGCTCAACTGGACACTTAGTGATTTAATCACCTTCTGCAATAACTACCAGGGCACAAACTCACCATCAGCATTCGAAGACTGGGTCCGTAGGCTTGAAGCAATTGCAACAATTTCTGAGCAATTTAAAAACCAACAAACACCCGAAAATTTCAGCCGATTGTTTTTGGAAACCTGGCAGACCATGGGCTGGCCAGGCAACAAAACCCTTAACTCGCATGAATACCAGCAATCCGAAAAACTGCTGCATCTGCTGCAGCGTTTCCGTCATATCAGCCAGGTAAAAACCAAGCTTTCATTACCTGAAGCTATCCGCCTGATTAGACAATTTGCCACTGAAACCATTTACCAGGAACAGTCTGAGCAATCGCCGCTTTTGGTTTCCGGCTTACTTGAAGCTGCAGGACAGCAATTTGACGCACTTTGGTTAAGTGGCATGGATGATCAGAATCTTCCGCAACAAACACCGGCAAACCCATTGATTCCACTGTCATTGCAAAAACAATATAACATGCCTCATAGCTCGCCGGAACGTGAGCACCACTATGCAAAACACTTACTTGAACATTTTATCGAAAACAGTGTTGATACTATTATAAGTTACCCCGCACAGGAACAGGACAAAGTCCTAAGAGCCAGCAGCCTGTTAAATGATTATCAACATATCGATAAAACAGAATTTGAAACAACGCATGACATGAGTGATTCAGTTCTGCAGCCTGAAACGGATAATGAAGTTTCGTTAACCCGCTTACCGGAACATTATCCTGCTCACGGTGGCAGCGGCATTTTAACCAGCCAGGCACAGTGTCCTTTTAAGGCGGCTGCCTTGTTCCGTTTAAACGCAAATGAACCGGAAACACCTGTTGATGGTGTTTCGCCACTGGACCGCGGTATACAAATTCACCGCGCCCTGGAACTGCTCTGGCAAAAAATAAAATCCAGGCAGCAACTCATAGACATTTCATCAGAAGCATTGCATCAGTTAATTAATCAAACGCTCAACAAAGTATTTTTTAATTATCAAAACCGGCGCCCGGATCTGTACACATCACAATTTTTACAACTGGAAAAACAGCGGCTCAGCAACCTTCTTACAGAATGGTTTGAACTGGAAAAACAGCGTTTGCCCCCCTTTAAGGTCATTGCGACAGAACAGAAGAACAGCATCGAGGTAGGTGGGCTTCTTTTAAAAACCCAGGCCGACAGAATTGATGAACTCGATAGTGGTCAACGCATTATCATTGATTATAAAACCGGTAGTTCAGCCAGCAGTAAATCATGGCAGGAAGAAGTCATTCTTGAACCACAACTTCCACTTTACAGCCTGGCTGAAGATAAAACGCTTGCTGCACTTGCATTAGCCCAGGTGCACGAAAAGGCCTGTCAGTTTAGTGGCCTGGCAAATCAGGAAAATGTTTTACCCGGCGTAAAATATATTCCGGAAAACAATATTGATGGAGACACCTATAGTGGTGAGGATAATAGCTGGAACCAACTAAGAGAAACCTGGAAAAACCAGCTTACCGCGTTGGCCGAGGGCTTTCGTTCCGGCTCGGTTGAAATCAACCCGTATAACTGCCAATTCTGTAATCTTGAATCTTTATGTCGCAAGCATGAAATTGATTACCAGCCTAATGAAATGCAGGATGTTCTGGAGCAGGAAAAATGACCAAAGACCAGGATCAACGCGACCAGGCACTTAATACTGACAATTCATATATTGTTCAGGCACCGGCCGGCTCCGGTAAAACCGAACTTATCAGTCAACGCTTTTTAGCATTGCTGGCAAAAACAGATTTACCCGAATCCATCCTGGCGATCACTTTTACGCGCAAAGCAGCCTCTGAAATGCGTCTGAGAATCCTCCAGGCACTTGAATCCGCTTCTGACGACAAGCCGGCAGAAAACCATAAGATAAAAACCTGGCAACTCGCCCGGGCTGTTATGGATCAGGATAATCGTCAGGGATGGAATCTTTTATCTTCGCCGGCAAGGCTCAGGGTTTTAACCATCGACAGTCTTAATGCCTCACTGACAAGACAAATGCCATTACTCTCAAAACTTGGCGCATCTGTCTCACCAGTTGAACAGGCTGACAGGCTCTACCGCGAAGCAGCACGTCAAACACTCAAACTGCTGGAAACAGATGATTGCAGAAATGACCTTTCCGTTCTTATGCTGCATCTTGGCAATAACATTGAACGCATTCAGCAGCTATTAGTCACCATGTTGTCACGGCGTGACCAATGGTTAAGACATATTGCCTCAATACGATCAAAAGAAGGCCCGCGCGCAATTCTTGAAAATGCCCTGCAAACCTTTATCAGGGAACATCTGCAACAACTCATTCAACATATTCGTCCAGGCATGAGTGAAGAACTGGCCGATGTCGCTCACTTTGCCTCACAACATGTTGACCCGACCAGGCAACCCGCGATTGCTGCCTGGTCAAAAGATGACATCAACCTCACAACTGATATATCAAGCCTGAGTTACTGGCAGGCATTTGCGGAATTACTCTTTACAGGATCCGGCGACCCAAGAAAAAGCCTGTCAATTACAATAGGTTTTCCTGCACCCAGCAAAGAGAAAGATGCTGAAAAGAAAATCTTTCTTGAAGAACAAAAAGCCCGCCTTAAAAAACTTATAGACGAAATAAGCCTGCAACCAGTGCTTTGTAAACTTTTTACTGATTTACGTTACATGCCTGCACCTGTCTACACCGACAACCAGTGGCAACTTGTTAAGGCGCTGAGCAATGTCCTTGTTCACAGCGCAGCCCAACTTCAACTGGTTTTTGCTGATTATGGCCAGGTAGACTTTAGTGAAATTGCATTGTCCGCAAAGCAGGCCCTGGGTGACCATCAAAACCCGACAGACCTGGCCATGATCATGGATTACCGTCTGCAACACGTTCTGATTGACGAATTCCAGGATACCTCCCAAGGGCAAATGGACTTGATAGAGGCACTCACCCGTGAATGGCAACCCGGTGATGGTAAAACCCTGTTCCTGGTTGGTGACCCGATGCAGTCCATTTACCGTTTTCGTGAAGCCGAAGTAAGTCTGTATTTAAAAGCCCGAAAAAACGGCATTGGCAACATAAGACTTATTCCTCTCACACTGCAGGTTAACTTTCGATCACAAAAAGGCATAGTTGACTGGGTAAACAACAACCTTGCCGATGCTTTTCCACCGGAAGAAAACGATTCAACCGGCGCGGTGAGTTACAGTCCATCTGTGCCATTTCACCCGGCTGAAAGTGAAGCCGCGGTCAAAATTGATCTTCTGAATGAAAAGAATGATTTTGCCGAGGCAGAAAAAATAGCCGACATTGTTGAAAAAAAGTTAAGTCAAACATCTGAAAACATCGCCATACTGGTGAGAAGCCGCTCGCAACTGATCGATATTATTACCCTTTTGAATCAACGTCAGATTGCTTTTCAGGCAGTTGAACTGGAACCACTGGCTAACCTACCCTGCATAATCGATTTATACATAATTACGCGTGCCTTTCACCAGCTTGGCGACCGGCTCTACTGGCTGGCACTGTTAAGGGCACCATGGTGTGGCCTGTTAATTGATGACCTTCAAATTCTGGCCGAAGCTGCTGACCCGGTAATTTTAAATAATTGTCGTAACCCGGAGCACATCAAAAAGCTTTCCCGGCAAGGCCTGGCAAGACTGAATCGTTTCATGGGTCTGTTTGAACCTTTTCTCAACAACCAGGGCAATCTTTCATTTCGGCATTTACTTGAAATGACCTGGTCTGCAATCGGTGGCATTGATTTCTACCCCGGAACAACCAACAGCAATGCAATCAACCGTTACCTTGAACTTGTCAGCCAACACGAAAAAGGCGGGCACCTGGATGATTTGACACTGTTTAACCAGGACCTGGAGAAACTTTACGCTCCAGCTGACAGCCAGTCAGATGGCCGGCTGCAGATTATGACTATTCACAAATCCAAGGGCCTGGAGTTTGATAATGTAATTCTGCCTGGCCTTGGTAAAACCGGTAAAAGTGATGAGTCGGTATTGCTTGAATGGCTGGAAAGACCCAATACTGAAGGCCAGTCTGACCTGTTGATGGCACCGATCAAATCTTCAAAAGATGCCAAACCCGATCAGATCAGTATCAGCCTGAAAGCCATAAACAAGGAAAAGGCAAGTCATGAAATGACACGCTTGCTTTACGTGGCGTTGACAAGGGCAAAAAAACAGCTGCATCTGTTCGGCCATGTTGGTTTTGACCAAAAAGGACAAAAGCGAATAGCTTCAGGCTCTCTTTTAGCGATTATCTGGCAAAACATTGCCGCTGACTTCAATCACCTGAAAAAACCGGAGACCAATGACGAGCTTTCAGCACAGCAGCTGCTCTTCAGCCCCAAACGCAAACGCCTGCCTCTGGATTGGCAACCGCAAGTTCCAAAACCATTGCCTATCACCATCGCAAACGATGAACCTGAGAGTAATCAGGGGCAGGCAATACTGGATTTTGACTGGGCCTCCGAAACTGCCCGGCATATCGGCACTTTATCTCACCGGTATTTTGAAAAACTTGCCAGAGACAGGCAGTTTTTTGACCCACAACATACAGAAGATCACAGGCATAGTATTGAAAGATCGCTGTTAAAGCTGGGCACCCGTGTTTCTGAGCTTGAGACAGCAGTGGATAAGGTCCTGCAGGCCATGATTAACTTGTGTACTGATAACCGCGGCCAGTGGATCGTTAATTCTCATAAGTATGCTCAAAATGAATATGCCCTGACCTATCGATCCGGCGAACACTTTAAAAAAGTCATTATTGACCGGACTTTTGTCGATGAAGATGGCATACGCTGGATAATCGACTACAAAACCGGCTCTCATCAAGGTGCTGATATAGAAGCGTTTCTTGATAACGAATTGCAGCGCTATAGCGGACAACTTGAACATTATGCTGACCTTTTCTCTCACCTGGACAGCCGCCCGATCAAGCTGGGCCTGTATTTCCCCTTGCTGAAAGGCTGGCGTGAATGGGACTATGTGCCAGCTAAAAACTAAGACCTTGCCAGTGTTTAATAGTGCTTACCACCCTGCTTACCAATGGCACGTAACCTGCATATTCTTGATTGAATTCATTAATTTTGGTCGAAAAATGTCAAAGTTTTCCGTTTTTATGGCAACTTTTTGCCTGGCTGCATACCTTCAACCGGCAATCTCCGACTCCGTATACCCGGAATACGAAGAAAGCGTGCACAAAGAAGAGTTCAGTGAACAGTCTGGACTGCCATACGACTTTCACCGCTATAACCTGCCGGTAAAACCCGATGATTTTCTAATGAGTCGATCCTGTGAGGAACTTGACCAGGCAATTTCCTACATGTTGCCGGCAACTTATTCCTACAGGCCAGGTTTCTACGACAATCCATATGCCAGTGCGGCAATATGGGGCTCCACCAGCTCAGAATACGGTTTTACGGAACATCTCTGGTATTACCTGCCCTATTCCTGGCTGATTGGTTACCTCGAGGATGGCCAGATACACAAGGCATATTACAAGGTGGAACAATTACGTCGCGCCAAGGCAATGAAAAACTGCTTTGTAAAATAATC
>CALAZS010000058.1 GCA_937926265.1 uncultured Gammaproteobacteria bacterium
TTTCTGGAACACATTCGCACGGTTAAGCGTTTATCTCCACATACCCTTGATAATTACCGGCGTGATTTGACCCAGTTTCAGCTTTGGCTGGAAGAGCAGAATGTCTCTGCCTGGAACAAGGTACGTCAGCAGCATGTACGTCAGTATGTTGCGTTTCGGCATCGCAAGCAGACTTCGGCGAAAAGCCTGCAGCGGCACCTGTCTTCAATTCGCAGTTTTTACCAGTACCTTCTAAGTGAATCACTGGCTGAAATCAACCCGGCACAGGGTGTCAGGGCGCCAAAAGTTTCACGTAAATTACCCTCTACCATGAACGTGGACGAAGTCAGTCAACTGCTGATTCCCAACAGTGATGACATTCTTGATATCCGCGACCATGCCGTCATGGAGCTTTTTTATTCTTCAGGTCTACGTTTATCGGAACTGGTATCTTTAAATCTGCAGGACTTTCTGGGTGAACCTGATGTTCTGGAAGTTGTCGGTAAAGGTAATAAGACCCGCATAGTGCCGGTTGGCAGCATGGCGCTGGAAGCCGTTAAAAAATGGTTATCGCGACGTGCTGAAATTGCTGCTGAAAATGAAATTGCGCTGTTTGTCAGCAAGCGCGGTAAGCGAATTTCACGCCGCACAATTGAACAACGCCTTTCACAACAAGCGCTAAAACACTCCAGTAGCCAGCATTTACATCCGCATATGCTGCGCCATTCATTTGCCAGCCACCTGCTTGAGTCATCCGGTGATTTACGGGCTGTGCAGGAACTGCTTGGTCATGCCAATATCAGCACAACCCAGATATATACCCATCTGGATTTTCAACACCTGGCCCAGGTCTACGACCAGGCTCACCCCCGGGCAAAACGCAAGAAAAAACCATAGCCGGTAGATACAGGACGGCTTGGCAGCTATTCCGGTATAAATGCCAACGTTTTTTTGGCAATTTTCAGGTAAAATCGCGCTTCATGATTAAATTTTTGGAATCCTAATGGAAAAAATTCGCAGTACTACGATTCTATCTGTGCGTCGTAACGGCAAGGTTGTCGTTGGTGGCGATGGTCAGGTTTCCATGGGCAATACCGTTATGAAAGGTAATGCCCGAAAAGTGCGCCGTCTTTACCGCGATGGCGTACTTGCAGGTTTTGCCGGTGCCACTGCTGATGCCTTTACCCTGTTTGAACGTTTTGAAAGTAAACTTGAAAAGCATTCCGGGCACTTGACCCGTTCTGCGGTAGAACTTGCAAAGGACTGGCGCACGGACCGCATGCTGCGTCGACTCGAAGCACTGCTGGTGGTTGCAGACCATAGCGCGTCATTGATTATCTCTGGTACCGGCGATGTGATTGAGCCTGAAAACGGCCTGATGGCCATCGGTTCAGGTGGTCCTTATGCCCAGGCAGCTGCGACTGCACTTCTTGAAAACACCGACCTTTCTGCACGTGATATCGTGGAGAAAGGCCTGAAAATTGCCGGTGATATCTGCGTTTATACAAACCAGAACCGTGTAATTGAAGAACTTGACTCCGACAATTAAGCCGTAACCATGACAGACATTACCCCCCAAAAAATTGTCCAGGAACTGGATAAACACATTATTGGCCAGAACGATGCCAAGCGCGCCGTTGCCATTGCCTTGCGTAACCGCTGGCGCCGTATGCAGGTTTCACCCGAATTACGCAACGAAATCACCCCGAAAAACATTCTTATGATTGGCCCTACCGGTGTTGGCAAAACTGAAATTGCTCGCCGCCTGGCCAAGCTTGCAAATGCCCCCTTTATCAAGGTTGAAGCCACCAAGTTTACCGAGGTGGGTTATGTTGGCCGCGAGGTTGATTCAATTATCCGCGACCTGGTTGACTCGGCGGTAAAAATGACGCGCGAAACTGAAATGGACAAGGTTCGTGATGCGGCACGCGAGGCGGCACTTGAGCGGGTGCTCGATGTACTGCTTCCACGTCCCACTGTCTCCAGTTGGGAGGAAGAAAGCCAGACCACTGCCGGCAGTTCCGGAACCCGCGATAAATTCCGTATCCGCATTATCAATGGCGAAATGGATGACAAGGAAATTGAAATCAATGTCGCCTCGCCTCAGGTTGGTGTGGAAATCATGGCGCCTCCCGGCATGGAGGAAATGACCAACCAGCTGCAGGGCCTTTTCCAGAATATTGGTGGCGGCAAAACCTCGAAGAAAAAAATGCGCATCAAGGATGCCCTGTCATTACTCGAAGATGAGGAAGCGGCAAAACGCGTCAACGAAGACGAGTTGAAACATAATGCTGTTTCTAACGTTGAGCAAAATGGCATTGTCTTTATTGATGAACTCGATAAGGTTGCCAGCCGCAGTGAAAGTCATGGCGCTGATGTTTCCCGGGAAGGTGTTCAAAGAGACCTGCTGCCGCTGGTTGAAGGCTCCACCATCACTACAAAGTATGGTGCCGTTAAAACCGACCACATCCTGTTTATTGCTTCCGGAGCATTCCATTTGTCCAAGCCTTCGGACCTGATTCCTGAACTGCAGGGGCGTTTACCGATTCGGGTTGAATTATCCGCATTAAGCAGTGATGACTTTACCCGAATTCTTACTGAACCCGATGCCTCGCTTACCGAGCAATACCAGGCGCTGATGCAAACTGAAGGTGTTGAGCTGAAATTCTCTGAAGACGGTATACGCAAGATTGCTGATGTGTCCTGGCAGGTGAATGAACGCACTGAAAACATTGGCGCACGCCGTTTGCACACGGTAATGGAAAGACTGCTGGAAAACATTTCTTACGAAGCCAGCACCCAGTCCGGGGAAACCGTGACCGTGGATGAAAGCTACGTTAATGACCAGCTGGCAGACCTTGCCACAAATGAAGACCTGACCCGTTACATACTTTAAGGAGTAATAGCATGTCCCATCCTATCCCGACAGAACTTAACCTGCATCGCGGTTCCAAGGTACTTGAAGTAAGCTTTGACGACGGCTCAAACTTCAAGCTGCCATGCGAGTACCTGCGTGTTAATTCCCCATCTGCTGAAGTTCAGGGTCACACTGCCGACCAGTCTGTTCTGCAGGTTGGTAAAGAAGATGTGAATATTGACCGTATTGAACCGGTCGGAAATTATGCTGTTTGCCTGCACTTTGATGATGAACACAATTCAGGCATCTATTCTTGGGAAACGCTTTACCGCCTGGGTTCCAACTATGATGAAATCTGGGCTGATTACTTAAATCGGCTTGAAGCGGCAGGACATAAACGCAAGCAGGCCAGTTGATAATGACTGATTCAAAAACGACCCATTTTGGTTATGAAACCGTCGACGTAGAAGACAAGGCCAAACGTGTCCGTGGAGTTTTTGATTCGGTTGCCTCCAACTATGACCTGATGAACGACCTGATGTCGATGGGTATCCATCGTATCTGGAAGAAGTTTGCGGTAGAACTGGCCGGGATTCGCAATGGCCATAAAATTCTGGACCTGGCTTCCGGTACCGGTGACCTGGCAGCCAGGTTCTCGACCCTCGCAGGCCCAAATGGCCAGGTCATCATGTCAGATATTAATGCTGCCATGTTAAATGAAGGCCGCAACCGCATGCTTGATGATGGCCATGTTGGCAACGTGCAGTATGCGCAGATAAATGCCCAGTCATTACCCTTTCCTGATAACACCTTTGACTGCATCACCATCGGCTTTGGCCTGCGAAATGTAACCGACAAGCAAATGGCACTCAATGCCATGTTCAAAGCGCTTAAGCCCGGTGGGCGCATCATGGTGCTGGAGTTTTCACATCCGACCAGCAAGCCTTTACAAAAAGTCTACGACCTCTATTCTTTTAAGTTATTGCCGTTTATCGGCAAAGTGGTTGCCAAGGATGAAGACAGTTATAAATATTTGGCCGAATCCATTCGCATGCACCCTGACCAGGAAACGTTGAAAGACATGCTTGATGAAGCCGGTTTTGAAGATTGTGATTATCATAACCTTTCCGGTGGCATTGTTGCCGTACACCGCGGTTTCAAGTACTGAGGCTGAAAGACAAGTTATGACGATTCGTGATGCCGGGTTACTTGCCCTGGAAACAGCGCTTAACCAGTACCTGTCATTAGACCCGGAAATCAGTTCCCTTTTTTCTGCTTTGCACGGCAAGGTTATAGCCTTTGATTTAAGGGGTACAGGCATCAAGTTATATTTTATTCCCGCTCAAAACAGCACCATTCAGGTTATGGGTGATTATGAGGGCGAGCCTGACTGCATGATAAGCGGTTCACCATTTAGTTTGCTGCAATCTCATTTGCAGAATAATTCTGATGCGGTATTTTCCGGAGATATCGAAATAACAGGTTCTTCCAGGCTGGCCCAGGAGTTCACAGGTATCCTGAAACGTATTGACATTGACTGGGAAGAACACCTGTCCGGTATTACCGGTGACATCATTGCCCATCAGGTTGGTGAGTTTTTCAAAACTACGGCGTCTTGGATTAAACGCAATCAACAGTCATCCGAGCTCAACCTGAAAGAATACCTTCAGGAAGAAATTCGCCTGACGCCCGGTTCACTTGAGATGGAAAACTTTTTCAATGATGTTGACCAACTGCGTGATGATGTGGAAAGACTGGCTGCACGCGTTAAGCGGCTTAAGTCAAAACAGGAGGCGTCGTGATTCGCTTCCGTGATGCGTTTCGTATCATTCATATAAGCTGGGTTTTACTGCGTCACGGCCTTGATGAAGTTGTTCTGGCCGCCCACCTTTTCAGGGCAATCCGTTTTATCCGTTTTTTTTCGCCTTTCTACTGGTTTTCTATCGGCAACAGACCTTCTTACGGTGAAAGAATTCGCCGCAGCCTTGAAGATCTCGGCCCTATTTTCGTCAAGTTTGGCCAAATGGTTTCTACCCGGCGGGACCTCCTGCCGGATGACATAGCCGATGAACTGGTAAAGCTTCAGGATAAGGTGCCACCGTTCTCTGGCGATATTGCCGTCAACCAGATCGAAAAAGCCCTGAAAGCGCCGTTGCATGAAGTCTTTAAAAACTTTGACCGCACACCGCTGGCTTCTGCCTCAATTGCACAGGTCCATGCTGCAACCCTGCACGATGGTACGGATGTTGTTGTCAAAGTACTGCGACCCAAAATCGAAAAAATCATTCAACGTGATGTCAGCCTGCTGAATACAATTGCCAGGCTCGCGCAGCGCTATTCAAAGGAAGCACGACGCCTGAGGCCGGTTGAAGTTGCCGATGAATTTCGCAAGACAATTTTTGATGAACTGGACCTGATGCGCGAAGCGGCCAATGCATCGCAGTTAAAGCGTAACTTTGAAAATTCCAATCTTCTGTATGTTCCCGATGTCTACTGGGATTACTGCCGTCAGGATGTCATGGTGCTGGAACGTATCTATGGCACCAATGTTGGCAAGGTAGATGAACTTATTCGCCAGAACATCAGCATGAAAATGCTCGGTGAGCGCGGTGTTGAAATTTTCTTTACCCAGGTTTTTCGTGATAATTTTTTCCATGCTGACATGCATCCGGGTAATATTTTTGTCAGTCCTGAAGGCCAATATATTGCGATTGATTTCGGCATCATGGGCACGCTGACGACTGAAGACCAGCGTTATCTTGCAGAAAACCTTTTAGCTTTTTTTAACCGTGATTATCGACGGGTAGCCGAACTGCATGTGGAATCTGAATGGGTACCTAAAACGACGCGTATCGATGAATTTGAAGCCGCAATTCGTACTGTTTCTGAACCCATTTTTGAAAAACCCCTGGCTGAAATTTCGTTTGGCCATTTTCTGCTGCGCCTGTTTCAGGTGGCGCGACGTTTTGATATGGAAGTACAGCCACAACTGGTGCTGCTGCAGAAAACCCTGCTGAATATTGAAGGCCTTGGCAGACAGCTATACCCTGAGCTTGACCTATGGACAACAGCCAAGCCTTACATGGAAGAGTGGATTAAAAAACAGGTTGGGCCCAGGGCGTTTGCACGCCGGGTAAAGGAAAACCTGCCAATACTGTCCGAGCAACTGCCTGAAATACCACTGTTGGCTTATCGCGTTTTAAAAGATGCCAGTGAAGGCCGGTTAAAAGTGAACTACCATTCTGACCAGTTGCAGGAAATTCATAAGGTTTTAAAGAAACAGCACCAGCAGACTCTAAGTGTAATTACCGGTAGCAGCCTGTTAATTACCGGCGGTGTAATCTATGGACTGGGCGCAGGTTCAACCGCTTTGTTTCTTGCTTCGGGAAGCGGTGGTCTCGGGCTTCTGCTGGTTTTAACCGGATTATTCAAGTCCCGTTTTAAATAACAACCCCGTCCCTGGGGTTGGGGGTTCGGCCTTGATTACTTAAGGTCTTCCATTTCAGCTGTTTTCACCAAACGGTGAACTTCGAGCTTTTTAATATCCTCAATGGGTACATGAACGGCAAATTTACCTCCACCCATACGCTGTTCAATATGTGCGGTTTGTCTGCTGATGCCTATTAACGTTCCTTCTCTATCCTTACCATCGCGGGTTTCAAGTCTTATCCTGGCACCAATGTACTGTGGCAATTGTTTAACGGATGTATCCTGGAAGGTATAAACCACGCGCTTTTTCTTCTTCTCTTCTTCCTCTTTCTCTTCAGCCGCCTGTTGTTCACCTCCCATAGTTGAACCATAGGCACCGTAGGCTTCATCAAGTTCGAAACTTAAATCCTGAATTGGCTGCTTGTTGACATAAACGGTTACACCAAGCATGTTGAGAACATCCTGTGGGCGGACAGTCTGCAGCAGCATTGGATTCATGTCTTTGGAAGGACGCATACGAATGTCGATATCACCACCGGAAGCCATGAAAGTTTTCACTGCCTGCCTGATACCGGGCCCAGGTGCAAAACCATAATAGGTTTTGTAATCATCGTCGCTGGCATCGGCAATCATGTTGATATAAGCCAGTTCATCAACACCAAGTTTATCGGTACAGTATTTTTTAACACCTTTTAGATAGTCTTCATCAACACTGTATACAAAACGAATCTCATCTATCTGTGGCTGCATCGCCATCGCCATTGGAGATCCACCACCAATCATCGACATACTCATGTCGAAACCACCCATGTCTTCAATAATGAGATCCACGTTCATGCTGGTGCTATTGTCGATTTTGTCATGCGACACGGTCATCGTCGCATCTGCATAGATAGCATCGTAACCCATTGTTTTGAGGTCAGAGCCGGTAATGGAACTGCCAAATTCGCAGGTTTTGGCAACAGGTATGTTTTGTGCCTGGGCCTGTTGGGCCGCCATGGCGTTAAAGCTCTGGAACATCTCACCATCCAGGCTAAGTTTTAAACCTTTGACAGCAAGTAATAAAAACTCCGGGGTCTGCTGAGCCATTTTCGAGGTATCTGAGAAAAGGAAACCGGGACCGTCGCCCTGCATCGTGACTTCCCTGATTTCCAGAGCATCCTGTAACGTTTTAGGAGTGACCCGGATATTCTGAACACTGACACTGCCCTTCATCAGATCCGAAGCGACACCATCGTAGGTGATATCTGCAAACAATGAAGCCTGCTTGACCAGTTCATCAACCTTGCTTGTAGTTTGAAAGTACACAAAACCTTTCAGACCAAGATATACGGCTGCAATAATAATGATTGGAATGAGTATAAGTTTGACGGCTTTCATCGTCCCCTTCCTTTT
>CALAZS010000059.1 GCA_937926265.1 uncultured Gammaproteobacteria bacterium
GCTAAAGAGCATGGGGACAACACAAGCTTGGCAGACCTTTTCCAATACGAGCTTCCAATCTTCTTCGCCAAAACCCATATCCCGGCATCGATGTTCGAGCCCACGATTGTTGGAGAAATAGAAAAACTGTGTAAGTATTTCGGCGAAACTGATGTCTACCCGACACCAGGCCCGCTAACTATAAAAAGTCAAGAAGCACAAGAATTACTCAATGCAACTAAACCATACTGCGCTGCCCTCTTGTTATCATCCAAAGATTATTCTGGGGTCTTGCGAATTCTTGGCTCAAACCACAACTCGGAAACAAATCTGCCAATCGCAAATTACATCCGAGCCTGTGCCCTGGCCGAAACGCGTCAGTATAGTGAAGCCATCTCGGCCATGACAATAGCCTACAATCAGTGCCCAACTCTCAGAAACGGTTTTTCTAGGATCGCATGGGCTAGCTCCAAACATGACAAACACCAAACAGCACTCGCCATCGTTGAACGCGATATTCTACTCCAACGAATCACGCCACATTGGCAGAAAAACGCCGCATTGTTGTATGCTGAAAATGGTGAATTGACACGAGCAGAGACTATTATTCAAAATGCTTACACTACAGCGCCAGACTTGAGAGACGCCTACGCCGGAATCGCCGAGATTTGCATCTCCAAGGAGAGATGGGAACGCGCCCGATATTATTTTGAGCGAGACCTAACTCTCGATCGCTTAACAGCCACCCGGCGACTAATTTATAGCATTTGCCTTACACGACTCGGAGAAGTAGACGTCGCCGCGTCTACGGTAGCAGACGCTTATGCGCAGGACGCTAATCTCTCTGACGGTTACTCTAGGTTAGGATGGTACCGGTACCTCTATTTTAACCAAGTGGGCGCTCTCCATGAAGGCATCGACAAAGATCAGCAGCTGAACAGATGCTCGACAAAACAAAAACTGTTCCAGATCTTGTTGAACCTTATTCATGGCAACTCGTTTGAAGTCGAAGAAATCTCCGATGCCGTCCATCACGTTTACAACGAATTCAACGATCAGCGCAATTGGCTCTCTGCAATAGGTTGGCTATTGATTCTCAAAGGAGACCATTCGAACGGCTGCAGCTTAATGGCCAAAGATCTCGAATGGTGCCGTATGGACAATTGGTGGCTGCCGAGTTTCGTGGTAGCTTTAGCGCTCAACGGGCGAAAAGCTGATGCCAAGCGCAATCTTTCGGCCGTATTGGACGCTGGGCTCCGCACGGCGCTGCCTCTCGGCTATCAATATGCAACCACTGCATCACTGACGTTGACTGAGCTGGCCCAGCTGGTTGACGACGATCCCAACTTGACCAGCCTATTGGACAGAAGCTCTCAAAGCGCTTGATAAAAACCTTTAGATGGCCTGACGATTCGCCATCACTTAGCACGCGCTCCCGCTCTTATGAAATTCCCCGACTGACCGACAGCAGTTTCTCATTGTAATCAACCAAGCGACTCAGCCGAACCACGGTATATACAATTGGCGAGCAGAAAGACAATTAATGTGACGCGCCCGGATCTCCCACCGTTGAGACAGATAAAGCCACTGCTAAAAACTATATGGAAAACCAAACAACTCACGAATAATGGCCCTTTCCATAGAGACCTTGAAGCACGCCTATGCGACTTCCTTCAAGTCGAGCACATCTCTTTGTTTGCCAACGGCACATTAGCGCTGATTGCTGCTCTTAAAGCGCTCGACATAAGTGGCGAAGTAATAACCACACCTTACTCTTTTGTCGCCACTACGCACGCCTTGGTATGGTGCAACCTCCAGCCCATCTTCGTCGATATCTCCGACGTTGATTTTAATATTCGGCCAGACCTTATCGAAAGCGCCATTTCGCCTGCTACATCGGCGATTGTGGCCGTTCATACTTACGGATTGCCATGCGATACTAGCAAGATCCAAGGCATCGCAGAAAAACACGACCTCAAGCTGATTTACGATGCTGCACACGCTTTCGGAGTGAAAGACGGCAACGGCAGCATCCTCAGGCACGGCGACCTATCTGTTGTTAGTTTTCATGCGACCAAGATCTTCAATACCTTTGAAGGCGGCGCAGTGATCTGCAAGAATGCAGACATAAAAAGAAAGCTAGACTTAATTAAAAATTTTGGGTTCGAAGATGAGACAACTATATCGTTAGTCGGGCTTAACGCAAAAATGAACGAATTCTCAGCCGCCCTTGGATGCCTTCAACTTGACGGATTAAAAAAAGTGATTCGGAAATGCAGGAAGATCGATAATATATATCGTACAAATATTTCCACCATAAAGGGACTCAGCGCAATTGCAACCCCAGCTGGCGCTCGCCTGAATTTCTCCTATTTTCCAATCCGTGTAAATGACGACTATCCCCTTTGCCGCGATCTACTTTATGAAAAAATGAAACATAACAATATATTCTGCCGCCGATATTTTTATCCCTTAATATCCAATCTACCTATGTATCGCCATCTACCGTCAGCTGATCACCGGAACCTCCCGGCCAGCAATATGCTCGCCAACACGGTATTATGCTTACCAATATATTCGCAATTAAAAAAGAAGCAACAACAGCGAATAATCAAGATTTTGCGACACCCACTTGGCGAATAACTACGATACTTTGAGCACAAAAGGCGTAGTGCAATCGTACAAATAGCTTTTTTCGTTATTACTCCATTTCCGGCAGTCCAGATTACCGAAACGCACATCTATACTTCCTTAGATTATCCCATTTGTGAACTTTTTTTCTAGAACAGTGCCAAGTCGTTCTGAATATTCACCAGTAATCGTCGGCGTTTATGACAGACTCGACCATGTTAGACGTACCGTTTTGTCGCTGGCCCGATGCGAACTTGCCGAATCAACGGACCTTTTCGTGCTGTCAGACGGACCGAAGGAAGGTGACGAGAAGCAGATCAGCAAAGTTCGCCGCTTTCTGCACGACGTTCGCGGCTTTAAGTCAGTAACTATCATCGAACGAAGCACAAACCTCGGACGCATCGCAAACAATCGCAATGGAATAGCGGAGATAATACGCAAGCAGCAACGAGCAATTATCATGGAAGATGATAATGTCTGCGCGCCACAGTTCCTCAAATTCCAGAACTACTGGTTGGAAAGGATCAAGCATCATAACACTATCGTAGCCGCCTGCGGTTATACAGCGCCTTCCGTGGTCCTTCGAAAAGCGAATTTCAGTAATGTGCTTTTACCCAGGTTCTCGGCATGGGGGTATGGTATCTGGGACGACCGCTTTCAAGAACTATTGGATACAAAAATCAAAAAGGAGCACATTTCACTCCGAGCTGATTCGGCGCATATTTTCATGCAGTATGGTAGAGATCTTTACAGCAAATTTCGCTCTCATTTTTTTGGAAATATTGATGCTCTAGATATTCGGATGTGGTACCTACAGGCGACACGATCCTATCTGACCGTGCACCCAAAGATATCCCTCGTTAAAAACATCGGATACGATGGCACAGGCCTTCACAGCATGCCCTCGCAGAAGTTCGACGTACAGCTGGAACTCCAAACCGACTATGATCACCGATCGCCGGCTTATCGGTTATCAAGGTCAGAGACGTATGAGTTCGTGAAGTGGTTTGAAGATGCAGCAAACGTTTGGGATGACGGTGTTACCGATAAGTTTTTTGCGAAAATCGATGACGCTGGAACCAAATGTTTCGCAATTTGGGGAACTGATATCCTAACTTATCTGTTTCTTCGGGATGCTGATGACCGAGGGTATACGATTTCGCATTTTATTAATACCTGGGCTGATGAAGATTCGTTTTTTAATGGCCAGAAGGTTCTGACTCCAGAAGAAGCAATGACTAAGGACATTTCACATATTGTTGTTCTTTCGTGCAAGTCCGTTGATCAAATTATTTCGCATGCAAAACACTTGGGCGCTGATTTTAAATTTATTTACCTAAATGAAGATGAGTTCTCAGACAAGAAAAAATGAGCAATGCCTTCTTGTTTTCAC
The DNA here is from genome assembly GCA_937926265.1 of uncultured Gammaproteobacteria bacterium. Classification (GTDB taxonomy): domain Bacteria; phylum Pseudomonadota; class Gammaproteobacteria; order Chromatiales; family Chromatiaceae; genus JABDQZ01. Next base: position 4,004 of record CALAZS010000059.1, read on the forward strand.
GGGTTATAACCCTCGGGGCGTTATATCCTTTCTGCGCGTCATAGCAAGGCTAGATATCAAAGCCTTTTTAGTAGCAAGAGATTCGCAAGATATTATATTTAGGACTAAATACGCCGACCAAGTTGCGCTTGTTCGTGATTCTCCTCTAGTCGACCTTTCTCTTTTTCAGAAGATCAGGAGCAAGGTTCAGCACAGAGCTTATTCGCCCGACCTATTAGTTGTACCCTCGACCGAATATTTGAATCGATTTGTGCTGTCGCACAGAGAGTCCCTTGAACAGATGGGATTTTTTAGTCCTTTGTGCGAGAAATCTGTTTATGAAGCAATATCGGACAAAGCAACGTTTGGGGAATTGTGCGAGGACGCGGGGATTCTGGTACCTGTCACTCTAAACCTTTCGGAAAAATTGACTTTTCCAGCTGTAGCGAAACCAATTCGGTACGCGGGCCCGGGTTCCGGTGATCTAGTACGACCTATGATTGTTCACAACAGTGCTGACTTGATGTCACTCTTGCGATCACACAAACGCGAAAGCTTTTTCCTTCAGGAATATATTCAAGGGCATAGCTATTATCTGCTTTTTTATATCAGCAAGAACGGCACTTGCTACTCCTACTCCCAGGAGAATATTGTTCAACAGATGGGGGGTGGTTCGATGCTGGTAAGCAAACCATCACACATTCATGAGGGCTTTCTTGCAGAAGATTTTGTCCGTCTCTTTCATAGTTTGCGGTTTTTTGGTTTGGTTATGGTGGAAGTAAGGGGAAAAGGACGCGATATATCTATGATAGAAGCAAATCCCAGGATATGGGGACCGTCTCAATTATTGATAGATAATTGCGTCCCCTTCTTCGAGCTTTTTTGCATAGATAATGGGTTTGATATTCAGCTAGGGACACAACCGCTCCTATTTGACTACTATTATGTTTGGCGGTCAGGTTTTAGCGATTTGAGAGGGGCAGAGATTATTCATAATGAGGCTGAATGGGATAGATTTCGTAGTTCGGAAGTGCCAGAGG
>CALAZS010000060.1 GCA_937926265.1 uncultured Gammaproteobacteria bacterium
TCTTAAAACCAAAAGGGTCATAGAAAGAAATATTTAAATAATCGGTAAAGCCGTAAATAGAATCTTACAGGAGGATCACACTATTTCAATAAGTAGTGCGCGAAAAATTGTAGACACCAGAAATAGGATTATACACGGCTACGATTCTGTCTCAGAAGAAATCATCTGGGCCATTGTCATCCGTGATCTGCCATTGCTTAAATCGGAGATAGAGTTGTTGCTCGATGAGGATAAATAATAAAACAATGCCGAACCGCTTCAGAACGATTTGCCTCTCCTTATTATCAGCGAGTTCATTCACAATCTCATTCAAGCTCATCGGATTGGGAACGGGATAGTCCTGGATTACACTATGTTCTGTAAACATTTGTTCGTTCTCCAGTCCTGACGCAGAGGGAGCCAGCCCTCTGAGAACACATTAAATGTTAAACCCAAATCTCACGTGCCGTTGTGACATTTTTTTTAGAACACTGCTAAAAGGAACTCATTGGTTTAAAGAAGTGGGATATGCATTTTTTGCACAAACCGCTAAGCAGGGAGAAATATAAGGAAAACCGAGCGCAGCGACGTACTCCTGCCATGGTCACAGAAACTAGAACCCATTTTCCACCAACGTACTCAACACCCGAATGTAATCTTTTCAATCTTTTTTTCAAGTTTTCTATTATCTATCGTAATATTGCAATATTAATACCTCAACGTGGGTGTAACTAAAACAGACCTTTTCACAGATTTAGACAATGAAATTGCACTTGCAGCAAAGGCATTTGCTCATCCTGCAAGGGTCGCCATTTTGCATTTTCTGTTTAAAAGCAATGCTTGTTTTAATGGCGATTTAGTGCAGGAACTTGGATTAGCCCAAGCCACCATTAGCCAACATTTGAGAGAGTTGAAAGATATTGGCATAATTCAGGGAACCATTGAAGGTTCTCGCGTGAGCTACTGTATTAATCCGGAACGTTGGGCAGAAATTAAAGAGCTGTTCTTTAATATGTTCGACCAGTACCCAACACCTTCAGTGCAAGACTGCTGCTAAAAAAATTTACCTCACATAATCGCAATATTGCAATATCCTTAACAGAATGAAACTAATAGAGATAAAAGAACACTTGAAGAACCTTGAGCTAATTCAGTTTGAACTACCCAATGGAGAACTCGTTCCAAGACACTTTCATGTTACCGAAGTGGGCATCGTAACCAAGCATTATATCGACTGTGGCGGTACCCTGCGTAAAGAAGAAGTGATCAATTTTCAGCTTTGGAATGCAAACGATTATGACCATAGACTGCATCCGGAAAAACTGCTCAACATCATCGAGTTATCTGAGAAAACTCTGAAGATTGATGACAGCTTACCCATAGAGGTGGAATATCAAGGTCAAAGTATTGAAAAGTACGGTCTGGAATTTAATGGACAAGGTTTTGTACTCACAACCAAATACACAGATTGCCTGGCCAAAGATGCCTGTGGAATCCCCGCAGAAAAATCGAAAACCAAACTATCAGAGCTAGGTGGAGAAGTTGAAACTTGCACACCGGGTTCAGGATGTTGTTAAACACTTAAAATGGAAATAGCACAATGAAAAAGTCAATTTTAGGACTCTCAGTAGCAGCACTTCTTTTTACAGGCTGCTCGGAAAAGCAAAAAGAGCAAAAGGAATCATCACAAGTGGATAATGTTGCTGCTGAAGCTGATATTCCTGAAGCCCCATCAAAACCGGAAGAATCAAAAGCCATGTATCCAGATCTGTCAACCTACATTGAATCGGTAGTAGCCGATATGGACGCTATCCCTGAGGAACGCAAAGCTCAATTAAAGAAAATAGCACTCTTCGTACAAACGAAAAAACTGTCGAACGAGCCGGCAAACCTGACTTTTATCTGTACACATAATAGCCGCAGAAGCCACATGAGCCAGATTTGGGCGGCCACGGCAGCGGCTTATTATGGAATCGAAGATGGGATCAACACCTATTCAGGTGGTACAGAGGCCACAGCCTTCAATCCACGTGCAGTTGCCGCCATTGAAAGAGCAGGTTTTAAAGTTAAGAATCCCGGTGGGGAAAATCCACGCTACAAAGTATCCTACGCTGAAGGTGCGCCCCAAATGGAATGTTTCTCCAAGAAGTATGATGACCCGGGCAATGCCAATGAAAATTTTGTCGCGGTCATGACCTGCTCCGAAGCAGACAAAAATTGTCCTTTTATTCCAGGTGCTTCACTCCGTGTGCCAATTCCTTATGTAGATCCCAAGGAATCTGACGGTACAGATCAGGAAACGGCTACTTATGATGAGCGTTGCAAGCAGATCGCCACTGAAATGTTTTACATCATGTCTCAGGTGAAGGTTTAATGCCATGAAGAAACTCATATTAGTGCTTATCCTGCTCGGAACTGCTACGCAAGTGCAGGCTCAATCTGTCTTCAACCAAATGAACGATTGGGTGGGCTCACAACTGGCTGAAAGCACGGGGATTGGTTCATACCTATTCCTTTTTCTAGGCGGTGCGATGGCCAGTTTATTGCCTTGTGTATATCCGGTTTATCCGCTAACGATCAATTTTCTCAGAAACAGATCCAGTAAATTCGGAAAATTTGCCCATCCTTTAGCGTATTATCTTGGATTGGCGGGGATCTATTTCTTATTTGGCATTATAGCCTCGCTTACCGGTGGTGCTTTCAACGAGATCCTGCGCTTACCCTTAGCAAACCTGAGTATTGGCATTTTACTTTTTATTATGGCACTTGCCACGGTTGACTACCTGCATTTACCCTTGTTTGGTGGTCAGATGGATGGCGAACATCAGGGCTTAGGCGGCACTATACTCATGGGTGCTGGTGCCGGTTTACTTTCTTCAGCTTGTGTAGGCCCAATCGTAGTGAGTATTTTAATTGCCATTGCCTCCAACGCTTCAGGAATTACATTGGCCCTTGCTGCTACAGCCGCGATTAAAATGATGCTTTTCGGCCTGGGTGTGGGCGTGCCTGTACTGCTATTGGGCGTTTTCGGCCTGGCATTGCCCAAAGGTGGCAGGTGGATGCTCTATGTACAATGGGTTTTTGCGGTGCTGATCGGCTATTTTGCCTACGGTTATTTGGTTAAAGGCTTAAACGGATTAGGTCTCTCGAACCATGTAGCCTTCTATATTTTTATTGGGGCCGTGCTCTTGTTTATAGCTGCATTTCAGCTCCAATCAAATGAAAAACCGAAACAACAACGGGTTTCAATGGCACTGTACAGTTTAGCAGGGGTTATTGGTTTTTTTGTAATCGGGGCAAATCTCCTTCCAATAGGAACGGGTACCGCAGCACCTTACCAGGTGAATATGACCAATACTGCCCAACCAAATATCGAACAAAAAGGGGAACTGACCTGGTATTTAAATAAAGAGGCGGCCTATCAAAAAGCTGCCGAAACAGGGAAGTTGGTTTTTGTAGATTTTCATGGGGATTGGTGTACCAACTGCAAGGCTTTTCAGAGGCAAACCCAGTCGGATGAAGCCTTAAATGCTTCACTACAGAATGCGGTTTTATATAAAGTATATGATACTTCATCAGAGTTTGATAAATACCGGAATGATCCCCGTTTCCCTGAACTGAAGGTCGGATTGCCCTTCTTCCTCATTACCGATGCTAAAGAAAACGTAATCTATAAAACCAATGATTTCACCAAGACGGAAGAAATGCAACTCTTCCTAAACTGATACGAATCGTTAAACTCATTTAAATGAAAATCGCATTCTTCTCTGATATACACGCTAACCTGCCTGCTTTAGAAGCCGTGCTTGCAGATATTGACAAACAAAAGCCCGATTTTGTCTACTGTCTGGGCGATTTGGTCGGGTACAACATTTGGCCCAATGAAGTGGCAACTTTAATTCGGGAAAGAGGGATTCCAACGCTGGCTGGCAATTATGATGAAGGCATTGGGCTTAGCAGCGATGATTGTGGCTGTGCTTACAAATCTGATGACGAAAAGGCCAACGGAGCGATTTCTATTGCTTATACCAACAAAGTAGTGGACGATATTACAAGGGCCTATCTGCGGATGTTACCTCGACACATGTCCCTCGAGTTTCAAAACAATCAAGAAAAAATTAAGCTTTTGATGGTACATGGCAGTCCGCGAAAGATCAATGAGTATCTTTTTGAGGACCGCCCGGAAAAAAGCCTCATGCGGATTTTGGAAGTTGCAGAGGCCGATATTATGCTCTTTGGCCATACCCATAAGCCATATCACCGAATTTTGGAATACGATCTCAATGGAGAAAAAGCTTTTCGACATGCCATCAATATTGGGTCTGTAGGTAAGCCAAAAGATGGAGATGCCCGGGCATGCTATGCCATAATGGAGCTCAATACGACTCTCTCTATACAAGACCCTGACTCCGTACCTGTTCGTTTTGTCAGGGTAGAATATGACTTAGAAAAAGCGGCAAAGGCCGTGGAAAAGAGTGAATTGCCAGATACCTATGCCGATGCCCTAAGAACTGCGCAATAGTCATTTCAGATTAAACGGACAATGAAAAAATGGCGATTGGTAGCAGTAGTTCTACTCCTTTTTTGTTTTTCTGGCTCGGCTCAAAATATTTCCGTAGGTGGGGTGTTCCCAACGATTGATCATAGCGGGGATCTCAGTAAGCGTTGGTCATACAACAGCTATATATTCGCGGCAATCAAGCCGTATCAATCCGATGAAGGGGATGCCCGCCCCCTCTATTTCTACGGTGAGTTTGGAGTCAGTTACCTGCTTGCAAATAACCTTTGGCTCACAGGTTCTTACGTGTATGAAAGACAAAATCCCTTTGAAGACATTGCAAGAAACGAGCATCGTCTCTTTCAACAACTCACATATAAACTTCCATTAAATCGTTTCAATATCAAGCAACGCTTGAGATTTGATGAACGATTTATCGAAAACACCAGCACAGGTAAATTTGAATTTAGTCATAGGCTTAGGTATTTATTAGGGGCAACGTATGATTTAAGCGACAAATATTATCTGATGTCCTACACGGAATTC
>CALAZS010000061.1 GCA_937926265.1 uncultured Gammaproteobacteria bacterium
TAACAAGCTTAAAAAAAAGGGGCCCCGAAGGGCCCCATAATCTCCATTTAATTTTTATTATGCTTATCCGTTAATCCTCCAATTAATCACCTGATTAATCTTCTGGCTTGAAGACATATTTCGGTTTAAACCACTTGATCATCAATGGCAGTAACATCAAGGCGGTAAATACATCAATCAATAACGCTTCACCGATGTACATACTCAGACCCCATGTATTTGCCAGGTCGGTTCCGACCAGGGGTATGAAACTACCCAGCAGTACCACGATAGAAATAATCACCGCTGAACCGGTTGTGTTCTGGGTATTTCTCAAAGCCTCCATCCAGTTTCCGCCGGTCGCCTTCATTTCTTCGCGTAGTCGCGAAATCATGTAGATTCCGTAGTCGACCCCAAGACCCATTGCGATACTCAATGTTACCAACAAATGGAATGCCAGGTTACCAGACCAGTTTTCTACCGCGGTGAAGTAACCACCGAGACCGTACTGGGCGAACAGTGTAATAAACAGCGTAAAGGTTAACATTGCCGCAATACCCAGTGACCTGAACATCAACGCAGTGATAATAAAGATCGCCAGGGCTGTTTGCAGTGGACCAATCAACCAGTTTTCCATTGCCACTTCACGTGTTGCCTCGGTTGCCCCAAGGAAACCGCCAACCGCGGGCTGAACATAACCAGGACCTTCGACAGAAAGCTCGTTGGTATCACCTGAAAGATCATCAACCGGACCTGAACGCAAACCAAAGTTCACCTTCGAGAAACCTGGACCATTCTTGCGTTTTTCCAGCTCGTTCATGATATCCACGGTAACCTGGTGAGTCTCAACAGGATCCATAGTGTTGATGAAGCCTAAAATCACACCTTCATTCCAGTCATCAACTCTGACGAAAGAGTCCATATCGCCGTCAGATACCATCAACTCAAGCAAGCCGTTGTAAAGACGAACCATTTCGGTTGGATCACGATCATCTTCCGGATCGATGCTATGCAGGTATTCCTTGGTTGGAATCCTGAGGTCGCTAATTTTGGGCTCGGTGCCAGGTTCGGCTGTAAGCAGCATATTCACCAAACGCACATATTGCGCATAAGAACCTGTATAGCCAATCTTTGGATGTGCCCTCATCCAGTTCTCGAATGATTCCATATCGGCAAGCACGTCCGCATCATTGAAAATACCCTGCACACCGCAGGCTTCAACATCCCAACAGGCCAGGCGTTTTTTCTCACTTTCACACATGGCGGCTTTTTCAGCCTTGTCTTCAATGTCGAATATTTCTTCATCGAAATACTCATCCAGACAGCCAGGTAAAACAGCCTCTTTTCCACGTACTGGAATATTCACTGAAATGACACCAGGCATGATTTCATTCAACCGGTTCAGGTGCTGGATTGTTTCAGAAGACCCTTTGAAAGCGGCTCTTGGATAGTTAATGCCTTTTTCCACACCCGGCATGATGTCAAACTCTTCCTGGATACGGGCTACTTCCGGGTCATTTTTAGCCGCTTCTTCACCGGCCATCACGGCACTTACACCACGAATAATCTCCGTGTAATGAACCGATATCGCCATAACACCAACAATGAACAGAATCGGCACCCATTTTCCTGGGCCGGAAATTAACCGGGTAATAAAGCCACCCACATTTTCTTCCCAGGCATGCCCTTCATGAGCACCCGCTACGATCTTGGGCGGGAACTTGGTCATTAAGATCGGTATTAATGTTGTTGTCGTAAACAACAGGGTCAACATACCGAACATACCAAAGTAGGCATAAGCCTTGTAGAAGGAGATATCAACGGTAGCCAGGGTGGCAAAACCCACCATATCCGTGACGATAGATAAGGTTGCAGGAATGATTGTCGATGCAATTGCCACATACGCGGCTTTTTCAGGATCACCACTGCTTTCCTGCTCCTGCAGATATCGCCGCGTTACCTGCACCGAGTGACCAATACCAATGGCCAATAACAGCATTGGTGTCAGTACCATCATGGTAGTCAGTTTAAACGCTGTGAATCCCATCAAGCCCAGGGTAAAGGTAATAGTCATACCCACACCCAACAATGGGAACAAGGCACCGCGCCAGTTTCTGAATTCAAACCACAGGACAGCAATAACAATGGCAATCGAGATAACAAACAGCCACCAGCGATCTACTAGATCCTGCAACATACCGGCCAGGAAGTATGGTTCACCGGCAATCAGGAATTCAAAGCGCTCATCCTGGCTGAACTCATCTTTCATGGCACGCACTTCGCGCACCCAAGGCAGGTAGATTTCTTTTACACCATCATCGTAGTCACCAATGATGTAAGCCGCCTTGGCAACACACTCGGGCTTATCGTAATCTTCATATTTACACAGGTTGCCGTTTTCATCTTCCATGGAAACCAGCATGGGCCCCATGACAGGATTGATCTTGATACCTTCTTTCAGGAAAGCCAGTTGTTCCTTGGCCTTCTCGGGGTCATCACTGATACCTTCGGTAGGAATGAGCCGCTTGAAAACAAGACCGTTTTCATCTGCACCCATGTACTTGATTTTCTGGGCTGCAATATCAATGAAGTTTGGCTTACGTGCATTAGGTAAAGACTCAAGACGATCATGAACCTCTTTTACCTTGTTAATAAACCAGGGCTGGTAGATATCACCTTCATTAACACGCATGGCAACAACCATGATGTTACCCATACCAAAGTTATGCTCGGCATAGAGGTTGGTCGCTACATAGCGGTTTGTTGGTGGTAATAGCGTATCCGGGTCATTTCGAATATCGAGGTTTTGAATTTGAAGCGCTGACCAGATGGTCGATAACAACAGCACTACAAGAATTATCCAACGATACTTGAGTACAAAGCGTGCATATTTAGCCGAAGCTGAATTGTCATTTATGGCTGACATGAAGACCTCTCAAAATGTGTGACCCCAATTTATATTTTTCTTGATTTATACTTAAACCCTGAAGAAAAAAGACGGGCCCCGGTTATTGTTTTTATTCCGGTAGCCCGTGCTCTAATTCCCTTTAACGACGTTAAACGCCGCACTCCCCATTTTTATTATTATTAATAATCTTCAAAGATGTACTTGAAGCCAACCTGAACGTTAGAAGACTTATCCAACTGACCAAAGGTTGTATTCTCATCTCCCCAGTAGTTATTCCACTCGGCATTGACGATGAACTGGTCAGTGACTGAGTATTCAGCATCCAGACGGTTCCAGTAACCACCACCCTCTTCCCAGATGAAGATGTTGTTCCAACGACCCAACTGTGACTCACCGATTGGTTTAGACAGGAACAATGAAACAAACTCTTTGGTTTCGTAACCTTT
>CALAZS010000062.1 GCA_937926265.1 uncultured Gammaproteobacteria bacterium
GGTCAGTGTCTATCGATAGTTGACTGCGTTTAAAAACAAAGGCCTCTGGTGTTTTTCCTAGATGCATTAGTCGTGGAAGATATTACAAATAGTTTACTGAAATTCGACACAAAAATGAAAAATTGTCTTATAAAATGTGTAATAAAAATAACAATATATAAGAAATAGCCATTAAGAATATAATATGTTGTCATTGAAATAATTATTCTTTTAGATCATGGTACCTGACAACTCAGACGAACTCATAATTTTAGATGATGCTTTATATTTAGATAGCGAAAGTTCAGCTGAAAATTCACAAGCTTGGAAACTTGCTGTCATTGATGATGATGAATCAGTTTATCAATCAACCAGACTTGCCCTAGAAGACTCAGTAATCCTAAACAGAGATATTAATATCCTTCCTGCATTTTCAGGAAAAGAAGGACTGGAATTGTTTCTAAACAATTCAGATATTGCAGTAGCCTTTATTGATGTTGTCATGGAAACAGAAACAGCCGGTTTAGATCTAGTTGAAAAAATTCGAAATGAACTAAAAAATACTCATGTGAGACTCATTGTACGAACAGGACAACCAGGTCTCTATCCGGATAAGAAAATCGTTAATGAATATGATATAGACGGATATTTAGAAAAATCCGAGCTTACATTCAGTAAATTATACATATCAATTGCTACTGCTCTTAGATCATATAGAAACCTCATAGAACTAGAACAGTCTAAAATGAATGCAGAATTAGCTAATAAAGAAAAACTAGAAGTTTATCGAGCAACAGTATCAGGATCACAACACATCATAAACAATTTCCTCAATCAACTACAACTTGTTGAGTTGGAAATTAAAAATCACTCTGAATTTGATATAGAAGTAATAGAAGAGTTAAGACAAATGAAAAGAAAAGCTAGCCATTTGTTAAACCAATTATCATCTGTTGCAAATGTAAACGCTGAATCTATAAAGCAATCAGTTTATCCAAAATAAATTGGCACAAAATGACAGCTTTACACATCTGAGCCAGACGTACGATTACCCTAACTGACAGGTATGGAGAAAGCAGCCAGTTGAGAATTCTACTAATTTTTCGCCTCGTGTAGATAAACAGTCAAGCTTGAATGCTTTTCTATTGCTTCTTTTCAAGCTTGATAACCAAATCATTGATATTGATATTTCGAGAACAAATTAAATGAAGTTTTCAATATTTATTAAACAGCGTTAACTATGTTTCAAGAATCATGAATAAGATTGAAATAAAAGAAATATGTCAAAAAATACTTGAGGAAGGAATACACAGATTTCCTGTTCAAGTTGGAATAGTCAGTCGTATTTTTCAAAATAAATACGAAAATCTCTCTGTTATCTCAGATACAAATATCTTTAAGGACGTTGATGTTTATGACTTAGATAGTGTGTATTGCCGTGATGTCTACAAAAAGAAGAAAACAATAGCAATTACTGAAATAGATCACGTTACAGGCATGAAACTTCACCCTTTGTATGACGATGTTCCACAATAAGTTTACATAAGTTCCCCGATATTTGTTAATGGTCAGATTTGGGGAACATTTAATTATTCCAGCTTTGATATATCTGATATTCGATTCAGTAAAGATGACCTTCAATATAATGAAGATAAAGCACAAAAGATTGCGAATGCTATTTCTAAAATGGAATGAAGGCTTCTAAATATTTTCAGCCAGATGAGTTTTCACAAATCAACTAATTAATATGTAAGATTTATAGAAATAATTAAGTGTACTAGTCGCAACCGGATCGGCAGTTTCATTGATCCTCGGGCAGTTGTTGGCAGAAGATATCTAGATTGACTGATTTCTAAAAAGATATAACCAATCTAAATTTATCTTCATTGAAAAAGTTACCAGGTATAAAACTGATAATATTCGTTGTCGATTCCATCAATCTCAGAATTTCATCGATATTTTTACTATCTGGCGGTTTTCCCTTGCCAGTGAAAATTCTTTTTGCCCAGTATGCCTTGACCTGAGGGTTGCTTTTTTTAAGAATTCGTTGATTGAAAGATTTCAAAAGAAGGGGATCTATATCTGACGGAATAATCGGTATTACTTTGGTACCATCATCAAGCATTGTTTTTTTACCAAGAAATATCATTTTGACATCTTCTTTATTGATTTTGTTTTGTATATTTTTACTTAATACAATAATTCCATTAGCTTCAATCTCTTCAGCTGAAACCGATGCAGTTAAAAGGTAAGCCAGAGCCAGTATCAGGTTAACAATTATTATAGTAATTGGTCTCATGGTAGTGGCGGCTAAAAGACAAAGTCCAGATTAATTGAAAAAAGCACATCATCATCCGGATTGGTAAAATCGTACCCAGAACCATGATTAGTATAAAGGCCCCAACTATTATCATCAGGCTGGATCCAATCGACCTGCATTTTCAATGTTGCTGACTCATATGCCTGGTAGGACAGCCCCAAACTAAGTGATGTTGTATCAAAACGTGTAGCAGCCAGCAAACCATCAGTTGAGTCGTTGACCGAATAATCGATTAAAGGCCCCAATGCTGTTGCGCGAGAATCGTTATCAGGACCATCTGTCCAGCGTCGTGCAATAGTTGCGTAAGGCATCCACTTTCCAAATACTCTACCGAGGGTAAAATAAAAGCCCTGCTGATCACGAAAAAAACTGTCTTCCAGTTCTCTATAGCCATATTCTGAAATTATTAGCCAATCCAGGGTCTGATACTGAATACCTAAGGTATATAAGTTGTACGCATCGTCATCTATCGCGAGATCTTTTGCCAAAGATGGAGAAAATGGTTTGATGAAATTTAATAACTGATCTAGTAATGGCGATGATGTTGACACATCACCTTTTGAATAAGAGGCTTTAAAAGTAAAAGCATCTTTCTCAAAAATAATGCCCGCAAAATATTGATTAACTACATCAACATCATCCGTACCCTTGGTATTTGCCCTGGAGTTTTCAAAGTGTGATTCTGTGACTGAAAAATGAAGATCCAGCAAATAACCATCGAATTCATTACCTAAGAAAAATTCTACGCCATCTTGAATATAAACCGGTGATAATCCGTAGACTTCGAGTGGAGGACGAACCCATGGCATGGCGTAACGTACGTTTCTGGTATTAGAATGAATAAATGCAGGGTTATAATTTCTCCCCGCTCTTATGGTCGCATTATCTTTTATATTCCAGCGCAGTTGCGCCATAGAGACCTCTGGCTGATAGTCACTATCTGGATTTCTGTAAGTTGATATCTGAATACCTGCATCAAACTTTTCATTAAAGAAAACATCGGCTTGGAACGCAATTAACGAATCTAATCCACCAT
>CALAZS010000063.1 GCA_937926265.1 uncultured Gammaproteobacteria bacterium
GAATGGCGTAATGATGGCCACACTGTCTCCACCCGAGACTCAGTGAAATTGAAATTGCTGTTAAGATGCAGTATACCCGCGGCTAGACGGAAAGACCCCGTGAACCTTTACTACAGCTTTGCACTGGACTTTGAACCTACTTGTGTAGGATAGGTGGGAGGCTTTGAAGCGGCGACGCCAGTTGCCGTGGAGCCATCCTTGAAATACCACCCTGGTATGTTTGAAGTTCTAACCTCGGCCCGTTATCCGGGTTAGGGACAGTGTATGGTGGGTAGTTTGACTGGGGCGGTCTCCTCCCAAAGAGTAACGGAGGAGCACGAAGGTGCGCTAATCATGGTCGGAAATCATGAGGTTAGTGTAAAGGCACAAGCGCGCTTGACTGCGAGACTGACAAGTCGAGCAGGTACGAAAGTAGGTCTTAGTGATCCGGTGGTTCTGTATGGAAGGGCCATCGCTCAACGGATAAAAGGTACGCCGGGGATAACAGGCTGATACCGCCCAAGAGTTCATATCGACGGCGGTGTTTGGCACCTCGATGTCGGCTCATCACATCCTGGGGCTGTAGTCGGTCCCAAGGGTATGGCTGTTCGCCATTTAAAGTGGTACGCGAGCTGGGTTTAGAACGTCGTGAGACAGTTCGGTCCCTATCTGCCGTGGGCGTTTGAGAATTGAGGGAAGCTGCTCCTAGTACGAGAGGACCGGAGTGGACGATCCTCTGGTGTTCCGGTTGTCACGCCAGTGGCATTGCCGGGTAGCTATGATCGGACGGGATAACCGCTGAAAGCATCTAAGCGGGAAGCCTCTCCCAAGATTAGGTTTCACCAGACTCTTGAAGTCTCTGTAGGGCCGTTGAAGACTACAACGTTGATAGGTTGGGTGTGGAAGCGCAGTAATGTGTGAAGCTAACCAATACTAATTGCCCGTGTGTCTTGACCATATAACACCCAAGCATTCTGAATAACGCTTATTAAAACGTATCCGAATTTTAAAGAATTTGATGAAGTTGAATATTCAGCTTTATCGAGCCAGTTTGTCTGGCGGCAATAGAGAGTTGGTACCACCTGATCCCATCCCGAACTCAGAAGTGAAACGACTCATCGCCGATGATAGTGTGGGGCCTCCCCATGTGAAAGTAGGTCACTGCCAGACTTTAATTCAAAAGCCCTGATCACCCTTGGTGGTCGGGGCTTTTTCTTTTCTTCTATTATTTAAGCACCAAATCTGTCATTCTCATGCCATGATCAAGGCGCTTTTTTTTAATCTCTTTGTCCGTAAATTTTTACTCTATTCCTTTGGTCTTGTTGCCCTGGTTTTTTCAATTGTTGGAATTGATCTCGCCACATATCAGCAGTTAACAAAAAAAGATTCTATTTACAGAATTTCAATTTATGAAGTTTCACCCAACAAATTTGATTTTCATTTGCAGTCGAATGGTGACGATCAGGTGTTTCAACTTGAAGGTGATCAATGGCAAATTGATTTTCGCCTGATTCGGTTTACAGCAGCTTCAACCCTTGCCGGGTTATCCAATTTATACCAGCCCTCCCGGTTATCTAATCGCTATGAATTCATAGAAGACCAACGATCTAAATCCAAACAGTATTATTCTCTTAGAGATACGGTAGTGAATGGCCTGGATTTATGGAAATTTATTAAAAAATATTCTGCTTATTTTCCGGGAGTGGACTCTGCCTTTGGAAGTTCAGTTTATGCACCATTGAAGCATAATGCTGAATATGAAATTCTTATCGGGTATGCGGGGATTGTGGTCAAGGCACTAAACGAAGAAGGGCAGTCAGCTATTCAGCAATGGTTATAAATCATGGTTAAGTTTTTATTAGAAATTAAGAATCCGCGTAATCACCTGATTGATATCAGGATGACAATTGAAAATCCTCATCATGAGGGTCAGCTTTTATCGCTTCCAAACTGGATTCCCGGTAGTTACATGATTCGTGATTTTTCAAAAAACATCATCACGATGGAAGCTTTTGCAGGTAATAAAAAATTAACTGTAACAAATTTAACCAAATCTTCATGGCAGGTTGAAAAGCATCAAGGTCCTATTACTGTTGAATATTCTATTTTTGCATATGACCTTTCGGTAAGAAGTGCCCATGTCGATGAGCAACATGCTTTTTTTAATGGAACCAGTGTTTTTTTAAAACCCGAGTTATCAGTAGAGCAGGATTATCAGGTTGACATAAATAACATCACGCCAGGGTATTCCAAAAACTGGACAGTTAAAACTTCGCTACCGCCGGTTGCAGTTGATGATAAAGGTTTTGGTCAATATCAGATAAACGGTTACCAGGAGTTGATTGATCATCCGGTGGAGATAAGTGATTCAATTAATGTCTACTTTGAAGCCGCTAATAAGCCTCATTCCATTCATTTTACCGGTGATGTTTATCAAAAGGTCGACGAGGGTAGATTGGCTGGTGATCTAACTAAAATCTGTAATGAACATATCGCCATGTTCGAAAGTGATTTTCCTCCTCTCGAATATAAATTTTTAACCATGGTTTCTGAAAATGGTTATGGCGGCCTTGAACATAAGTCCTCCACTGCTTTACTGTGTGCTCCGGATGACCTGCCTTTCGAAACTACTGACTCAAATAAAGATAAATATATCCAGTTTCTTGGTCTGTGCAGCCATGAATACTTTCATCTCTGGAATGTGAAGCGACTGAAGCCAGGAAACTTTACTGACCTTGATTTAGATCAGGAAGTTTATACGGAGCTGCTCTGGTTTTTTGAGGGAATTACCTCTTACTATGATGACCTCGGACTTTTAAGAAGCGGCTGCATTTCACTTCAGGATTATCTGAAACTGTTGGCGCGAACCTGTACCCGTTTAAATCAAACCCCTGGACGCTTTAAACAAACCGTTACTGATTCCAGTTTTTACGCCTGGACCAAGTTTTACAAGCAGGATAGTAATGCTGCCAATGCCATTGTTAGCTACTACATCAAGGGTGCAGTTGTAGCTTTAGGTCTGGATATGACACTTCGTGAGCATTCAAATGGCCAGGTTTGCCTGGATGATCTGATGCGCTATCTCTGGCGGCACTTTGGCAGAGATGAAAAGGGCATAGAAGAAACTGATGTTCTGTCAGCGATCCAATCATTAACAGGCAACAGTGAAACTGAGTTTTTTGAACGCTGTCTGCGTTCGACTGAGGAACTGCCATTGCAGCAGTGGCTATCGTACATAGGGGTAGGACTGAAATCGAGAGCAGCATCAAATGTTCAGGACCTCGGTGGTTTTATCGAAATAGAAAAAATCGACGAAAAACCTGCCAATACAGCTTTAACTCTGGGTTTGAGGCTGAAAAAAGGTAGTTTGGAAGTATTTGATGTTTTCAATGATTCACCGGCAGAAAAAGCCGGCGTATGTCCTGGTGATGAGTTGCTGGCAGTTAATAACCGTAAACTCTCTGCGCAGGGTTTTGAGGATATGATCGATCAGCTTGATCCTGAAGAAATGAGTCGTTTGCATTTGTTCAGGCGAGGCCGATTGATTGAAACTTCAGTCAAGCCTGAAACAAAACCTCTCAATGTCATTGACCTGTATCTGATTCCAGACCATGAGTTATCTGATAAGCAAATGAATATGCGAAATCATTGGTCGGCCAGCAGCCAGAAATGAGCAAACAAATAGCGGAGCAGCTTTTGATGCAAATTTCAGATGGATCATTTCATTCCGGGCAAAAACTGGCGGATGAATTGAAGGTTTCCCGAACTGTTATCTGGAAAGCCGTGCAGGAATTACAGGAAAACTTTGGCCTGGATATATATGCAGTCTCAGGTAGAGGTTATCGCATTTCAGAGCCGCTTGAACTTTTCGACCAAGCAAAGCTGATTAAAAACATGTCTGATTCAGGTGTTGATCTGGACTACAGCTTACACTTGCATACCAGGCTGGATTCGACCAACCAGTTTTTACTTGATAAAACCTCGAATCAATCAACTTACCAGGTTTGCCTGGCTGAAAAGCAGGATAAAGGCCGGGGCAGGCGGGGGCGTAGCTGGGAATCGCCATTCGCAAAAAATATTCAGTTATCAGTTTCAAAGACAATTGATTGTCCAATGAATAATGTCTCAGGTTTGAGCATTGCCATAGCCGCCTCGCTTGCCGATTATTTATACAAGATTGGCCTGCACAAAATTGCCATTAAATGGCCAAACGATCTGTACGTGGACTATAAAAAACTGGCTGGCTTGCTGCTGGAAATCAGGGGAGAGGCAGAAGGTCCGGTGAAAGTTGTAGTTGGCCTGGGGTTGAACCTTGATATGACGGGAGTGAAACCCGACAAAATAGACCAGCCCTATACTGATTTGAAAACTGTTTTACCTGCTTCCGGCTTATCCCGAAACGACATCGCAAGCGGATTGGTTTTAGCCTGTATAAATACCATTCAACGTTATGAAAAACATGGACTGAGCGATTTTATTGATCTATGGAAAAAATTTGATCTTTACCAGGGTGAAGCTGTTACCTTGTCGAGTGCCTCCAGTGTGGAAACCGGGATTTACCAGGGAATAGATGAGCAGGGAAATCTGAAATTAATGCAAGACAATGAAATGCATGTTTACCATGCAGGTGAAGTTTCGTTAAGAAAGATGGTTTGAAATGTCAGCTAAAAGACTCTTAATTGATATTGGCAACACTACGCTGAGTTACTGTAGCGAGACCGATCTGGAAAAAGGACAGATTAATTCGGTTCAGCATGGAAAATATGACCTTGAAATGCTGCTGAATAATGCCGCTAAATCAGAAAAAATCGATGAGCTTTTACTGGCATCTGTATACGATGCTGAATTAACAAATACCATTCAAAACTGGTGCGAGACCCAGGGCATCTTATGTAAAATTGCTCAAAGCCTGCCGCAAAAACACGGTCTCAAAAATGGCTATATTGATCCAGTCCAGTTGGGAGTAGATCGTTGGCTGTCAATGCTGGGAATCTGGGCAGAAATTCGATCTGCTTTTTTTCTGGTTACCTGTGGAACCGCGCTGACATTTGACCAGGTAAATGAGCACGGCGAGCACCAGGGGGGAGTTATAATTCCGGGTTTTCAAATGATGCAATCCTGCTTGAAAAAAGGTACTGTGGGAATCGATAATACCGACAAAAAAAATGATGCATTCTGGGGATTGGCACAAAACACTCAGGACGCTATTACCAATGGTTCATTGATGGCAATATGCTCGGTTATTGAAAATTTAATAGATGATGCAGGTATGGATGTGTCACAGGGCTATATCTCAGGTGGAGATGCTAAATTGATTAATGCTTTTCGGCAAAAACCGCTTAAAAGGATAAAAAATGCGGTTTTAACAGGTCTGTCAGTTGATAACGAGGCTCTGCCCCGATGAAATGGATTTTTTATTTTCTTGTTGTCAGCAACCTGGTGTTTCTCGGCTATATCGTTAGTTCTCCCAAGCCGGATCAATATGTCGTTTCCCACGAAGCAGATGTTGGAGACCTGAAAAGAGTTTCAGATGTTGAACTGAAAGTTCGTCTGGAATTTCAAAAACAACTTGAAGCCGAAGAGCAGCGCAAATTAATGGCTCAAAGCGAAGAAGCCAAACAGTTGGAACGCCTGAAACAGCAGGAAGAATTAGCAAAAGCCAGAAAACTTAATCAAACTGTCTGCCGCAGCGTAGGGCCTTTCAAACAGAAAGCTGATGCTCAAGATATTGCGGGTGGACTGGCTGAAGAAAGGCATATCGGAAAAATAATCGAGGAAAAACGTATTAAAACACTGGGGTACTGGGCCATGCTTCCCCCGGTTGGTTCTAAAGACGAAGCTGAAAGGTTGTTGAATAATTTAAAGGACAAAGGCGTCGCTGATATTCAACGTATGACCGGTGCAGATAATAACAATGCCATCTCTTTAGGGCTTTTTTCCAAGGAAATCAATGCCAAACGACGTGTCAGGGAAGTTGAACTGCATGGTTTTCTGGCGATTATCAAGGCAAAACAGGAAGAAGTCAGGGATTACTGGGTGATGTTTGAACAAAAACCGGACTTTGATTTCCCCCTGGAACGGGTTCAGGTAAATTATCCAGAGGTTGAAATAAAAAGCTGTGATGGGATTGCTTCGCTGTGAACAATTCCTTAAAATACGCCTCTTCGCCGGTGTAGCTCAGTTGGTAGAGCGCCTCACTTGTAATGAGGATGTCGTGGGTTCAACTCCTGTCACCGGCTCCATATTCCAAA
>CALAZS010000064.1 GCA_937926265.1 uncultured Gammaproteobacteria bacterium
AAATATCTATATTTATTAATAAATCAATAACTTACTGTATTTTTATGATTTATTTTCATTTTTATGACGTTAATTGACTGAAAATAACAATATTTTTAAATATAAGTATTGACTTATATAAGCTTTTTCTTATATACTTTTCCTCAATTTAACGCTACCAGCAAAACAACATTTGGCAGGTAGGCTTTTTAAACCTTCTCAACTTAAGAGGGGAAAACACAAATTTTGAGGATATTATGATGAAAACTTTAATTTTAACTTTGGCGCTGGCGACGACGTCAGCATTTGCAGAACCGGTATTTTTAAACATTCCAGCTGAACACAATGGTTCACCGGCGATGTCAATTCCTACAGCTTCTTACGAAACCTGTGGTGATTTAATGACAAAGCTGTCAACCGAAGAAGATAAAAACTTCTACATGAGTTGTTCAACAATACCATTGGAAAGTTAATATCAATGCCTGAACCCGTTAAGGTAAATAAATGATAACTAACCAACCTTAAGGCCGATTCAATCGAATCGGCCTTTTTTATTTTAAAATACTGCAAGCCATCGGTAATCTCCCTAGTAGAAATCTTCCTGTTATGAACAATACTGATAAGACGGTTAAAATAATCAGGAGACGTGGATGGAGTTACAATCAAAAAAACTATCAAAAGAAATCAAAGACTTAGAAAACATCAACGACGCTGACCTCGATACCAGCGATATTCAAAACCAGATCGACGTAACCCACGCCGAAATCGGTAAATTCCAGGCTTCCGGCCAGACCACCCCCGAGGATCGGGAAATAAATTAACCAGCCAAGGGATTTTTCATGTTCACACTGGTCGTAACAAACCGTAAAGGTGGTACGGCAAAAACCACCACGGCCGTTAACCTGGCAGCGGAGTTTTCCAAGCAGGGTCGTCGCTGCCTGTTAATTGATCTCGATCCACAGGGCCACTGTGGCCTTGGTGTTGGTGCAAAAACGCAGCACCGCGTATCTGATCATCACCATATCATGGCAAACAGTCGCCAGGCGCTTGACAACCTGCTGCATGAAACCAGCCATGACAACCTGTTTTTTATTCCGCCCGGCCAGAAAACTGAAAATCAGGAATTTAAAAAAGAACGTTTACACAAATTTCTATCGCGTAAACAGTTACACACCTATTTTGATATTGCGGTCATTGATACCCCTCCCAACGCAGGACTTGAACAGGAAGCTGCCATAGAAGCTGCAGACGGTGTGCTCATTCCGTTTTTACCTACTCCTTTGGGTAAAACCGGTATTAAGGATTTAATGCAGGATTTAAATCGAACGCCCTATGGCTTAATTCCCATTATGTTGGATAGCCGGGTGAACCTGGATAAACAGATTCTCAGCGATGTTATTGCCGAACATGGCACGGAAAAAATTCTGCGTGGTGTGCGTCGTAACGTAAAACTGGCTGAAGCCTTTGATGCCGGTCAGCCGGTTAATATTTTTGATGCCAAAAGCCGTGGTGCATTTGATTACCATATGCTTGCTGAAGACATTGCCAGTCTTTGGCCAAGGCTTTACCCGCGTCAAACACCACTTTCATTCCGGGAACAGGCACAGATTAAAAGATTTCCCCGGAAAATCCCGAACAAAATTGGAAATTCTGTCAAACCAGCAGTTTCACCAGCAACTTCAGAAGAAACCTCGGTTACACATAGAGGTATACGTCTAAAAGACAAATGCCTACAGTGGAACGGTTAAATTAATTTGTGGAATGGTTAATCTTATTTTGATGTCAGACAAATAACGCCATCCCAGTCTTCACCCGGTGGATTAGCCAGCATTTCTAAAGCTCGCTCAATAATAACCTGTGCAGTCTGTGAAGTTTTATAGGGCTCTAACGCATCGATAGTTTTTTGAAACTCTCCATTTCGAAAATGCTGTTGAGCCAGTGCAAAGCAATTCGATTCATTTCTGGCCTCCTCCCTGGTAGAACCAAATGAAATATCCTGGTCAAATTTACCGGATGTTTTCATTTTGATTCCACGAGCATAACGGCGAGGACTTATCATATAAATGGGTTCAAAA
>CALAZS010000065.1 GCA_937926265.1 uncultured Gammaproteobacteria bacterium
ACTTCAGGTCATGCCCTGCAAGTGGATGGTTAAAATCAACCGTAACCTTATCATTCTCAATTTCCATGATCATACCCGGAGCATCTTCACCATCAGGCATGGTAAAGGCAATAACCTGTCCGACTTCGGGTTGAACATTGTTATCAAAATCACTTAACGGCATTTCATGCACAAGCTGCTGGTCCGGATAGCCATAAGCAGTTTCAGGTGCCAGTTCCAACGTTTGCTCATCACCTTCCTTGAGGCCGTAAAGTGCTATTTCCATGCCTGGTTGGAAACTGCCGTCACCCATGGTGATCGTTATAGGCTCTTCATCGAAGGTGGAGAGTGCTTCAGTACCATCTTCAAGTGTAATCGCAAAATGCAGGGTCACCTGGCTGTCAGCGAGAATTTCGTTTTCAGGTTGTTCGGTGCTCATTGTTCGTTACTCATGCGCTCACCGATTTCAGGTAAGCCAAATCGAGTTGATACTCATCGGCTAGTTTTAAAGCGCGTTCAAGTCTGGCGGGTGCGCTGCGTCCCATACACTTATGATCCGGGTCACCATTAAAGGCGTTCAGCATCGAATCAATCAGTTCATGGTGGTTAAAGCATTCGCCTGTCAACGCTTCCTGAAGCTTAATCACGTCGGTGACAACTCCCATGGCAACATCGTTGTGTTTTTCCCAAAGTTCACCGACAGTTCCGCCAACTTTCAGTCCTGCGATATTGGATGTCAGGATATAAAGATTTTTAACCACCAGTTCAAACAGCAGATCCTGCTCGTTATCCAGCACCCTAACCGGAATATCAATGGTTGCCATGGCTGATTCAAGCAAATTGGCCATCTTGCCAAAAGCGGGTGAAGGTAATATGACTTTTGAATCCTGGCCTTTTTTCTTTTCAAACCAGACGGAAATTACCGTCGAGTCTGGAAAATCAGCCCAGTCTCTTGGGAGTAGTTCATTTTGAAGAAGTACCAGGCGGTCATGCCACTGCTTGGGAATTGAAGAAAGTGTGTCCTGCAGAGCCGCTTCACCGACAGCCACTAACACAAGCGCCGGGTCATTAACTTGATTGGCAAGTGCATTAATGTCGGTATCACGCGTGACTGGAAAAACCGGGTGACCGGCACGTAAAAAGCCCCGGGCAAATACGCTGCCCATTTCACCAATGCCGATAACAACTACAGGTTGTTTCACTGAATAAGTTTCCCGGATGATTAAATTGGAAGAAATACTATCACTGCATCAAATACGATGCTAACGAGGGATGTGATTTGATAAATTTCCTCCCTCGAAAGAGGGAGGAGGCGAGTAATATCAGGTCAATAATTCCTGAGTGATAAACAAGTAGCTTAATGTACCAACAAGTACAACAACAGCAGCCATTTGCATCAAAATGCAGATTCCGGGTAAATCTTTACAAACCGTGTTAAATCCACACATTTTGCATGATTTCAAAGCTGTTCTCCTCTGTTTCGTTGCTATTTATCAACTAGATTTCAACTAGTTATCAACTCGCGCCCATGTCAAAAAGCAGACTGACTATCTCACACACAAAGGTGTTGAACAACCCTGTTTTTCCTTAAAAAATCACCTTAATGCAGCAACTTGAGATAAGCTATTGTCTTATAAATAAATTCATCATTATTGAAATTTCTTTGTCGCTATAGACAGGATAAATAAACTAAAAAAAACATGAATAAGTCACCAAAAATTGGTTTTGTCAGCCTGGGTTGTCCCAAGAACCTGGTTGATTCTGAGCGTATCCTGACTCAGCTACGTATCGAAGGTTACCAGATGTCTTCACAGTATGATGATGCTGATCTTGTGGTGGTAAATACCTGTGGCTTTATTGATTCAGCAGTCGAAGAGTCGCTGGATGTGATTGGTGAAGCCCTGAATGAAAATGGCCGGGTGATTGTCACCGGCTGCCTTGGGGCGAAACAGGAAAATATTACAGATGTGCATCCATCTGTGCTGGCAGTTACCGGTCCCCATGCCTACGAAGAAGTGATGAATCTTGTTCACGAGCACAGCCCGGTACCTGGCCCTATAGCCAGTGATGCTGACTTAAGCCTGGGCAAAGACCTGTTGCCGGTAAGCGGTATAAAGCTGACCCCCAAGCATTATGCCTACGTAAAGATCTCCGAAGGCTGTAATCATAGTTGCAGTTTCTGCATTATTCCTGACATGCGCGGTAAACTGGTGAGCCGCCCGATTGGTGAGGTGATGAACGAGGCTGAAAACCTGGTGGAAACCGGTGTCAGGGAATTGCTGATCGTGTCGCAGGACACCAGTGCCTACGGGGTTGATATCAAGTATCGGCCTGACTTTATCAATGGCAGGCCGGTGGCAACACGTATTCAAACCCTGGCGAAAGAGCTCTCACAACTTCCTGCCTGGGTCAGGTTGCATTATGTTTACCCTTATCCGCATGTTGATGACCTGATTCAGCATATGGGTGGTGACAGTGCCTTGCTGCCTTATCTGGACATGCCGTTGCAGCATGGCAGTGAAAAGATATTACGCCTGATGAAACGTCCGGCCG
>CALAZS010000066.1 GCA_937926265.1 uncultured Gammaproteobacteria bacterium
GATAAGCCATGACACAAAACATCCACAATGATCGAATCCTGATTCTTGATTTCGGTTCCCAGTACACCCAGTTAATAGCCCGACGCATCCGTGAAGCCGGCGTTTACTGTGAGCTTTATGCCTGGGATGTGTCTGACGAAGACATCCGTAAATTTAATCCCAACGGCGTCATTTTATCCGGTGGTCCTGAGACTGTAACCGAAGAAGAATCACCTGTTGCACCGCAACTGGTATTTGAACTGGGTATTCCGGTACTGGGTATCTGTTATGGCATGCAGACCATGACAGCCCAATTAGGTGGCAAGGTCGAAAATGCCGATCATCATGAATACGGTTATGCGCAGGTCAGGGCGCGCGGTCATACTCGTCTGTTAAGCAATATTGAAGACCATACCTCTGAAGAGGGGTATGGTCTTCTAGACGTCTGGATGTCACATGGTGACCGTGTGGTAGAGATGCCGGACGGCTTCAAGCTGATGGCATCAACTGACTCGGCGCCAGTTGCCGGTATGGCAAACGAAGAAAAAAGTTTCTACGGCGTGCAGTTCCATCCTGAAGTGACCCACACCAACCAGGGCCAGCGTATTATCGAACGTTTCGTTCATGACATCTGTGGGTGCGGAAATCTCTGGACCGCCGGTAATATCATCGAGGACTCGGTTAACAGCATCAGGGAACTGGTTGGAAACGATGAAGTGTTACTGGGTTTATCAGGTGGTGTTGATTCATCGGTAGTGGCTGCTTTACTGCATAAGGCCATTGGTGATCAATTGACCTGTGTGTTTGTCGATAACGGTCTTCTGCGAAACAAGGAAGGTGACCAGGTTATGGCTACCTTTGCAGAACACATGGGGGTCAAAGTCATCCGTGTTGATGCTGAGCAACGCTTCCTGGGTGCACTGGCAGGTAAAACAGACCCGGAAGACAAGCGCAAAATTATCGGCAACATGTTCGTTGATATTTTTGAAGAAGAAGCCGCCAAATTATCCAATGCCAAGTGGCTTGCCCAGGGAACCATTTATCCTGATGTAATTGAGTCGGCCGGATCCAAGACCGGCAAAGCCCATTTAATAAAATCCCATCATAATGTCGGCGGCCTGCCTGACTACATGAAACTAAAATTATGCGAGCCATTGCGCGAACTCTTTAAGGATGAGGTGCGTAAGCTTGGCGTTGAACTGGGTCTTCCTTATGACATGGTCTACCGTCATCCATTCCCAGGTCCAGGTTTGGGTGTGCGCATTCTTGGGGAAGTTAAAAAAGAATATGCAGACCTGCTGCGGTTGGCAGATTATATCTTCATCGAAGAACTCTTTAAAAACGACCTTTACCACGGTGTATCACAGGCGTTTGCAGTATTCCTGCCGGTAAAATCAGTCGGTGTTACGGGCGATGGCCGACGTTACCAGTACGTAGTTTCGTTAAGAGCTGTTGAAACCATAGATTTTATGACGGCCCGCTGGGCACATTTGCCTTATGATTTCCTTGATCATGTTTGTCGCAGAATCGTCAACGAGGTTGAGGGTATATCACGAGTGGTATATGACATTACAGGAAAACCTCCCGGCACAATTGAGTGGGAATAGTTAAATTTGGTTGAAATTTGATATTTATTTAGGTTATTTTCTCGATAATGCTAACGTTCAAGGAGGATTTTAAACATGTCTGATTCTCTTCATGCTCAATTTGTCGAGATGGATGATTACCTCATGGTAAAGTGTTCAAAGAGCGCCAGCTTAGACGAGAAACAAACGACACTTGATCATGTAGTTGATCGAATAAAAAACAAAGCCACCGACAAAATATTATTTGATATCAGAGAGTCACTTACCAATATGTCTGATGATGATCATCTTGTTTGTGGTAATTTGATTATGGAGCGCGCCGAAGTTTTGTCCAATTCCAAAGTTGCTTTTTTAACCAAAAGTCGTGAGCCGGTTTTATTTTTATCAGCAGCTTATAGTCAGGGCTATTCCAATTTTGTTGAACTGGAATCATTGGAAGAAGCATCCCTGTGGTTCTCCGGAAGAATCAATTAATATTTTGCTTTTTAAAATTTCCTTGAGTTCAGGCAAACAGGGTCCTCAGCTTGTCCCAGCCCTAATCAATTCTTAAATTTGCTCATGAGTTAATATAAATCCCTGCCAGGCCGTTATAGCGGTACGCAGGACTTGTGCCAAAGGCTTTTCTATTCAAACATGGTTACGAAGCATCAGCTCTTCAGGGTAGGGGTTTAAATAAACCTGTTCATTGATGTAATCATCCGGATGCTTTCTAAAATGATGCCGTAACAGGGTAATCGGTACTATCAAAGGAATTTCACCGGATTTGTACTTATCAAATATTTCAATCAGTTCTGCCTTGTCATCGGAATCCAGATCCTGTTTCAGATAACCCATAATATGCTGTAGTACGTTGATATGCGTATTCCTGCTGGCCTGGGTTTTCATCGCCTCTGTAAACAATTCCAGATAGCGGTTGGCGGTTTCAGGCAGGTTTTCAGCATTGGCACCGGCAACCAGTGGCCCCATTTGACGATAAAGTTTTTCGTTGTGAGCCAGCAAAGTCAGCTTGTGCTGACGATGAAAATCCATCAGCCTGGCTGTGGTAAGTTCATCGTTAAACATCTGCAGCCAGCGATGATAGGCAAAAACTCGCTCGATAAAATTTTCCCGTATTTTGGCATCGTTAAGCCTGCCTTCTTCTTCAATCGGCAGACACGGCTGTTGTTCCATCAACGCATGTGCAAAGCGGCCGACACCTTCAGAAGAAACCTTGGTGTCAGATTCGTACAGTTTGACCCGTTCCATACCACAGCTGGGTGATTTACTTTTAAGAATATAACCGGAAATATCGGTTAATAACTGCGAGTAACTGCTGGCAGCGCTTGCCATCAGGTCGGTGTAGTCCAGGCTGGTATCTTTGCTGTCAACCAGGCGAACCTGGTCATCGACAAGTGCAAGCTTGATTGTCGGTCTTGGAATACCGAGGCCAATGGCGGTTTCCGGACAATAGGCAGTGAATTCAAAATATTCTGACAGTGTATCAGTGACATAACGGTCGCGTTTGTGGCCGCCGTCATAACGTACTTCATTGCCAAGCAGGCAGCTGCTGATACCTAAAAGAATTTTTTGCTTCATATTGATTTCCAAAAACCTATAAATTTATACGCTATTATTAGCCTCTATTATTTATTAAGGATAATAATGAGTCCTTACGTTTTATCATAAATCGCCCTGAAAAATGTCAATTTCTGAAAATAAACCTGAAAGGGATGCCGGCTTTTTCATGCAGGCAGCTTTAAAACTGGCTCGTAAAGCCGAACAACTGGGTGAGGTACCTGTCGGTGCGGTGCTTGTTCAAAACAATGAGATCATTGGTGAAGGCTGGAACCAGCCAATTGCATCCCATGACCCAACTGCCCATGCCGAAATTATGGCGATACGTGATGCCGGACAAAACCTTGATAATTATCGATTACCCGGCACAACGCTGTATGTCACACTCGAACCATGCGTCATGTGCGCCGGAGCCATTGTGCACGCGCGTATAGAGCATGTGGTAATAGGGGCAAGAGACCCTAAAACCGGTGCTGCCGGCAGTGTTTTTGATTTACTGCCATCTGATCAGCGTTTCAACCACCAGGCTACCGTTGAGCAGGGAGTGCTTGCTGAAGAGGCATCGTCTTTACTGAGTAATTTTTTCAAGGCCCGAAGATTATTGAACCAGAAGAGAAATAATCAAGAAGATAACAATCTTAAAGATTAAAAATAAGGATACAAATGAGTGAAGAAATACAAAGGGTGGCCGTCTGGCCGCCATTGTTAAGACTACTGCATATTGTCATGGCCGGAACCATGCTGATTCTGCTGATAACCGGAATACTCCTGCATTCAGGTATGATTTTGAATTACCAGTTATTCGAACACCTGTTGCATGTATGGCATATTCCGGCAGGCCATGTTTTGGCTATTGCACTTGCGATTCGCATCGTCATGTTGTTTGTTACCAGGGGCGTTTCCAGCTGGAAAGCGCTGATACCTGAAAACATGCAATCTGTGGTTGGCGTTGCAGTGTTCTATCTTTCTCTGGCGAGAAATAATTTACCCGGTTACTTTGCCCATAATCCATTATGGAAAGTCTTTTATCTTCTTGGTTTTATCATGATTACCATCCAGGTTTTAACCGGCTTGCTGCTTGAATTTTCCTGGTTACGGTCAGTATTTAAAACTGACTCGGCTACGGCCCTGGTGCAGCACCAGATGTTGCTTGAAGTGCTGCTGGTTTTTGTTGTTGCCCATATTATCACGGCGATATTGCATGACTGGAAAACCAATACCGGTGAAATATCAGCGATGATCAACGGATACAAGTTTTTCACAGTGGAAAAACAATCCAAACAAACAGTGCAAACATCTGCAGTTTCTTTAGACAGCCTGATAAAGTCGAAAAAATAATAATTCATTAATTTTTTCGTGGTTCAAAAACTCGCTCTGGACCACAATTTCAAGCCATACTCGAATTTTAACTCCTATAAATTTCTCAACTGGAGTCGCACATGGGTATAAAACGAAGAAGTCTACTGTTTGGCATGGCAGCTTTAGCAGCATCACCTGCTGTTGTTTTTTCAAAGCAATCAAGTACACCCAGGCAGATGGCAGGTCCATTTTATCCTTTAGAATTGCCCCTGGATAATGACAATGACCTGACTATCGTTAAACCCGGTGGTGGTTCAGCAAAAGGGGAAATTTCGGACTTAACAGGCAAAATTATTGATCTAAACGGTCGTCCACTGGCTGGCTTGCGTATAGAAATCTGGCAATGTGATGCCAATGGCCGTTACCGTCATCCCCGTGAAAACGGCAATGCCCCGATAGATCATAATTTCCAGGGCCACGGTACAGCTATAACGGATAGCCAGGGACAATATCGTTTCAGAACCATAAAGCCGGTTGCCTATCCTGGTAGAACCCCGCATATTCATATTGCAGTCTTCCCTGAGGGTGATAAGCCATTCGTGACACAGCTCTATATTGAAGGACACGAGGCTAACCAGGATGATTTTCTTTTCAACAATATACCGGTAGAAAAACGTAACCTGGTTCTGGCAGAATTTATACCCAATTCTAATCAGCCAGGTCATCTCCAGGCTTCTTTTGATATTATTCTGGACAGACGCAGCGGAACGCCAGTGGATGCAGTCAGTTAAAAAAATCGTTTTAATTCTTCTTGTTTTGGTTACATCAGACATTATGAGCATGCAAAAAACAATGATACTGCCTGTTGAGGCAGGCAATTGGC
Source organism: uncultured Gammaproteobacteria bacterium (assembly GCA_937926265.1). Taxonomy (GTDB): domain Bacteria; phylum Pseudomonadota; class Gammaproteobacteria; order Chromatiales; family Chromatiaceae; genus JABDQZ01. Next base: position 5,302 of record CALAZS010000066.1, read on the forward strand.
GAATTGTCACCGACAAGGTCATGGGTGGCGTTTCTGAAGGCGAATTGCACTCAAAAACGGACGGGGACGAACAGTGTCTGCATCTGGCAGGGCAGGTCAGTACCGATAACAATGGTGGTTTTATTCAGATGACTATCGATATCGACTCAAGCCTGGCCACAAGCCTGTCCCGGTTTGATGGCATTATTCTGAACGTAAAAGGCAATTCTGAACCGTACAATATCCACTTGAGAACCTCTTACCTATGGTTACCCTGGCAATCGTATCGATCCAGTTTTGAAACCAATGGTGAATGGCAACAGGTCATTTTGCCTTTTTCTGAATTTCAACCCTATAAAACCCGAAGCAGTTTGAGGGTTGATAAAATCAGGCGGCTCGGAGTAGTGGCAATCGGCAGGGATTTTTCAGCCGACCTTTGCGTCTCTGAAATAGGTTTTTACAAGAACTGACAATTTATTGAAGACTTGATATGAAGCGTGTGAACTTTCTATTTTCATTATTCCTGCTGACAATTTCATCAGCTGTATATTCTGCAGAGCGCCCGCCTGTTATTACGCCTGTAATAATGGGTACGGCCACACCGGGTGGTGGTTTTGAACTTTACGGTGGTGTACTGGCAGAAGAAGTAAACAAGTCTGTATCTGACCTGAATTTATTGGCCCGTAATACCAGGGGCAGTCGCCAAAATATTCCACTGCTTGAACAGGGAACATTAGACGTTGCGCTTGTTGCTTCACTTCCGGCCTATGAAGCATTTCAGGGGGTTAAACGTGACAAGCCAACAGAACTGAAGATCATAACTGCAATTTACCCAACTTTTGGTGCTTTTGCGGTTAAAGGTGATAGCCCTGCCAAAACTTATTCAGACCTCGTTGGACAGAAAGTGGCATGGGGTACAAGTTCTTCCGGCCTTACGCTTTTAGGTAAGTATGTGAATGAGGCACTGGGACTTGATCGTGATAAGGATTTTGAGGCCGTCTATCTTGAGCGTGCCGGTGATGGAGCGCCAATGGTTTTAAACGGCGAAGTCGCAGCGTTATGGGGCGGTGGTGTCGGTTGGCCAAATTTCACAAAGATAATGAAATCAGGCGGAAGAATGGTGGGTCTTACCAAGGATCAGATTGATAAAATCAATGCCAGGTATCCATTCCTGCTACCGATGAAAATTCCAGCAGGCTCATACACTGGCCAGGAACAGCCATTAAGCACGGTAGGTTCATTTAGTTTTTTGTTAGCCCGTGCTGATCTGCCCGAAGAACTTGCTTATCAACTAACAAAAGCCATACATGAGGCTCAACCCGGCCTTGCAGCCCGACTAAAACAGGGTCGCGATACGTTACCAGCAAATACCTGGAAAGCAGCAGGTGATCCTAAACGTCTGCATCCAGGAACCAGGAAATATCTTGCCGAGATTGGAATTGGTATCGCATCAGACTAATCCAGCCACGAATTAATCGTCAGTTAAATCAAAAGAAAATTAAATGGATTGTTTAGCGCTTAATCTGATACCGATTGGTTTTACTCTACCAACTGGTTTTGCTCTGCCAATTGGTTTTGATCTACAGGAATATAGAAAATAAATTCCGAGCCATGATTTTTACTTTTTGGTGGGCTTTCAGCCCATATCCTGCCATGGTGTAAAGAGATGATTTCGCGGCATATGGGTAAACCTAATCCGGTTCCGCCACTTCCGGAACGCGTTTTGGAGCTTTGCACGAACTTGTCAAAAACCTCTTCCAGTTCATCATAAGGAATCCCAATTCCTTCATCTGAAACAGATAATTGCCAACAGGGTATTCTGTTTTGTTCTGTTTTTTCTAGGCTAATGGTCAGGTTTGCTTCGTCAGGGCTAAACTTAATGGCATTCGATAACAGGTTGATCATCACCTGATGCATAAGTTTTTTATCAAATTCGCAGAATGCCTCTTCATCAGTTTCAAGGGTAATGTCTAAGCCTTTACGGCTAATCAGGCTATCGACCTCACTTAAACACTCGTGAATCAAATCGTATAAATTCGAATACTGGTAAGTTGCCAGGAGTTTTCCTGATTCAAGTTTTGATAAATCAAGTAAATCATCCAGTAACTTGGTCAGGCGTTTACCGCTAATGCTTATTTTTTCAAGATAACCGCGAACTTTTACATCATTAGCTCTTTTTAGCCCCAAAGATGAAAAACTTAAAATTGCATGCATTGGGGTACGTAATTCATGTGACATGTTTGCCAGGAAACGGCTTTTCTCGAGGTTGGCTTTTTCAGCCATTTCTTTCGCATCAAAAAGCTCCATGGTTCTCATGGATACTTCATGTTCAAGCTGGATGGCATACTCCTTGTTTTTGGTGATATCAAGTAATGTGCCAGAAGCAGTATCCGGTCCACCTTTCTCATCCCAGCATGTAATGCGGCCGCGAACCATAACCCATACCCATCCATCGGACTGGCTTTTTAAGCGCATTTCAGATTCGAAAGAATCTATCTCTTTGTTAAACAGGCGGTCAAAACTTTGATGAGTGTGTTTTTTATCCTCGGGATGAATTAAACCGAAAAAATAATCAGAGTCTATACCACGGTCATATTCAAGCAAGTAACCGGTAATTTCTGTCCAGTGTTTATTCAGATAGACCTGGTTTCTTTTAATATCCCAGTTCCAGACAATTACATGAGAAGATGCAATAACATCATGAAGGGTCTGGCTTTGCTGGCTTATGGTCGAATGTGCCTGGGAGAGTTTGCGGTTAAATTTTAAAACTATAAATATAGTAACTAAGAGCCCACCTACAAAAAAGGAAATAATTATTATTGGCAACTGATAGAGTGCCCATATATCGGATAAACTAATATCTACCTCAAATTCATAAGGTGGTGCTTTGAGTGTTCTCAAAACCTTATCTACACCGTCATAATTGGTGGGAATATCAAATCCATAAATACCGCTATTGGATAATTCGCTCTGGCCATGATCCATTGATAATAAAAAACCGGTTATTTTACGGGTCACATCATTACTGACATGATGTAATGAGGCTAAAGGCCATTCCGGGTAAAGTGGAGTGGATGTTACAAATGGATAGCCAGGTAAATGCTGTTTGTTAATAATCTTCAGATCATCCATATCCAGTTGGCCATTAATGGCTAATCTTTCCAATACACCGGTTCTTACAAAACCAATATCTGTTTCATCATTCAAAACAGCTTTAACAACCTTGTCATGAGGTTGACCGGTAATTAACAGGTCTTTTTCATCCGGTATCGAAAGGCCGGATTTGACCATTTCGTATGCCTGCAATTTGAAACCACCGAGACCGAAAGTGCCAATCGTTGCAATTTTATGATCAGCTAAATCTTCCGTCGTATTGATCTTTGTATTATGTCTGGAAGTAAAGATAACGCCACCATAGGCACCAAGTGGTTGGTTATCATGTTTTTTGACAAGCATGGCCAGGGCGGCAGAAAGACCAAAACGTTTTTTCAGGTAGATATAATTACCTGAAGTGGTAAAAACAAAATCGATACTGCGGTTAGCAACGGCCTGGTTTAGTTTCTGGTTATTCAGATAGATGATTTCAATATCCAGCTCTTGAAATGAATTATTCAGCAGTGTCCCAAGTACTCCCCATGATTTTTCAAGTACTTCAACTGGTTGGTAGGCAAGCACACCGATTTTTACATTTTCTTTGGAATGAGAAACTGTAATAAAGCAGAAGTTAATCAGGCAGACTAAAATTAATTTGTAGAGCGGTTTCACCAGTTAACTAGTCCAATGACAGTAAAAATCTGTCGTCAATAATTTGATTGATTTCTGTGTTTTGATTTTCAGCAAAGTTTATATCAAGAATGCCACTTATAAGGTCCGCACTTATCAAAAGTTCAGGCTTTTTCCCGGATAACAGGCGAAGATTGTTCTGATAATCAGGTAGATAAAGGCCCTTAAACATGTGATCAACCTCATGAGGCTGGACTTCCATTCTTGGGGCCATCCTGTAAAGCGAATCCTGGTGATTCGTGTCGAAATGGGTTTTAGCCTTGAAATGTGTTTCTATCAGATGTTTTATAGCGTTACGGTTTTTTAATGCACTGGGCCTAATGGCAAGCACATCAACAATCAGGTTTGGCGCTTCCTGGCTGGAAAAAATCTGCTGCCCATCAAGATTAATAATTTTACTTGATACCGGTTCATAGGTGATTACAGCATCTACAATTTCTTCCTTCCATACTTTTTCATGTTGATCGATGCTGGCTTCAACAACTTTAACATCCTGTTCAGTCAGATTGGCTTTTTTCAGGGCCTGGTCAAGCATGATCGAACCAACAGCGCCAACTTCTACAGCAATCTTTTTGTCTTTCAGATCGCCAAGCTTTTTGATGGAAGGCTTTGCCAGGATAACATCTGCACCGGCTGAGATATCGAATACCAGGACCACGACCAGATCAGTACCGTCATTTCTTGCTCTTATGACTTCGTCAAAAGTTAAGGCCCCACCATCGACTTTACCTTCTTTTAACAGTTCAAGTGTCTCTGAAGCTGATTGCGTTTCATGCAAATAAATCATGTCCTGGTTTAATAAACCAAGGTCCCTGGCCAGAAACATGAATTCATACCCGGGCCAAACATGGCTTGCTATATTAAGTTTCTGGCTGTTACTGCAACTAGCTAAAAACAGCAGCGTGGACAAAAACAGGGATAGTTTTAAAATTTGTATTATTTTCATTGGCAAAATGTGAACATCAATTAATTTCCCCACAGTATAAAGATATAGTACATCTTCACATGGTTTTCACGTAATACGGCGCTGAATATTCAAAAACTGATCTCAATTAGCTCATAACAATGAGGGTTTAACAGCTGAAGTTTTCCGGCATTATCAAAAAATGATAATTGCCTACTCACAACGTGTTCTGCCTCCCTTTTCCGGCGTTGTTCAAATTGCCGAATCTGAAAAAGTACGTGCACAAAGCTTCGATGGTGTGAACTGGGAATTACACTACCTGGCGGCAAATAACGGCAGTAACCCGTTGGAAAAACGTGTCAAAGGTTATGCGCTTGATCGAAGTTATTTCAAAATTGCTAAATATGACAATCAACAACTAACGCCCTTTTTATTACCGGCTTATCTGGATGAAGCAGATGTTAATGCCCGGCTGGAAGAAATGGCTGAGTTTTTGTCTTCAGTACAAATTCCATTTCCGGCAGCTGATATTTACGAGTGTTGGTTGTTAGATCCCAATGATGAATCACCACTGGCATTGTTGTTTTCCTGTTGCGATGAATCACTCAAACGTACTTTTCCCAGCAGGCATGAATGGACAGCATTGCCACATTCCAAGATGCGGGTTGAAAACACTGATGAGGAAGATGAACGCAGTTTTGCACCGGTTAACCAGCGTTTACAAAACCTGGTTGCCAGGCGAGCAGGTTATAACCCAAAAGTTGCCTGGTTCAACAGGGAAGAACATCATGACCATGATTTTCCCTGTTTTCTGGTTCGCGAAGACTGGCATCATGAAGATGAGTCTGATTTGTGTCAGCGCTACCTGGCTAGAAAATCCCCAAGGCTGTTGATGTTGCATGGCCTGCAGTCTGGAGACAGGGAGCGTATGGAAATTGCCGCCCGCCAACATGTCTTCGAAGTGGAGCAATACTATCCGCTGTATCCTGAAATTCACGACCCAAAACGCATGTCTGCTATCCGTGTCGAGGCCAGGCTCAGGGGTAAAATGCCGGTTGATCCCAGCACTAATAAAAAGGAAAAAGATTCAAAAATCATGCCTTTCAGCAAGGACATGCGCATTCTCGAGTAATTTCCTGTAAGAATGCTTTCTACTACTGTTTATCAATATGAAACCCGATGCAGAACAAGAAAAGGCCTTAAGAGAAAAGATTAAAAGGCAGACTTCTGAGAATATAAAGCCGGAACTCAGGCCGGTCGAAAATTATTCAATCTATGAAGAACTTAAATCTGCATCGCGGCAGAAAGGCAGGTCTTCTTCATTAAACAGTTTTTTGAAGCCAGCTTATATAATCGCTGGTCTTATTGTCCTTGGGCTATTAGCCTATTTTTTATATTAATGTAGAAACCTCCACCTAAGTGGAGGTACAAAAAGTAACTTATTTAACTGCAGTTTTTATTGGACTATAGGCTTGTTTAGGGCCTAAATAGTTAACCAGTGCTTTTAAGCCACCTTTAATAACATAAATATTACTAAAACCAACATGACGTAATGCAGTGCCGGCTGCTGTGCTCCTGATACCGGACTGGCAAATGACATAGACTGGTTTGTCAGTTGGAATTGCGCCAAGTGATTTAGGTGTGAAAAGCTCATTCAGAGGAATATTTAATGTCTCTGGAGTATTGACTGTAACTAAAGACAGCTCTCTTGGCGTTCTAACGTCCAAAATTGCAAAAGGCTCACTTTTTTTGATTTTTTCAACTAATTTTTCAGCGGGAAACAGATGCAGTTTTTTACCGCATTCAGCGCCTTTAACTTCTGCAAATAAATCATTGTAGGCTTTGGCTGCCTCAACATCATATGACCAGGACGGACTTGATAAACCAAAGGCCAGGGTCATAAAGAGTATAAAAGCTATATTTCTTATCATGACAACCTCCTTGTATCCACAAGATACAAAAACCCAAAATTTTCATCCTCCTTTAATTTAAGTATTGCAGCAGATAAGAATTTTCCATTGAAAAATTTAAATCACTTTAGCAAATAACTGATCGATATTTTTTATAAACAGGAAAGCGATTAACAAATCGCTATTGGTATGTGCCAGAAAAAATTCGGGGAAATACCCGGAAATACGGGGTAATAAGGGAGGCTTCAGGTTGTTAAGAGGGTTTATCGGAATCTTCAACGGCATTTGATGCAATATGTTTATCACAACTCTCGCCATCCAGCAGGCCATCTTCAGGAAGCTTTGCCAGTGACTGCAGGCGAAGATGCAAAGCCGCCTTTGCCATCAGGTGCGCACCCACAGGGGCGGTAATAAACAGGAACAGTGTCACCAGGACTTCATGCAGGCTGAGTCCATCATCCTGATGACTGAAGAAAATAGCTGAGGCAATTAATAAGCTGCCGACGCCCAGGGTGGTTGCTTTGGTTGGTGCATGCAAACGACTGTAAAAGTCACGCAACCTTAGTAGCCCTAATGAGCCAATCAGCGTAAAAGCTGCACCGATTAGAATCAACAATGATAGAAATATGTCCAACATGGTTACCTCACTCAATGATGTCGCCACGGGTGATAAATTTACTCAGGGCAAAGGTACTGACAAACCCGATCATGGCTATTAGCAATGCAGCCTCAAAATACAGGTTGCTGCCCAGGTGAATCCCCAGCAAGACCAGCAATGCCACTGTGTTCACATACAGGGTATCCAGGGCAAGTATTCTGTCGGGTTGGCTGGGACCGCGCAAGAGACGCCAAAAAGACAGTAATAATGCGGTACTGACCAAACCAAAAGCAATGTAGAGTGCTGTAGTTATCATGAGTCGAGAATCTCCTTAAGAGGCGTTTCATATCGCTCACGAATAGTCTCCAGTATTTCATCCGGGTTATCCGCATGCAGACTGTGAATAATCAGACAGCTACGATCCGCGCTCAGGTTTGCTGACACTGTACCTGGTGTCAGAGAAATGGTGTTTGCCAGGATGCTAATTGCCACATCATTTTTCAGACGTAAGGGCAGGATCAGAAAAGCGGGTTTCAGCTTTTCCTGGCGGCCAAGAATCAGACCGGCTACAGCAATGTTTGCAACCAAAATGTCATATAGCACAATGAACACAAACCGCATGAGTTGCATAGGTGATCGCACATGTACTTCATCAGGCCAGAAGCGGGCCGTGTACAGTGGCACTGCCCAACCCAGAATCAAGCCCAGTAAAAGGTGACCGAAGCTTATCTGGTTAACTAACAGTAACCAGATTAAAACCAGAATCGCTGATAACAATGGATGGGGTAACAAACGGCTCATGGTTGTGGACCTCCAGTAGCTGCCTGTAATACAGCGCTGATATAGGCCTCAGACTGAAGTAGCTGTTCAGCGGCAGCCTGGCTAAATTCATAAACCGGGCCGGCGTAAACTACCAGACCAATACCCATTAAAGCCAATGCCAGCGGCGAGCCTAAATCAATCACAGTTACCGGTTTTCCTGCCTGACTTCCAGCAGTAGGACTCTCGTCAATTCTGAAAAACAGCATGGTTCCACTGCGGGCCAATGTCATGATTCCCAAAAGGCTCGTCACTAACAGGACAGCAAATACCCAGGGCATACCCGGTTCACCTATGCTTGCCTGCAGGATCAGCCACTTGCCTACAAAACCGGATAATGGGGGCATGCCACTGATCGCCAGGGCTATGACGAGAAACACACCAGCCAACAACTGCCCACGTGCTAATTCAGGACCGGGTATTAGCCTGTCAAGCGCGTTACCCCTGGCTTTTGAGATTACATCGGCCAGTAGAAAAACTGCAGCAGCAGCCAGCGTGGAGTGCAGCAGATAATATAATCCTGCAGCAAACGCTTCAGCACCACCGATACCAAAGGCTGCGAGCAGGGTTCCTGCGGAAACCACCACGAGGTAAGCAGCCTGTTGAGAAAGACGCTTACTGGCCATAAGGCCAATTGTGCCGGCAACCACCGTGATTAATGCCAATGGCAATAACCAGGGATCAAGAAGTCCGGCAACGGGACCGCTTTCAGGACCAAACATTAAGCTGTGCGCACGCAGAATGGCGTAAGCTCCAACCTTGGTCATAATTGCAAACATGGCAGCAACAGGTGCACTGGTATGTCCGTAAGCACCCGGCAACCAGAGATGCAATGGCGCCAGTGCTCCTTTAAGCGCAAAAACGGCAAACAACAACAGCCCGGCTGCACGAACTACACCAAGGTCTTCCTCGGAAATGTTAGCAAGGCGCTGAGTTATATCAGCCATATTCAAAGTGCCAAGCACACCGTAAAGCGTACCGACTGCGAAAAGAAACAGGGTCGAACCAACCAGGTTGAGTACGACGTAATGAAGTCCGGCACGTGTTCTGTCGGCACCGCCTCCATACAAAAGCAAACCGTATGAGGCAATCAACAGTACTTCAAAAAATACAAACAGGTTGAACAGGTCACCGGTGAGGAAAGCGCCGTTTATTCCAAACAGCTGCATTTGAAACAGGACATGAAAAAACCGTGCATCGTGATCAGCGCCTCGTAAGGCGTATAAGATCACTGAAGCAGACAGCACGGCGGTGAGTAACACCATCATCGCGGAAAGACGATCAGCGACCAGAACGATGCCAAACGGAGCAGGCCAGTCTCCGAGCCTGTAAACAAGAACAGAACCATCCGCCACTTGCAGCAATAACTGGAAGGCAATCACGACCAGGGCGAAGGTAGCCAACAGGCTGACAGTCTGGCGCATCGGTGTTGCCGAACCCCGCAGTAAAAGTAATGCAATACCTGCAAGTAATGGCAAAAGAAGCGGGGCGATCACAAGATGATTCACCAGATGATCCATTAGTGATTCTCCTCGCCATCTACGTGATCGTTACCCAGTTCCGCTCGTGCCCGCAATGCCAGGACGACAACAAATGCTGTCATACCAAAACTGATAACAATGGCCGTTAACACCAGTGCCTGTGGTAATGGGTCAGCGTAAGAGGCATTTTCCTGGATAACTGGTGGCACGCCGATCATCAAGCGGCCCATGACGAATAAAAAAAGGTTCACTGCATATGACATAAGAGTCAGGCCAAGCACTACAGGAAAAGTCCTGCCCCGCAGGCTTAGATAAACGCCACTTGCTGTCAGTACACCAATGACGATAGCAATCAATGCTTCCATTATTTTCCGCTCTCCATTGCATGTTTTGGTGAATTATTAGTTGCATCTGTAGCTGTATGTTCAGGGCGGTTATTATCATGCAACTGGCCAAGCCGGATCAAAATCACAAGTGTGACTCCAACTACCACCATGAACACACCCAGATCAAAAGCCATTGCTGAAGCGACTTCAAATTCACCTACTAACGGCCAATGAACATGGGTAAACGTCGTGGTCAGGAAAGGATAGCCAAACAGCCAGCTGGCCACGCCGGTTAAAGTTGCCAGTAATAACCCGATACCTATCATTGGCGGTAGGCCGGTACTCATACGCGTTTTGGTCCATTCAATACCATTGGCCAGGTACTGGGTTATCAGTGCAACAGCAGTAATTAGACCGGCGATAAAGCCGCCACCAGGTAAATTATGACCCCGTAACAGTACAAAAATAGCCACTAACAGCGCCAGGGGTAACAACAGCCTTGAGAACGCTGCAGGAATGATTGGGTGCACATCCCAATTCCATGGTCGACCGCTATTGTCCTGTTCTGGTGCAGTAAGGCGCAATCCTTCCAGTAAGGCATATATGCCTATCGCCGCAATCGCAAGTACGGTTATCTCTCCGAGCGTATCAAAACCGCGAAAATCAACCAGAATGACATTCACAACATTGGTGCCGCCACCTCCGGGAACACTGTTTTCCAGGAAATAACCTGCGATTGATTCATAAGGCCGTGTCAGTACTGCCCATGCAAGGCCGCCAGCGCCGACACCTGCAAGCCCTGCGAGAACAAGGTCCCGGGTGTGTCGACCGGCACCGGACTCACGAGGTGTTATTGAGGGAAGAAAATACAGGGCCAGCAATAGCAGAACGATGGTGACAACCTCTACTGTGAGCTGAGTTAACGCCAGGTCAGGTGCTGAAAATTTTACAAAGGTCAGTGCGACGATCAGGCCAACAACACTTAACATCAGCAATGCCATGAATCGTTGCCGATGAAGAATAACCGTGCCTATGGCCGCACCTATTAAAGTCAATGCTGCGACCAGGCTGACCGGGTCAACCGGGGAGAGAGGTTGTGAACCGGTTATCGATCCAAAGCCCCAAAAACCTGCGAAAGCTACAGATATAGCTGCAAGCATCGTCACTGCAACCATGCGCTGCAGAGAAGTGCGGTGCAGGATTGGATTTAAGGCTTCAGCAAAGCCAAAAATTTTCTGCTCCAGCCACAGGAACATGCTCCTGGCATCAATATGCGCAATACTGTTTTCGTGCCACCGGAATAGCGGTTTACGAACCAGGTAGATAATTATGCCACCGACCAATGCGACAAGACTCATGGCAAGCGCCGCATTAAAACCATGCCATATCGACAGGCTATATGCAGGTAGATCAGCCTGCAGCGTTGAGGAAGCGGCAGATGCGAGCAGAGGCCCAAAAGTCCAGGCAGGGAAGATACCCACGGCAAGACAGAGAACCACAAGAATCTCAACAGGCAGTTTCATCCAGCGGGGTGGTTCATGTGGTGTCTTCGGTAAATCAATAGGCTCGCCATTGAAGAACACATCGTGAATAAAGCGTAAAGAGTATGCCACAGCAAATGCACCGGCCAGGGTAGCCAGGATCGGCAACCAGGGAACGGTGCCTGCATCAGTCAGATGCACCGTTTTGGCAAAAAACATTTCTTTGGACAGGAAACCATTCAGCAGAGGTACGCCAGCCATTGCAGCAGATGCCACCATTGCCAAAACAGCCGTGTATGGCATGTATTTCCAGAGACCATTGAGTTTACGCATATCACGTGAGCCAGCCTCATGATCAATTATACCTGCAGCCATAAACAGCGACGCCTTGAATGTCGCATGATTCATAATATGAAAAACACCCGCAACTGCCGCAAGTGGGGTTCCAATACCAAACAGCAGGGTAATCAGGCCCAGGTGACTGATGGTCGAATAAGCCAAAAGACCTTTAAGGTCATGTTTAAACAGGGCTGTATAAGCACCGATTAAAAGCGTCAGTAAACCGGCTCCACCGACCAGCCAGGACCATTCCGGTGTGTAAGACAAAGCCGGAAAAAAACGCGCCAACAGGAATACGCCAGCCTTGACCATGGTTGCAGAATGTAAATAGGCGCTGACGGGTGTCGGGGCAGCCATGGCATGCGGCAACCAGAAATGAAACGGAAACTGAGCTGATTTGGTGAAAACACCTAGTAAAATCAACACCAGGGTCGGCAAATACCAGGGATGTTCTCGAATCTGTTCTGCAGAGGCGAGGATAGCGGTCAGTTCATAACTTCCGACAATTTCACCCAGCAGCAGGAAGCCTGCCAGCATAGCCAGTCCGCCACCACCAGTTATGGCAAGGGCCATGCGTGCACCTTTACGTGCATCCTCACGGTGCCTCCAATAGCTGATTAACAGGAACGAACTGATGCTGGTTAATTCCCAGAAAATCAACAACTGGATGATGTGTTCAGAAAGAACAATGCCCAGCATGGAGCCCTGAAACATGAGCAGATAGGCATAGAAACGACCCATCGGATCTTTTTCAGAGAGGTAATAGCGGGCATACAAAATTACCAGCAAACCAATGGCCAGTATCATCAGGGCAAACAGAAGCCCCAAGCCATCCAGTCTGAAACTTAATGACAGACCAGCAGAAGTCAGCCAGTCATAACGCCATAATAATATTTCGCCCTGCATCACCGTCTGCACCAGTGGCAACAGCAGCATCAAGGCACTGAAACTGACAATCGTAGTAGCATAAGCGGATAACATCCGGCCCCGGGTACCCAGCCAGGACACCAGTATTGCACCAAGGAAAGGTATGGCTACAATGATTGGCAATGTCATTCAATCAATCTCCGATATAAAGAATATGCATTGAAATATTGTGCGACAAGGAAGGGAAAGCAGTTATCTTGCTTTTGGACATTATAATGCTCATTGGTATGTATTAATTAGGAGAGCTGGTTCTTATTGTCTGATCTGATGATCTGATTGTAACCATCGAATACTTACGAGTAAAGATAACCCATTTTACCCTAAAAGTAATGACCTAAAGCCATTACTGTCTTGAATGGAACCGCGAATGCTGAATCAGCAGGACCGACAGAAGCGGTACCAGCAAACCAATCAGAGCCACACTGATTAACAACCAGCCAAGCTCACTGTAATCGGCCGCAGTGGTGGTGATGTCGGCCAGGCGATCACGGACCTCGCGGGTGATGACAAATATCTCGTTCAGATAACGTGTGCCAAGACTGGATGCTGACAACGCGAGATTGGTAAACGATGCCATAACCGCGAAAAAGGTTGCCTTCAGGTGTGGCGGTGCATTCTGCGCAATCCAGGCGAGCATCGGAATCATCGCGACTTGCCCCAATGGCGATTCGATCATGGTGTCAATCACTGCAATGAAGCGGGCGTCGACGACACCACCGGTGTGAGCCGAGGTCCAGACGTGCAGACCATAGTAAAGCCCGATATTTGGCAGTATCAGCAATGATCCGGCGATGGTCAGCACCACAATTACAAAAGCGATCGGTCGCTTCGCCATCATTGGCCGAAGCACTATCATGCCAAGGATTGTCAACAGCGCGCCTATCAGCTGCAGCACCGACAGGAATTGCTGATCAAATTCAAGCTCATCAATGGTAAACCAGCTATAGCCCGGCCCTGCTGATGGAACCGCGCGAAATATGAAAATGATAACTGCGGTACCTATCAGCATGTTGCGTGCTTCCGGCTGCAACTCGAGCAGTAAGCGATACATCAGGAAAAGGATGATCGCCATAGAACCGGTGAATACGATTTCCTGAGCCAGCGGGACCTGGCTGATTCCCATGGACAGGGTGAAGACCGCGAACACCAGGCTGCCACCCAGAATCCACCAGTTTGGCCTGACTTCAGCAGCGGGCGCGAAGAGCAGGCGGTCGATCGCAGCATGATCCTGGCCCAGCGAGATCAGGCGCGCTGCACGCCGCTTCAGTATCATGCCACCGAGGATGACGCCTGATATCGACAAAACCGGAATAACCAGTGCGATAAGGTAGATCTGGCCATAGGTCTCAATCTTGGCAGCCTCGCTCATATCCTCAACACCTTCAAACATGGTGATGTTGAGGATACCAACGGCTGCCAGGCCACCAATAATGGCGATGCGACCAAGGGTTTGCATAGTTGTGTGCATGACCTTGATATCGGCTTCCTGGTAAGGATTGCCGTGTTCATCAATTGTCGGCACCGCCTCGACCGTCATTGCATCGGCGACAACATCCTGGATGACGTAACCGGTTGGTGCCAGCAGCGTGGCGATCACGAACCAGGCCTCTGGCTGCATGATCGAAACCATTACTTCAAGATGCGCTATGATGCCATACATGATCAGCAGGCTGGCGGTGATCAATGTGGCACCGAAATACACCAGTAGTGCCTTGCGTCGCCATACCAGGTCGACCAGGTGGCCGATCGGCATTTTCAGTGTCCAGGGGACACCCGCCCAGAATGCCAGGCCAGCCAGGAAAGCGGCTGACAGGTCAAGATATTCCTTGATAAAAAAGGTGCCGACGATTGCGGTCAAACCCTGAACGCCGGCCGCAACGTAAATCATCAGGGGCGGCAGATAAGACCAACGAAACTGTCGACCAAGATCGAGAAAGGTATTATCAAACCATCGCCAAAGCGGATTTATTGCCATTGTAGAGTCTTCCAGACCAATAAAATTTTTAGCAGATTAGCGAAGATTTGCCTTTTTGACCACGCTAGGCCGGCCCCGGTTAGCTACAGATATGAAAAAGCACGTTGAAGTGGACTGGGGGATGACCGACAATAATATGGTTTATCATTGAACCAGTCCCATGAGTATTAGTATTTAGGTTTCTGAAATTAACATGCACATTCTTGGTAATATTGTAATCTTTATCCTGCTGGTGATTGTGCTCTATAAAATCGGTTCGGTTTATTTACGTCACAAAGATAAAGACAGTTTTGAAAAGCGTCTAAAAGAAGAATTAAAAAGGCAGCAAGAGTTAAAAAAACAGGACGAAGATAAATAAACTAGAAATTATTTACCTAAA
>CALAZS010000067.1 GCA_937926265.1 uncultured Gammaproteobacteria bacterium
CGGAATCGAACCGGCGTCCACGGCTTTGCAGGCCGCTGCATAACCACTCTGCCACTCAGCCGTTTAGTGTGGCCTCAAGGTAAAAACCCCGGCTGGAATACCGGGGTTTGTACCGTTAACGAATTTGGAGCGGGAAACGAGATTCGAACTCGCGACCCCAACCTTGGCAAGGTTGTGCTCTACCAGCTGAGCTATTCCCGCAAAGAAGCGCGTATTTTAGTGAAAACGGCTTTCTTGTCAAGCTTATGCCATCAAGTTATCACAGTAGGGCCGCTTCGGCCGCTGCGGTTTTTCAGGTCAATAATGTCTTCGACCAGCGCAATCAGGTCAGCCAGGGTTTCCTGGGTATCCTGATCCAGTTCTGATGGGTTACTGGTGAATCGTTCAAAGTAAATTCGCAGTGTCGCACCCACTGTACCGGTTCCTGAAAGCCTGAAGACAATCCGTGAGCCATCAGTGAAGCCAAAACGCAGTCCCTGGCGGGCCGATGTGCTGCCGTCAATTTCATCGTGATAACTGAAATTATCGGCATAACTCACGCTTAAATTGCCAAGCTTGTTACCAACAAGGTCTTGCTGCATGTTTTCCAGTTCAGTCATGAAGGTTTTGGCAAGGTCACTGTCGAGATTTTCATAGTCATGGCGTGAGTAGTAGTTGCGACCATATTCAGCCCAGTGTGACTCGACTATTTCTTTAACAGACTGTTTCTTGAACGCCAGAAGATTCAACCAGAACAGTACCGCCCATAAACCGTCTTTTTCCCTGACATGATTTGAACCGGTGCCAAAGCTTTCCTCGCCGCATAAAGTTACCTTGTCTGCATCGAGCAGGTTGCCGAAAAACTTCCAGCCGGTTGGTGTTTCGTAGTTATTGATTCCCAGCTTTTTGGCAACATTGTCAGCCGCTTCACTGGTTGGCATGGAACGGGCCACTCCGCTGATGCCTGCTTTGTATCCGGGAATTTGAGTTGCGTTGGCAGTTAAAACTGCGAGTGAATCAGATGGTGTCACAAAGAAGCTTTGTCCCAAAACCATATTGCGGTCGCCATCGCCGTCTGATGCGGCACCGAAATCAGGCGCATTATCACTCCACATGATTTCAACCAGCTCCTTGGCATAAACCAGGTTGGGGTCAGGATGGCCTTTGCCGAAGTCTTCCAGTGGAACGCCATTTCTAACTGTGCCTGCCGACGCGCCGAGTTGATCTTCAATAATAGCTTTTGCATAGGGTCCGGTTACCGCATGCATGGCGTCGAAAGTCATGCTAAAGCCGGATTTGAACAGGTTGCGTATGGCATCAAAATCAAAGATGGACTGCATCAGTTCGGCGTAATCTGCAACCGGGTCAATAATTTCAATTTGCATTTCATCAAGGCTATGGGAACCGGTTTCAGAGAGATTGATGTCAGCACTATCGAGGATTTGATATTCAGAAATTGATTGAGAAATATCGAAAATTCTATCGGTGATTTTTTCCGGGGCAGGGCCACCATTACTGATGTTGTACTTGATGCCGAAATCTTCATCGGGTCCGGCCGGGTTATGACTGGCAGATAAAATGATGCCGCCATCCGTTTTATATTTTCGGATCACGGCCGAGGCAGCCGGAGTGGAAAGCAGACCATTTTGACCAATAATCATTTTGGCGCAGCCATTAGCTGCTGCCATGCGTGTGATGGTTTGAATGGCGGTCGTATTATAAAAGCGGCCATCACCACCCAACACCAATGTTTTGCCATTAACACCGTCAATGGCGTTGAAAATCGATTGAACGAAATTTTCCAGGTAATTTGGTTGCTGGAAAACTTTAACTTTTTTACGTAAGCCGGAAGTACCCGGTTTTTGATCATTAAAGGGAGTCGTCGATACAGTGGTCATGATCGGGTCCTGTAAAATTTAAGAATGGCTGGTATTGTCTAACTGAATATCATCATAACTGATCACCTGGTTGCGTCCATTGCCCTTGGCATAGTAAAGGGCCATATCGGCTTTACCGATGAGAGAATCTGCGCTCTTATCAAGTTTTGATTCAACAAAGCCGACACTGACAGTGATGTGGCCAGCAATGCCAAACAGATGCTGTTCAACGGATTCCCTGAAGCGGTTAAGTATGCTTTTGGCAACTTCGGGATTTTTGCAGCGAAACAGTACAATGAATTCTTCGCCGCCAAACCGGAACAGGGCATCATTATAGCGAAAACTGCTTTCCAGGATTTTTGCAAAATCCAGTAATACCTTGTCGCCGGTTAGATGGCCATGGGTATCGTTAACTTCCTTGAAGTGATCGATGTCACACATGGCAAGAAAAAAGCAGTTACCGTCGTCAACCGCGCGTTCTAAAGTTCTGTCATAAAAATCATAAAGCGTCTGGCGATTCATCAGGCCGGTCAACTGGTCACGCTCATGGCTGTCATGCAGCATGATTAAATTGGTGAACAGTTCGACAGTCTGAAACAGCATGACGCGCATCATCGGTGATTCATCGACACCACTGACAACAACAAGTCTTAAGGGGCCACATTTGCTGGGTACCGGGATGACGATTTTTTCAAGGTCGTTTTTTTCGTCATTAACAATCAGAGGGCGACCGGAAACAATGGCCCGGTGAAACTCGGTCAGGTCTGATGTTTTTCTTTGCGTATTACCGGTGTAATTAAATCGGCGTACCGTAATATTTTCTACATTTGGAATATCATTTTTTGAGTAGTCGCCGGAAACACCGTAAACCTCAAATACGTCAGCATCAATCGGGGTGAATTCCTGTTCGATACGGTCAATCAGGTAACGTGCCAGTTCAAAGCCGTTGACCTGCTTGGTTAAACCTAGTGCCGATGTAAAGATATCCATCCGGGATGTTTGATTTGTTGGTTATTTTTACTGATGTAAATAACTTTAACGTTTATTTTGTTCCGGGGCTAAATATTTTTAGTCCGCCTTCACCATCACCATTTTCCTGGGCATCATGTTCGGGTTTGTTACGCATGTGATCAGCGGTTTGGAAGAAAGCCTGAACAAGGCGCTGTTCAATGTCAGCAGGTAACTGCATATCTGCCAGGGCTTTTTGCATGCAAAGCATCCACTGGTCTCTTTCATTGACGCCAATCGGGAAAGGCAGATGGCGGCGTCGCAGCATCGGGTGGCCGTATTTCTGGATATACAGGTCCGGGCCGCCAAGCCAGCCTGACAGAAACAGAAAAAGTTTATCGCGGGAAGCTTTCAGGCTTTTGGCATGTAATGCACGGATTTCGCTGGCTTCGGGCATTGAGTCCATGTAGTCATAAAAGCTGTCTACCAGTTTTCTAACCCCGGTTTCACCACCAAGAATGTCATATGCCGTGGCAGATTCATCAGTCATTTATTTTAACCCGGTTAATATCCCAGTTGATTATGGCCCATCGCCAGAAATCCTCCTTGTGCTCGAAGTCATCGGCGCTGGTTTTTAATTGTTTCAAATGATGCCACGATTTCAGCAGTGAATTAAGGTTGTTTTCAGGTGGTTTACCTTGGAAACTGCTTTTGCTGAATTTTTCACCGTTATTATCCAGTAGTAACGGGATATGTGCATATTTTGGTCTGTCGAGGCCAAGGATTTTCTGCAGGTGAATTTGCCTGGGTGTTGAACCAAGCAGGTCGGCACCTCTGACAACATCGGTCACGTTTTGAAATGCATCGTCAATAACCACAGCCAGTTGATAGGCATAAAGTTTGTCTTTACGCTGAATGACAAAATCTCCGCACTGTTTCTCCAGGTTGTAGCTGATTTTCCCGGCAATCAGGTCAAAAAAATTATCCACGGTGTTATCGGTTAAAATTCTTATTGCGACGTTGCCTTCGGCCTTTAAATGACGTTTCCGGCAAAAACCCGGGTACATCTGTTCATCTGATTCGTTCTGCCCGGTTTGATTGCTTCTTGATTCTCTAATGGCAGATTCTGCAATGGTCTTTCTGCTGCAGTCACAGGCGTAAGCCAGGTTTTTATCAAGTAACCAGTTTACAGTTTCCCGGTAGGCTTCATGACGATTCGACTGGTAAAGAATGGCCTGGTCCCATTCAAAGCCAAGGTTGTCCAGGGATCTGATGATGGCATCGGCTGAGCCGGGTACTTCGCGGGGAGGGTCGAGGTCTTCAATGCGCAGTAACCATTGACCTTCGTGTTGTTTTGCTTCCAGGTAACTGGCCATTGCGGCAACGATTGTGCCCGCATGCATGGGGCCTGTCGGAGAAGGGGCAAATCGGCCAGTGTAGGGAGGGAGGGGCTTCTTCATGATACAAAAAAACCGGCAGGGCCGGTCTTTTTGTTTAGTTATGCTTTCTGTTTTTCTTTAATCTCATCGAGTGTTTTACAGTCGATGCAGAGATCAGCCGTTGGGCGCGCCTCAAGGCGGGCAACACCAATTTCGATGCCGCAGGTTTCACAGTAGCCGTAATCATGTTCAGCAATTTTGTCGAGCGTGGAATCGATTTTCTTGATCAATTTGCGTTCTCGGTCACGTGTGCGCAGTTCAATGCTGAAATCTGTTTCCTGGGAAGCCCTGTCGTTAGGGTCGGGAAAGTTGGCAGCTTCGTCCTGCATGTGGTGAACAGTTTTGTCAAAACCTTCCAGCAGGTTCTGTTTCCAGGCTTCCAAAAGTTCTTTGAAATGCTGCTCCATGGCATCACTCATGTAATCTTCGCCTTTTTTGGTTTTATAAGGCGTTATTCCGAGCGAATTCACTGTGCTTTGGCTTTTTTTCTTGGCCGCCATGCGACGTTTCTCCAGTGACTGATTAAGTGGTTAAAATTGTGAGTCAAATTTTTAAGGCCGCTATCTATATCAAAATGTTTCCTGGCAGGCAACATATTTTCTCCTTGACCTCTGCTTGATCTCAAATAGATTTCTTGGCGATGAGGGGTGATAAACGGGCTGAAGTGGGATAAGGTTCAGCAAAATTTTACAGGGAGAATCATATGTCGGACATCAAGGCATTGCTTTTTGACGTTGATGGCACGTTGGCAGATACAGAAAAAGACGGTCACAGAGTAGCCTTTAACCGGGCTTTTCAGGAGGCAGACCTCGACTGGCACTGGACCGTGGATATCTACGGGGACCTGCTTTCTGTGACCGGAGGCAAGGAGCGCATGCGTTATTACCTGGAAAAATACCAGGTGCCGCCACCACCAGTGGATGATCTGGCCGGCTATATTGCCGATTTACACAAGGCTAAAACAGCGCATTACACACGATTGCTGGGAGAGGGCGGCATTCCTTTAAGGCCGGGGGTGGAGAGACTGCTTAATGAAGCCCGTCAGGCCAGTATTCGATTGGCTATTGCCACAACGACGACACCAGAAAATGTCACTGCATTGCTTGAAAATACCCTGGGTAAAGAGTCGATTGACTGGTTTGAAGTGATCGCTGCCGGGGATATTGTGCCTGCCAAAAAGCCGGCACCGGATATATATACTTACACCCTGGAGAAAATGCAGCTGAAACCTGATGAGGTGGTTGCGTTTGAGGATTCAGAAAATGGTGTTAAATCGGTCATTGATGCCGGTATCGAAAGGTTGCTGGTAACCGTCAATGACTATACACGGGATCATAATTTCAACGGAGCCAGCATGGTTCTGGATCAACTCGGGGAACCGGGAAAGCCCGCAAAACTGATAACTGGCAATTCATTACCAGATGGCTTTGTTTCGCTGAACGATGTGCTCTCAATGTAATAATGTAATAAAGAAATATTAGGCAATGAATAATAATAAAGTCATAGCAGAGCGCATGAATGACATAGCGCCATTTCATGTCATGAAAATTCTTGCCCAGGCCAGGCAGCTCGAAGCCCAGGGTAAAAGCATTATTCACATGGAAGTGGGTGAGCCAGACTTTGACACACCTGCACAGATCACTAAGGCAGGCATAAAGGCACTGGAGGAAGGGCGTACCCATTATACGCCGGCAACTGGTTTGCCAGTACTTAAACAGGCTATTGCTGATTACTACCAAACACAGTTTTCAGTGAAATTAGATCCCTCGAGGGTTATTGTGACACCCGGTTCGTCAGGAGCTTTGCAATTATTAATGAGCCTGCTGATCAACCCCGGTGATGCCGTTATGCTGACTGACCCGGGTTATCCCTGTAACCGTCATTTTGTCAGGCTGGTTGAAGGTGAGCCTTTATCTATCCCGGTGGATCATTCCACTGACTACCAGATAAATACCGAAATCGCGCGGGCCAACTGGCAGGACAATGTAAAGGCAGTGCTGCTGGCATCACCTTCCAACCCGACAGGTAATACCGTTTCACTGGAAGAAATGCACTCGCTTGGCCGTTTCCTGGCTGAAAAAGATGCTTACCTGATAATGGATGAAATTTACCAGGGTATAAATTTCGACAGCGATTCAGTTACAGCGTTGCAAACCGGTACAGAGAACCTTTTTGTCATTAACAGCTTTTCAAAATATTTTGATATGACCGGTTGGCGCCTGGGCTGGTTGGTTGTGCCTGATGAATTTGTTGATGCTGCTGACCGTTTTGCGCAGAACGTTTTTCTTGCCGCCCAGACAATGGCGCAGATTGCAGCACTGGAGGCATTCAGGCCTGATACCTTGAGTGAACTTGCCAGGCGCACCCGTGAGTTTCAGCGAAGGCGAGATTATTTAATTCCTGAACTGGAAAAACTGGGATTCAAACTGCATTCAAAACCCGGCGGCGCATTTTATCTCTACATGGATTGTTCAGGTTTAACCGGCGACAGTTACCAGTTTTCGGTTGACCTGTTGCATAACGCCGGTGTTGCAATAACACCGGGTATTGATTTTGGTGCCAACCAGGCTGAGAAATTTGTGCGCTTTGCTTTTACCACGTCACTTGAGAATTTAAAGGAAGGTGTCAGAAGGCTTGCGGAGTATTTACAAAAATAAACCCGCTAGGCTTTCAATTTCTCATGCCAGTAAATCGTCGCACCTGCAACCGCAGCGGGCATAACAGCCAGGTTGATTATCGGAATAAACATTAAAACTGAAACGCCTGCACCAAATGAAAGTGCCGAGATCGGCTTTTTTCTTAATAACTTGCGCTGTTCTTTAAACAGAAGTTTCTGGTTTTCAAGTGGGTAACCTGTGTACTCAATCGTTAAAAACCATGCACTGAACAACAGCCAGGCAATTGATGCAAATGGACTCGTCAAAGGTATCCATACAAGTACCAGTAACGGCATAGCGCGTAACAGGTAATAAAGAATTTTTCTCAGTTCCGAACCAATGCTCTTGGAAACATCTTTCAGGAATGGGTCCGACTCCGGCAAATCCACATTCGGATCAAGCTTGATGGCAACGGCCTCAGCCAGTTTGCTGTTAAACGGAGCACCGATTAAATTGGCAATAAAGGTAAAGCCATAAAAAATAATAAATACGAATACCAGTGCGAAGACTGGCCATAGCAGCCAGCTAAGATACATAAGCCAGCCATCCTGCGGCATCATGGTAGACATAAAATTGTCAAACTGAACATACCCCACGCTCACAAACAGGCTTAAGACCAGGATCGATATCAGCATGGGAATTATCACGTAGCGTTTTAGTCCGGGTTTCAGCATCATGCCAAAACCTTTTAGAACATATGAAAAATCAAACATTTTATGTCGCCTGTTTAGAATATGGTGTACTGTGCAGCGATTTATTGTATCAAAGTGAAAAAATAAACGTCGGAAAAAAACTATAATGGGTCATCATGCGTTAGATGGTATTTTAATTTTACTCTCTCTATCAGTGATAACACTGGTCTTGATGAGGCGAATTCATCTTCCGCCAATACTTGGTTACCTGGTAGTGGGTGTGCTGGCCGGTCAAAATGTTCTCGACTGGATTCCAACTGGGCACACGATAGAGTTTCTTGCTGAACTTGGCGTAGTCTTTCTGTTGTTCATGATAGGTCTGGAAGTGTCCATTCCATACCTGCTTTCAATGAGAAAGATTCTTCTCGGCCTGGGTGGCGTCCAGGTTTTACTGTCGACGTTATCGACCATAGTGATTGCTATGTGGTCCGGGCTCAGCCTTGAAGCTGCGATTGCAGTGGGCGGGGCGCTGGCACTTTCATCAACAGCAATTGTTATTAAGCAACTGCAGGAACAACTGGAAATGCAGTCCCGCCATGGAAGAAATGCCCTTGGCATCCTGTTGTTCCAGGACCTGGCTGTTGTGCCTTTTCTGGTTGCAATTCCGATCCTGGCCGGTGCCTCTGAAAATATGACCATGGCATTTGGCATGGCCTTCCTTAAAGCAGTGTTGGCCTTTGTGATTATGTTTGCTGCAGGTCACTGGTTGTTAAGGCCGTTAATGCGATATGTAGCTGCTGCTTATTCAATTGAATTGTTTACCCTGACTATCTTGCTGGTTGCTCTCCTGGCTGCCTGGATTACCCAGTACATGGGACTGTCATTGGCTCTGGGTGCTTTCCTGGCAGGTGTGATGCTCGCAGAGACAGAGTTCAAACATCAGATCGAAACCGAAGTCAGACCTTTCCGGGATGTATTGCTGGGACTGTTCTTTATTGTTGTTGGTACAGAACTTGATCCCCAGGTGTTTATAGAACAGTGGCCCTGGGTAATCCTGTTAACGGTTGGTGTGATAGTTGGCAAAGGCGGCTTGATTGCTATCCTTGTTAAAATTTCCGGTCAGGAAACCGGTGTTTCCTTAAGAAGTGGTGCCGTGCTCGGCCAGGGCGGTGAATTTGGATTTGCGATTCTGGCACTCGCGCTGGCACATGGACTGGTGGATCATGTACAGGTGCAGCCAATTCTTGCTGCCACGGTGCTGAGTATGTTGCTGGCGCCAATTATCATCCGTAATAACGGCTTACTGGCAAAGCGATTCTGCAGCAGTTATCGGGCCGAGCGAACAGAAGCTGACATGTCACTCAAGAAAGAAGCGTCCCGTCATCACAAACATGTCATTATCGCAGGCTTTGGGCGCGTGGGGCAGAACCTCGCAAGTTTTCTAAAAGAGGAAGGTTTTGATTACCTGGCACTTGATGTTGACCCTAGCCTGATCGCAGAGGCATTCGAAAATGGTGAGCCGGTGCGCTACGGAGACTCATCCCACAGGGAAACGTTGGAGTTGGCAGGTATCAATGATGCTTCCGCCCTGGTGGTTACTTTCCATGAAGCAAGTCTTGCCAAACGTATCGTCGAGATGGCTCGCGGTATCAATAAAGATATTCCCATTGTTGTCAGAACCCGGGATGATCATGATATGGAGTCTATCGAAGAGGCAGGTGCTGACACGGTGGTACCAGAATCACTTGAATCCAGTTTAATTGTCGCAGCAATCACGCTTGAGAATCTGAATGTTGATCATGAAGAGGTGCAAAGACTGATTGAGAAAGCCCGTGACGATCATTACCAGCGTCTGCGCGGTGTTATCAGAGGCAACGATATTCAGACCTGATCGCTAAAGTTTATTGCGTGAGAAAAGTCGTTTGAAAAAACCCGGTTTGGGCGCCTTGTTTTCCTGAACGGCATTCGGGTTGTAAAGCCTGGCCTTTATGTTTTCAAGTTTCTTCCTGTCATTATCTGCTTTAAGTTTTTCCTGCAGGGCTGCACGTGTTTCGGCAGGCAGTTCAAATTTCATGATGTCGTTGTCACGGCGCAGAATGAACAGGCCTACCTGGTCTGCGAAGTTGTCCAGAATTTCATCGGGTTCAAAGGTTTTATCGAATATGCCAAGTGACGGGAAGTTATGTGCC
Organism: uncultured Gammaproteobacteria bacterium; assembly: GCA_937926265.1. Lineage (GTDB taxonomy): Bacteria > Pseudomonadota > Gammaproteobacteria > Chromatiales > Chromatiaceae > JABDQZ01. Next base: position 9,722 of record CALAZS010000067.1, read on the forward strand.
TCGACTTTTACCCGGGCTGAATTTGGAATGACGGAAATTCTGACCTGAACGGCAATCTGGCCGGTTAAATCAAAATAAGTGCCGATTTTTCGATTGCGATTGTCATACACAGGACGCTGGTCGTAACCGATATTAAAACGGAACAATTCGTCTGAAACAGAATTGGCCTGGTTATCATTTTCAATCAGGAAATGGATTGGCTTATCACGCAAGCAGATAAAGCTGATGCGGATCTCGGTCATACGTTCACTGCTGTTAGTGGCAATGTTGTATTTACCGTGATAAAAATTTTCCTGGGGTTCATTCAGGCCGGGGATTTTGTAAGAGCAAACAACCGGGTCATCTATAAAGTTGAGTTCGTTGATCAGGTCATTGAGGTAGGCGTAGGTTTTCTTCAAAGCCGGATTGATTTTCGACAGGTAAATCTGATCGAAATGTTCGGCCCGTTTTTCAGCGTTGTCTATCTCACGGCGCTTGGCATCCGCCTGCTGATGAATGTCATCAAGTAAACTCATCAATACTATCCAGCTAGTAAATCAAACTCATCATTTTACGGCGGTAGGTTGCCACCAACGGGTGATCTCCCAGGGAATCGAAGATTTTAAACATCATTTTACGCGCCGCATCGTCATTAAATTCGCGATCTTTTTTCATGATGGTCATCAGATTTTCAAGGGCCTGTTCAACATCTCCTTCGATAACCTGGGCGGCGGCAAGCTTGTAACGTGTTTCACTGTTTTCGGGGTCCTGCTCAAGTTGTTGAACGAGTTCATCCGTGGATGTGTCATGTCCTGCAATTTTGTCAAATTCCATCTGGGACAGCAGGGTGGTAACTTCCTGGCTTTCTTTCTGTTCATCTGGCAATGCATCCAGAACAGTTCTGGCTTCTTCCATATTACCAGTAGTGGCACAGATGCGAGCATAAGCGATTAAACAACGATAGTTTTCAGGATCCATCTGGTTAGCCTGCTTGACCAGCTCCATTGCTGCTTCGGTATCGCCCTGGGCCAACAATGCATCGGCCTGTTCCAGCATTGCATCAGATTCCCGGGGAATGTTTTTATCCAGAAAGGCTCTTATTTCAGGTTCGGGCAGTGCACCCATGAATTCATCAACAGCTTCACCATTTCTGAATAATTTAACGGTTGGAATACTGCGGATACCAAACTGCATTGAGATCTGCTGGGCTTCTTCGGTATTGACTTTCGCCAACAGGAACTTTCCCTGGTAGGCATCAGCAAGCTGTTCGAGGATTGGTTTCAATATCTGGCAGGGCTGGCACCAGCTTGCCCAAAAATCCACTAGCACGGGTTGTTGGTAAGATGCTTCTACAACCGCCTGGTTGAAGTCGGCTTCGTTTACATCGATAGAAAAGGGTGAAGTCATTATTTGTTTCTCGCAAAAAATACAGACCTGAATTAATTAAATTGAATTATTTCATAGCTGCTTAAACTTGAAAATCGACAGCTAAGCTCCAATGTAAGGTTTAGTATCGATTATTCAACTGGATAAGAATATGGAAAAGATTCAGGTCGTATGTCCGCATTGTGATGCGATAAACCGGGTTCCCGCTGACAGGCTGGCAGATGGCGGCAAGTGTGGTAAGTGTAAACAGGCCCTGATTACTCATGCGCCAGTGAACTTGTCAGAGCACAATTTCAACCGTCATATCAGTCAGTCAGGGCTTCCGGTACTGGTGGATTTCTGGGCCGAGTGGTGTGGTCCCTGTAAAATGATGGCACCGGCTTTCCAACAAGCGGCACAACAGCTGGCTCCTCATGTTCGTCTTGCCAAAGTTGATACCGAGCGTGCGCAAAATCTGTCGATGCAATATGGTATCCGCAGTATTCCAAGTCTTGTTTTATTCCAGGGTGGTCGTGAAGTGGCGAGAATGGCTGGCGCTACCAATGCACAGGGCATCGTCAGTTGGGTAAAGCAAAATCTTAATTAATATTCTGGTAAATATCTTCGCAACATCGTTGAAGGGTTGACATTGGGCATGCCAATTTAAGCCAGTTACAATATTACTACCCGGATTTTTAGCGATTTGGATAAACCATTAGACATACGACTGCCTATTGCCGTAGAATTCTGATTCCAGAAAGCATCAGCTTCCATAACAACTTTCAGTAACGTTTAACTTTGGTTGTCCTGTTCGGTAGCCTTGGTTAACTGCGGCTTTTTGGGGAGAATTCGTGAGCGCGCCGGCGATATTAGTACTTCAGGATGGAACGGTTTTTAAAGGCGAGTCCATCGGTTCAACAGGCTCTTCTGTTGGAGAAGTCGTTTTCAATACATCCATGACCGGTTACCAGGAAATTCTTACCGATCCTTCTTACAAAAAACAAATCGTTACCCTGACATATCCTCATATCGGCAATACCGGTACAAATAACGAAGACGAAGAATCTGACCAGATTCATGCGGCCGGTTTGATAATCAGAGATCTGCCATTGCTGGCAAGCAACTGGCGCAATCAAAAAACACTTTCAGATTACCTGACCGAACACGATATCATCGGCTTGGCCAATATTGACACGCGTAAACTTACACGAATTCTGCGTGAAAAAGGTGCGCAAAATGCTTGTCTGATGGCCGGTGACTGCGATGAAGCGCAGGCATTGAAACTGGCACAGGAATTTGCCGGTTTGAAAGGTATGGATCTGGCCAAAGAGGTAACTACCTCGACCGCTTACGAATGGAAGCAGGGTAGCTGGGCGCTTGAAAATGGCCTGCCTGATGATGAGAGCGAATTGCCTCGTCATGTCGTTGCCTATGATTTCGGCGTTAAAAGAAACATCCTGCGCATGCTTGTCGACAGGGGCTGTAAAGTGACGGTTGTTCCTGCGCAAACAGCGGCATCCGAAGTGTTGTCGATGAAACCCGATGGCGTGTTTTTATCCAACGGTCCAGGTGACCCAGAACCCTGTGATTATGCCATCAAGGCTATTGCTGAAATTGTTGAAACCGGTATTCCTGTCTTCGGTATTTGCCTAGGTCACCAGTTGCTTGGTCTTGCCAGTGGTGCAACTACTGTAAAAATGAAATTTGGCCATCATGGTGCCAACCATCCAGTGCAGGACCTTGAGAAAGGTAATGTCATGATCAGCAGTCAAAACCATGGATTCGCTGTTGATGCCGATAGTCTGCCAGATAACTTAAAGATTACCCACAAGTCACTTTTTGATCATACCCTGCAGGGTATTCACCGAACCGACAAACCGGCGTTTGGTTTTCAGGGACACCCTGAAGCCAGCCCAGGTCCTCATGATGTAGCCCCCGTTTTTGATCACTTTATAGAATTGATGGAATAAACAGTCAGCCATGCCAAAACGTACAGACATAAACTCCATTCTTATCATCGGTGCTGGACCAATCGTAATCGGACAGGCATGTGAGTTTGACTATTCCGGTGCACAGGCCTGTAAAGCCTTGAGAGAAGAAGGTTACAGGGTCATCCTGGTTAACTCCAATCCGGCCACAATCATGACTGACCCGGACATGGCCGATGCGATTTATATTGAGCCAATTAACTGGAAAACGCTCGAAAAAATTATTGCCAGGGAAAAGCCCGATGCGCTGTTACCAACGATGGGTGGACAGACCGCTTTGAACTGTGCGCTTGATTTGGTACGAGAAGGTATTCTTGATGAACACAACGTCGAGATGATCGGTGCCTCACGTGATGCCATTGATAAAGCTGAAGACCGGGACCTGTTCAGGCAGGCAATGCAGAAAATTGGGCTCGATATGCCCAAATCGGCTGTTGCGCATTCCATGGAAGAAGCTCACCAGGTTTTACCGCAAATCGGTTTTCCTGCCATCATACGCCCATCTTTTACCATGGGCGGCTCTGGTGGCGGGATTGCCTATAACATTGAAGAGTACGAAGAAATCTGCGAGCGTGGCCTGGATCTTTCTCCTACCTCGGAGCTGCTCATAGAAGAATCCATTCTTGGCTGGAAAGAGTACGAGATGGAAGTGGTGCGTGATAAGAATGACAACTGCATCATTATTTGTTCGATCGAAAACTTTGATCCAATGGGTATTCATACCGGTGATTCCATCACGGTAGCGCCAGCGCAAACATTGACTGACAAGGAATACCAGATCATGCGTGATGCCTCATTGGCAGTTCTGCGTGAAATTGGTGTTGAAACCGGTGGATCCAATGTTCAGTTTTCCATCAATCCCGATAATGGTCGGATGATTATTATCGAGATGAATCCCAGGGTATCGCGATCTTCTGCATTAGCCTCGAAAGCCACAGGCTTTCCGATTGCAAAAGTTGCCGCCAAATTAGCAGTGGGCTTTACCCTTGATGAACTCTCCAATGAAATCACGGGTGGGGTTACACCGGCTTCTTTTGAGCCAAGTATTGATTACGTTGTGACCAAAATTCCCCGTTTTGCCTTTGAAAAATTCCCCAAGGCCGATTCACGTTTAACCACCCAGATGAAATCCGTTGGTGAAGTAATGGCGATAGGCCGGACTTTCCAGGAGTCGTTCCAGAAAGCCCTGCGTGGCCTGGAGATTGGTAAACATGGTTTGTGTAACCATATCGACCTGGATGCCGAGGGGGCCGATAAGACAATCACCAACGAACTGCGTCAGGCAGGTGCTGAACGCGTCTGGTTTCTTGCCGATGCGTTTCGTTCCGGTATGACAATGGGTGAGATCCACGAAATCACCAAAATTGATCCCTGGTTCCTTATCCAGATTGAAGACCTGATCAAGGAAGAGGAAATGCTCAAGGCCGAAGGCATTGAGAGTTTAAATGCTGATCGTATGTTGTCTTTAAAGCGCAAGGGTTTTTCCGACAGGCGCATTGCCGACCTGCTGCAGGCAGATGAAAACAGTATTCGTGCCAAACGTCATGAACTTGGCGTAAGGCCTGTTTTCAAGCGTGTTGATTCCTGTGCCGCGGAGTTCGCCTCTACAACTGCCTACATGTATTCGACTTACGAAGAGGAGTGTGAATCCAATCCTTCTGACAGGAAGAAAATCATGGTGCTTGGCGGTGGGCCCAACAGAATAGGCCAGGGTATTGAATTTGATTACTGCTGTGTGCATGCTGCTTTTGCGATGCGCGAAGATGGTTATGAAACCATCATGGTCAACTGTAATCCGGAAACCGTTTCGACCGATTACGACACGTCAGACCGTTTGTATTTCGAACCGCTTACCCAGGAAGATGTGCTCGAAATTATTGAACTGGAAAAACCAACGGGGGTCATTGTCCAGTATGGCGGGCAGACTCCGCTGAACCTGGCTGACAAGTTACAGAAGGCAGGTGCTCCGATAATTGGTACCAGTCCTGATTCCATTGATGCAGCTGAAGACCGTGAACGCTTTCAGAAAATGGTCGAGAAACTTAACCTGCTGCAACCACCCAACAGAACTGCAACTGAAGATGAACAGGCCGTGGAACTTGCCAAGGAGATCGGATACCCACTGGTTGTCCGGCCTTCATATGTACTTGGTGGCCGGGCCATGGAAATTGTCTATAACGAGAAAGACCTTAGGCGTTACATGCGTGAAGCGGTAAGTGTTTCCAATGATTCCCCGGTACTGCTTGACCGGTTCCTGGATGATGCCATTGAAGTCGATGTTGACGCCATCTGTGACGGAAAAGATGTTCTGATAGGTGGCATCATGGAACATATTGAAGAAGCTGGAGTGCATTCCGGCGATTCAGCCTGTTCACTGCCACCTTATACTTTACCGCAGGCGATTCAGGATCGTATGCGTGAACAGATTCGTCAAATGGCTTTGGAATTAAAAGTTATCGGCCTGATGAATACTCAGTTTGCTATCAAGGACGAAGAAATTTATCTCCTGGAGGTCAATCCGCGTGCTTCCCGGACAGTGCCTTTTGTGTCAAAAGCAACGGGTTTGCAGTTGGCAAAGATAGCTGCACGTTGTATGGCCGGCTCAACACTTGCAGAGCAGGGTATATCGGAAGAGGTCATCCCGGAAACTTATTTTGTCAAAGAGGCAATATTCCCATTCGTTAAGTTCCCTGGTGTCGACACAGTGCTTGGTCCGGAAATGAAATCCACGGGTGAAGTGATGGGAGTGGGTAAAACCTTTGGTGAAGCTTATGCCAAGGCAATTGAAGGCAGTGGCAGTTCATTGCCCACCAGTGGAGTTGCGCTGTTGTCTGTCAAGGATTCGGATAAGCCAAGAACAGTTATGGTGGCGCGTGACCTTTCAGAGCTTGGCTTTGAGCTTTATGCAACCGGTGGTACTGCTACGGCTATTCAGAATGTTGGCATTCAATGTGAAAGGATAAACAAGGTCAATGAAGGTCGACCACATCTTGTGGATATGATTAAAAATGATCAGGTGACATTAATCATCAATACCACTGAAGGTAAACAGGCTTTGGCAGATTCGGCCTCGATTCGTCGGGCTGCATTGCAGCATAAGGTTGCCTACACAACGACCATATCCGGTGCCGAGGCGATTTGCATGGCACTCAAACAAATGGATGATTTCAGTGTGTCGACTTTGAAAGAACTGCACGCAGTTAATTAAATTAGACTACAAAAATCAGGTTTGCCCGTATTTATTTAGTCTGAGATACTTTCCAGATTCCCAACCAGATTTGATTTCTGGCATCAGCCTGAGCAATGCCAGTGTATTTATTTTTGAGGCTTAACATGAGTAAAGTGCCATTAACAGTTCGCGGTGCAGAAAAACTGCGAGAAGAATTAAACGAGCTGAAAACAATCAAAAGGCCAAGAGTGATTCAGGCCATTGCTGAAGCCCGTGAGCATGGTGACCTCAAGGAAAATGCCGAATATCACGCTGCCCGTGAACAGCAGAGTTTCATTGAAGGCCGTATCAAAGATATCGAAGCCAAGTTATCGAATGCCCAGATCATTGATGTGAAAACATTGAATGCCAATGGCAAAGTTGTTTTCGGGGCGACTGTCGATGTGGAAGATCTTGATAAGGAAGAAGAACTGACTTATCAAATCGTTGGCGAAGATGAAGCTGATGTTAAGAAAGGTTTGATATCCGTTACTTCTCCGTTGGCGAGATCATTGATTGGCAAAGAAGAAGGTGATGTAGCGGTTTTGGATGCGCCGGGGGGGCAGAGGGAGCTCGAAATTCTCGAAATTCGCTATGAGTGATTTTTTTAGCCCACTACGGCGTTATAAATTTTACTCACTCGTTCATTTGCTAGTTGCAAACTTCTCTCGTTCCGTCAATTGATGCCATCCCTGCGGAAGCTGGGATCCACCAAAATCAGCTCGAAGGTAAAATAATCTTGGGTTTTTTCGGGTTGCGTCGAAACAGTACAATCATCTGGCCGATATGCTGAACCATTTCTGCCTTGCTTGAATGAACCAGTTCTTCAGCAATTTCTTCGCGTTCTTCCTTGTCGGCAGCGATTTTAACTTTAATGAGCTCATGAAAGTCCAGCGCAATTTCCAGTTCTTCGAAAATACTGTCTTTCAAACCATTCTGACCCACCATGACAACAGGTTTCAGGTGGTGAGCCTGGCTTTTTAAACTTTTTATTTGATTCTTTGAAAGTGGCATAATAGAAAAATCCGTATTCATTGGTCAGTGAGCAGCTAGTCTAAATCAGAAGTGTCTGAGTCAGGGATGACGAAGTCAAGCATACAGGGAAGTACTTGCTGCGTCTTCCGATTTAGACAGGTTCTCGCTGAATCAAATTTTCAGATTAATTGAGCAATGGCAAGATCAAAAACCAGCCAAAAATGGCTAGACCGACACGTTAAGGACGATTATGTAAAACAATCCGTTAAGGATGGCTATCGTTCACGTGCTGTTTACAAGTTATTGGAACTCAATGACAAAAGCCAGTTTCTAAAAAAAGGCCAGACCATTGTTGACCTTGGAGCTGCCCCAGGTGGGTGGTTACAAGTAGCCTCAAAAATTGCAGGGGAAAAAGGATTGGTCATTGGCCTGGATTTGCTGCCTATCGACCCGATAGTTGATGTTAAGACCATTGAAGGTGATTTTCGTGAGGATAATGTACTTAAAATCCTCGAAAATACGTTAAATGGTGAGAAAGTCGATGTTGTTTTATCGGATATGGCCCCCAATTTAAGTGGAGTCACGGCTGTTGATCAGCCCAGGGCGATATATCTGTGCGAACTGGCAGTGGAATTTGCGCTGAATCATCTGAAACCAGGTGGCTGGCTGGTGGTCAAAGTATTTCAGGGCGAGGGATTTGAAGAGTTTCTGAAACAGGTTCGACAACATTTCGGGACTGTTTCAATGAAAAAGCCCAAGGCATCCCGCCCGAAAAGCCGCGAAATGTACCTGGTAGCCGGGAACCTGAAACTGTAGTAAGTTAGGAAAATTGGAATCGTAATTTTAGAAATGGCAGATCTGAGTAAATTCTGTCCCAATCAAATGAGGCAAATATGTCATGAGTGATATGACGAAAAACATTCTTCTTTGGGTCATCATTGCAGTGGTTTTGATGTCCGTATTTAATAATTTCTCCGGGCAGAAAGTGGCTGCACACTCGATTCCTTATTCAGAATTTTTACAGTTGGTGCGTGAGGGCAACGTCACCAATGTTGAGATCAGCGGCAACGACATTACTGGCGCAATGAGTTCGGGTTCCCGCTTTTCAACTTTCAGCCCGGGTGATGATGGACTTATCAGCGACCTGGTCAAGAACAACGTGGAATTCAAGGCACGTCCACCTGAAAAACCATCTGTGCTTATGCAGATCCTGATTAACTGGTTCCCACTGTTTATCCTGATCGCTCTGTGGATATTCTTTATGCGCCAGATGCAGGGCGGCGGCGGCGGTCGCGGTGCCATGTCTTTTGGTAAAAGCAAAGCGCGTATGCTTTCTGAAGACCAGATCAAGGTAACTTTTAATGATGTTGCCGGTGCAGAGGAAGCCAAGGAAGAAGTTGCCGAAATGGTCGACTTCCTGAAGGACCCGTCCAAATTCCAGAAACTTGGTGGCAAGATTCCCCGTGGTGCGTTAATGGTGGGACCTCCCGGTACCGGTAAAACTTTACTTGCCCGTGCCATTGCCGGTGAAGCCAAAGTACCTTTCTTCACAATTTCCGGTTCTGATTTCGTTGAGATGTTTGTCGGTGTTGGTGCATCACGTGTTCGTGACATGTTTGAACAGGCAAAAAAGCACGCACCCTGCATTATCTTTATTGACGAGATTGATGCTGTAGGTCGTCATCGTGGTGCCGGTCTTGGTGGTGGTCATGACGAGCGCGAACAGACTCTGAACCAGTTACTGGTGGAGATGGATGGTTTCGAAGGTAATGAAGGTGTAATTGTTATCGCAGCGACCAACCGTCCTGATGTTCTTGACCCTGCGTTATTACGACCAGGTCGTTTTGACCGTCAGGTCACAGTAGGCTTGCCGGATATTCGCGGTCGTGAACAGATCTTGAAAGTTCATTTGCGCAAGGTTTCCCTCTCTGATGATATCAAGCCTTCCGTAATAGCCCGTGGTACACCGGGGTTTTCAGGTGCTGACCTGGCTAACCTGGTCAACGAGGCTGCACTCTTTGCTGCGCGCAGCAACAAACGAGTTGTAGACATGCAGGACATGGAACGCGCCAAAGATAAAATCATGATGGGTGCTGAACGTAAATCCATGGTGATGAATGATGATGAGAAAAAACTTACGGCTTACCATGAGGCGGGTCACGCTATCGTTGGTCGGCTGGTGCCATCTCATGATCCGGTATACAAGGTAAGCATTATTCCACGTGGTCGTGCACTGGGTGTGACAATGTTCCTGCCTGAAGAAGACCGTTACAGTCACAGCAAGGAACATCTCGAAAGTAATGTATCCAGCCTGTTTGGTGGCCGTATAGCCGAGGAACTGATTTTTGGTGCGGAATCTGTAACAACTGGCGCTTCCAACGATATCGAGCGTGCAACCAGTATTGCCCGTAACATGGTGACTCGTTGGGGATTGTCTGAACGTCTTGGGCCGTTAACCTATGCGGAAGAAGAGGGCGAGGTATTTTTGGGCCGCTCTGTAACCAAGCATAAAAATGTCTCTGATGACACGGCTCATGCAATTGACGAAGAGATTCGTTCTGTTATTGATCGTAACTATGAAAGAGCGCATCGCATTCTGACAGAGAACATGGAAAAGTTGCACTCCATGGCAAATGCATTGATTAAGTATGAAACGATCGACAGCGAACAGATCGATGCCATTATGAAAGGTCAGGAGCCTGGCGAACCTAAAGACTGGGATAACGACAGTAAACCAAGTTCAGGTAATGGTGTTCAAGCTGAAGAAAAACCAGCTGATAAGAAATCCGACGACAGTATCGGCGGACCAGCCAGTCAGCATTAATCTATAGTCATTTTGACAAAGCCCGGATGTTAAACCATTCGGGCTTTTTTGTTTCTGATGCAAAAAAATCTCCACTGCGGAAAATATAAACTCGATCTAGAAAAGCCGATTGTCATGGGTATCCTGAATGTCACACCGGATTCCTTCTCGGACGGTGGGCGTTATGATCACATTGATAATGCATTGAAACATGCCATTCAACTTCAAGAAGAAGGTGCGGATATCATTGATGTTGGTGGTGAATCAACTCGTCCGGGTGCAAAACCTGTAAACGGGCAGGAAGAGCTGGACAGGGTCATTCCGGTTATTGAAAAAATTACTTCGCAGATTGATTTGCCTGTGTCTATTGATACCAGCAAAGCCCTGGTTATGACCGAAGCCGTGAGTTCCGGTGCTGTTATGGTCAATGATGTGATGGCACTTCAACAGCCTGGAACAACTGAAGCTGTTGCCATGATGGATGACTCGATTGCTGTTTGCCTGATGCATATGCAGGGTCAACCCCGCACCATGCAGGAAAATCCAGTTTATGACGACGTTGTAGAAGATGTTTTTGGCTTTCTGCAATCTCGAGTGATTGAATGTGAGCAGGCTGGTATTGATCGCAATCGAATTGTTATTGATCCGGGATTTGGTTTTGGCAAGACACTGGAGCATAATATCGCTCTTCTAAAGCATTTGTCTGAATTTAAGAAAAGCGGCTTACCCGTGTTGGCTGGAATTTCACGCAAGTCCATGCTGGGTAAATTACTTGGTGATGTACCTCCAGATCAGAGAATAGATGCCAGTGTGGCTGCGGCTGTCTTAGCCTATGAGCGTGG
>CALAZS010000068.1 GCA_937926265.1 uncultured Gammaproteobacteria bacterium
CCTCATCACTCTGGAACATTGAGGTGATATCACCATCGGAACCTCCAATGCTCAATCCAAAAGCCGTTGCCTGTCCAGACAAAAACATTAGTGAAAAAAGTACCAAGAAAAAATGTACCGGTAAAAAACGTACTGGTAAAAAATGTATTGGTGAACGATGTAGTTCTGTTTTCATTAGAAAAAGTCCAGTGTTTTTTCGATGATGGATCCGGATGATTTTTCAGACCGAGCCTGGTTTAACTTTTCAGGGTCAATGTGTACCAGTCCACCATCAGCGGCGAACTGATCAACATTGAACCCCGCAAGCGACCGGTTTTCCATGATATCAACCTGCTCGAAGTTCAGTTTGCTGTTGCCCTTGGCATATTCTGCCTCGGTTTCTTTATTGAATCCCTTGCCGGCCAACGTGATGTTTTCAGTTTGTTCACGTTTGACTTCTTCAGAAGTCTCACCGCTTTTAAAGGTTTCAACGGAACTTACGCGCTGAACCAGTTCCGTTGACACGGCAGAGTGGTGAATCCATCCCGTCTTGTTATCAACCTGTACCTGCCACCAGTCTTTATCTTTGCTGGTGACGGTCAGTTGTTGTTCGTATTTAACGCGTGCTACGACAGCACCAAGGAATGAGGGGGTGCTACGCACGATGGATTGTTTGACACTGATCCAGCCGGGTTCATTGGCAAAAGCATTAAATGAAATGATCAAACAACTTGCGAGTAGAAATAGTTTCTTCATCTTGTTGCTCTATGTGGTGGTTACTCTATTTGGTGGTAAATTTCCAAACACCGTTCCAGTCATCGCCTGTCAGGGCAGGGTTGGTTTCTATTTGCCTGATCCTGTCGAGGATTAGCATTGAAGGTCCGTCTTGGTGTTTTTCTAAAATCAGTTCGAGTAATTTGCTGGCCTGATTCCATTCTCCCCGGGCATAATGCTGCAAGGCAGACGCATAATTTTCAGCAACGAACTGCTGTTTCTCATTTTCCATTCCAAGTATAGCCATTGGTTCAAAAATGCCCACAGAAAAATGCTTGCCTTTTACCTGAACCTCGTCGAGCTTGCGTCCGTAAAATGCATGGCCTGCGTCTTTCCAGGCAGGCTCGCTGACAATGATACGAGTGCTGTAGTACTTGTTAAGACCTTCAAGTCGGGCAGCCCTGTTGACGGTGTCACCTACAGCCGCGTATTCAAAACGCTGGCTTGAGCCTATATTGCCGACAATACAGTCGCCATGATCGATACCGATGCGCATCGAAAGCCTGGTGCTCTGATTGTCGCCATAATCAAATTCAGTGTTATCCAGCAAATGCTGGGATTCAAGTGCTGTTTTTATCGCCAACTCAACCTGGTCCTGTTGTGATTTGGGTGCTCCCCAGATGGCCATCACGGCATCGCCGACAAACTGCTTGATGGTGCCATCATGTTTGAGGATAACTGACTGCATCATGTCCATGTACTGATTGATAACCCGAACGGTTTTCTCTGGCCCAAGGTTTTCTGCCATGGTTGTAAAGCCGGCCAGGTCTGAGAAAAACACTGAAATGCTGCGCATTTCACCGGTTCGATGCATGCGCCGTTCCGGGCTTTCCAGAAGCCACTGGGCCACGTTCGGGGAGACCATGCGCTCCAGGCTTTTTTGCCGGAACTCCTTTTCACGGCTTTCAGCCAGGAAGCGCCTGGCGCCAATACCAATACTGACACTGATAGCCGGCAGGAATAATAATGGCAGGACGGGAATCAGGTTGAGCCGAATCAACAGCATGGATAGCAGCACCGAGGAAAGCAGTAAAAGCAGGTTTAAACTGATTGCATGGATAACCCGGTTCATGTGCAGGTAAGTAAAATAAATCAATAAGGCAAAAAACAGCCCGAGAGAGGCTGATTGCCAGGATTTCAGTGGTGTTAGAAATTCACCGGTCAACCAACTGTTGAGTACCGCCGTATGAATTTCGACCCCGGCTGATCTTGCAGAAAAAGGAGTAGGCTTAAGGTCATACAGACCGGGAGCTACATAGCCAATAAATACATAGGCGTCTTTGAATGTGTCCCTGGAGATACTTGGGGAGATATTTGGGGAGATTGCCGATTTTTCACCCGACTGTTCCGCGACCATGGCATTGATGATGTCGTATGCACTGAATCTTTGCAGGTATTCATCAACCGGAAAGTTGACCCACATCTTGCCGCCAGGTTCAGTCGGGATTTGCTTATCAGCTACTGTCAAAGAATCCGGTTGCCAATTTATTACTGAATTTTCACTCGTAACAAATGGTGCAACGGATAACAGTGGCAGGGCTGAGCCGTTCCAGATAAAGAAAGGGTCAATGCGTCGAAACGTGCCATCGGCATCGGGTGAGCTGTTAACCATTCCCAGTCCGGCGGCAGTTTCACTGATTTTCTCAAGTGGTAACGATATGCCCGGGGAACTATTCTGAGTTGGAGCTGTGCCACTATAGCGAAGGCCAGTGTAATTCAAACCAGTGTAGTTCAAACCACTGTATTTCAGGTCTTTACTGGCCTGCCTGGAAGAAACACTATTGGTGAGCGCAGCTGCCAGGTAGACATTGCCGGCATTCTTAATCCGATTGGCAAACTCATCATCGGATGAACTGCCATAAGGGGTTTCATTGTTGAACAGGATATCGATCAGAACGGCTTTGGCGCCACCTTTTGCTACATACTCTGAGATACCGCCATAAAATTCCCTTGGCCAGGGCCAGCCTATGGCCTGCTGCTGTTCCATGTTATCGAGGCTGTATTGGTCCACCTCAATAAGAATGATTTTTTCTTCGCTGGTTTGCGTATTGCTCGCAATCTGGCGCTGCCAGTCCAGAAATTTTAGACCCTGAATCTGTATCGCGTCAGATCCCGCCAGCAGAAAGCCGATGACAATCAGTAAACTGGCAAACAGGTGTTTTTTCAGGTGTCCGAAGAACGTCATAGCTTGGAGCTGCGCATCATTATTTTTAAATCTGTTGTGGATAAATCCGGTTCAGCTTTTGTTCAGCTTAGTCCACCTAACATTAAGAGTAAAAGGAAAACGGGCTATTACAGGAGAAAACTCATGAAATATAAAAAAAGTGCATTACTGATTGTTAGTTTGGCATTAACAGCAGGTTGCGCCTCGGCCGATCGATATGTTGATGATTACTATGAATCATCTGCAGATTCATTTACAACTGAGGCAAAAGTGCTGGAAAGCTCGCCAATTTATGAAAAAGTAACGATTAATAAACCAGAAACCCGGTGCTGGAACGAAAAAGTTCGTCATCGTAGTCCTGGCTACCGCAGTGAGTCATACACCCCCACGATTGCTGGAGCTATTCTTGGCGGTGTCGTGGGTAACCAGTTTGGAAAGGGTAGTGGCAAGGATGCCATGACTGTTGCTGGAACAATTCTTGGTGGTTCAATCGGAAACGATATGCGTAACAGAAGCTATTCTGGCCAATCTTATGTTACAACTGAAAGACGTTGTGAAACTGTCGATAATTACCATGAGACTAACGAACTTGTTGGCTATAATGTGAAATATCGATACAACGGCAGGAATTTTTGGGCACGCACAGACTCTGACCCCGGAAGTTATATCAGGGTAAACGTTTCGGTAAACCCAGTGGATTAAATAAACGACTAAAAACTGGACTTAAATTGGATAAACAAATGCGACTGCCTTTTATCAAACTTGTTCTGCTCATGGTGTTTTTGTTTGATGCGTCTGTGCCAGTTATGGCCTCGCCATATAATCAGCAACAGCGTTATGAGCAGTCCAGGCAATTTGGGCCAATGAATTCTGGAGGTATGACATTAGGCGGGGCAGTTTCACAGGCCAGGCAGGAATATAACGGGCGCGTTATTTCAGCAGAGACGGAAAAATCCGGGCGTCACAATATCAAGATACTCACCGATGACGGCAGGGTTAAACGTCTGCATTACGATTCTAGAAACGGCACCAGAAATAATGGTGGAAACAATGGCGGTATGCCACCTCCCAAAGGGCGTTAACTGTAACAGTTAACAGCGTTGATTAGCTGAAGAACTCAAATGCGACTTCTCCTGGTTGAAGATGAAATTGACCTGCGGTCAAAATTGCAACAACGTTTGCAGGATAAAGGCTTTAGTGTCGATGTCGCATCTGATGGTAAATCAGCACTGTTTCACGGCAGCGAATATCCTGTTGACCTGGCTATTGTTGATCTGGGACTGCCGGATATTTCAGGTATCGAAGTAATCCGGCAATGGCGTGAAACCAGCAAGTCTTTTCCAATACTTATTTTAACTGCTCGTTCAAACTGGCAGGACAAGGTTGAAGGTCTTGAAGCCGGAGCCGATGATTACCTGGTAAAACCTTTTCATGTGGCTGAATTATTGGCCAGGGTTAATGCACTGCTTAGACGTTCAGCTGGTCATGCATCTTCAGTCATCAGGTACCCGGGTTTGCAGATTGACACCCAAAGGCAGGAAGTGACCCGTGAGGATCAACTCGTCGATCTCACCAGTTATGAATACCTGGTACTGGAATACCTGGCAATGCATGCGGGCAAGGTGATTTCTAAATCAGAATTAACCGAACATATCTACGACCAGGACTTCGACCGGGACAGTAACGTCATCGAAGTATTTATTGGTCGTTTAAGAAAAAAACTTGACCCTGACAATGCATTAAAGCCAATTGAAACTGTTCGCGGGCGTGGCTATCGATTCGAGCTTAAAGCAAATAACTGATGCCAGAGTCTTTCATGCCATTCTTCTCATCTGCTTTTAATACAAAACTTTCAATTCGCCGACGTTTGATGGTGTCTGCGGCTTTACTGTTAGCAGTGTTTCTTGGGCTTGCCGGTGTGACACTGGATGAATACTACAGGGTGAAAATTTACCAGTCACTGGAACGGGAACTTCAGGGGCATATCTACACACTGCTGTCGGCTGCCAGAGAAGATGAAAATGGTCTACCCGTACTGGAGACCGTGATGCCCAACCCGGATATGAATATTCCCGGTTCCGGCCTATATGCGAGCATGAAAAAAAACACAGCTGAGAAGATTTGGTTATCTGGCTCGGCTGAAGGTATGGACAGTTATTTTTCAAATGAAATGCAACCTGGTGAAAAACTGGCAACAGAAAAAGACAAGTTGATGGTTTTTGATTTTGGAGTAGGCTGGGAAGACTACAACGGCAACCCGGTTGATTACACCTTTAGCATTGCTTCTGATCTGACGGCTGTTCACCAGGACTTAAAGGCGTTTCGATATAATTTAATAATCTGGCTGGGTGGCAGCGCTGTTGTACTGGTGATAGGGCAGTTACTGATTCTGCACTGGGGAACCCGGCCATTACAAAAGGCGGCCTCGGACATCAAGCGTATCGAAAATGGTGAACTGGAAAGACTGGAAAGTGAATATCCTCTTGAACTACAGGGGCTGACCTCCAATCTGAATTCTCTGATTGATCATGTTGCTGCCAACCAGCAACGATACCGAAACAGCCTTGGGGATTTGGCGCATAGCCTTAAGACTCCACTTGCACTGGTGCAGGCTGCCCGGGATGCCCAACAGGCTAGTCAGGCTGATGAATTATCTCAAACAATTGATGAACAACTGCCAAGAATTGACCAGTTGGTTCAATACCAGTTACAACGCGCCGCGGTAATGGGAAAGGCCACGCTGGGCCAGTCAGTGTTAATCAGGCCCCTGGTGGAAAAAATCGTTCGCGGCCTGTCGAAGGTTTATCACGACAAGCAGGTTGATTGCCAAATAAATATCGACGAGGCATTGCGCTTTCATGCAGATGAGGCTGACCTGATGGAATTACTGGGTAATTTAATAGATAACGCATTTAAGTATGGCAGGCAAAGAGTTGTGGTTTCGGCCTTCAGCCAAAGTAATTCAGGCCAGGGTCGCGTTATCAGCGTCGAAGATGATGGTCATGGCATAAGTCAACAGCATACCGAACAGTTACTGAAACGCGGTGTAAGGGCTGACCAGAAGATTTCAGGTCACGGCATAGGGCTGGATATCGTCAACGAAATTATCCGTCTGTACCGCGCGCAACTGACTGTTTCTGAAAGTGCTTTGGGTGGTGCGTCGTTCAGTATTCTTTTTCCTTATGGCAATTCCTAAATAAGACTAGCGAAAAGTGGTTGTGGATTGGCACCATTTTGGATTGGTACTTGGAATGAACACCCCGATCTGAAACAATTCGCTATCTTTTTTGACACTCTTTTGGATATTGGGGAAAAACATGCCATTAATTAAACCCTTCACTGGTTTACGCCCGGCAAGTGGCCGAGCAGATGATGTAGTAGCGCCACCATACGATGTAATGAATGCTGATGAAGCGCGCCAGATGGTCGAAGGGCGCCCCTGGAGCTTTTTACATATTTCCCGCCCTGAAGTTGACCTGCCAGCAGGTACAGATCCTTACTCGGCTGCTGTCTATGCCAAGGCTGCAGAAAACCTCAATAATATGGTTGAGGAAGGTGTGCTGGTTCGAGATCCAAAAGACAGTTACTACGTTTACCGTTTGACCATGGGTGAACACGTGCAGACAGGCCTGGTAGCTGCAGCTTCAGTAGAAGCCTATGACAATGACCGAATCAAAAAACATGAATTCACACGTCCGGTAAAAGAAGATGACCGTGTAAGACAGGTTGAAGCTCTTAATGCCCAGACTGGCCCGGTTTTTCTTGTGTATAAAGCGAATCAGATTGTCGATGATTTACTCAAAACAGTCAGTTCATCTGCAGCAGATGTTGATGTCACTGCCAAAGATGGTGTGCGTCATGAGATCTGGGTGCTGTCTGAAGAAGATAAACTGAACACCCTGACATCGGCGTTTGATGCGATGGAAGCTATTTACGTTGCTGACGGCCATCATCGTTCTGCTGCCGGTTCCCGTGTTGGTAACAGCAAGAAAGCAGATAACCCTGACCATAGCGGCAATGAATCCTATAACTATTTCCTCAGTGTTATTTTTCCGCATGACCAGATGCAGATTCTCGATTACAACCGTGTTGTTAAAGACCTGAACGGCTTGTCATCTGAAGATTTCCTAAACCGCGTAGCTGAAAATTTTACCCTGGAAACTGCTGACAGCCAGGTTAAGCCTGCTTGTGAAGCAGAGTTTGGTATGTACCTGGAGAACAAATGGTACAAACTCACGCTGAAATCAGAAATACCATCTGATCCTGTAGCCCGCCTGGATGTGAGTCTGCTTGCCGATAACCTGATTGAGCCAGTGCTTGGTATCAGTGATCCACGTCGTGATAACCGTATCGATTTTGTCGGCGGTATCCGTGGCCTTGGGGAACTTGAAAAACGTGTCAATTCGGGAGACTGGGCAGTAGCATTTGCACTGTATCCAACCACCATGGAAGCGTTGATGGCTGTTGCCGATGCGGGTGAGGTGATGCCACCAAAGTCGACCTGGTTTGAACCTAAGTTGGCAGATGGACTTGTCAGTCATGTCCTAGATTGATTTCTGGGTCACGAGTGAAAGTTTTCAGGGCTTATAAAAACAGGGATGTTTTTATAGAGCTTGTATGGAAGCATTCACAGCGCCCCTGAAAAATTTTACTGTGAGCCACATAAGATAATAAGTTAATGGTTACCGTCACCTCAGTCCTGCCAACTGACAACCAGATCGATGAACAGGGCATAGAAACCTGGTTAAACTCGATCGCCGCAGATCGCGACAGCGATGAGATGGACTACCTGCGCGCTGCCTGCATGGAGGCGCTGCATCTTTACGGTAATTCAGAAAAACCTACAGGCGAAAGAACCATCCTCTACGTTCTGCATGTCGCCGATATCCTCAATAACCTGAAAATGGATGTAGAGGCGCTCGCTGCAGCGCTTTTGCACGAAGCTGTTGGCTCAATCGGTTTCGATGAACGTCGTATAGAAGGTTTGTTCGGCAAACATCTTCTTGACATGATCAACAACATGGCCCGTATCGGCATGGTGGCTTCCGGATCATCTCGTAAGATAACCGAAGAGCAGCATATCGAAAACTTAAGACGCATGTTGCTGGGCATCGCCAGTGATGTTCGTGTTGTTTTAGTGGTCCTGGCAGAACGTGTACACATATCACGCATGCTGAAACATTGTGATGAGGCAACCCAGCGTCGAGTGGCACTTGAAACCAGGGACATTTATGCACCGCTGGCCAACCGCCTGGGGGTTTGGCAGCTAAAATGGGAACTCGAAGACCTGTCGCTGCGTTATCTCGAGCCCAAAAAATACATGGAGCTGGCAAAAAGCCTGAAAGGGCGACGCCATGACCGGGAAAAATATATCCATGATGTCATCAGCCTGCTGCATGAAAAGTTCACTGAGCATGGTATCCGGGCTGACATATCGGGCAGACCCAAGCATATCTTCAGTATCTGGAAAAAAATGCAGCGCAAGAATGTCAACTTTGACCAGATTTTCGATGTACTTGCTGTCAGGGTGATGGTGGAAACCATCGCCCAGTGTTACGAAGTGCTGGGTATCGTGCATGGTATTTGGCGGCATATTCCCGGTGAATTCGATGATTACATTGCCACGCCCAAGGCAAATCATTACCAGTCCCTGCACACTGCAGTGATTGACCCCGAGGGTAAGCCTCTGGAAATCCAGGTGCGAACATTTGATATGCATGATCATGCCGAACGTGGCGTGGCAGCACACTGGCGATACAAGGAAAACCGCGGCCAGGATGAAGAACTTGAAAAACGCATTGAATGGATGCGGAACTGGCTCGAACTGAAGGAAGAGGGGCTGGATGATTCTGAGTTTGTCGGTGAAACACAGGATGCTTTTGAGTCCAGTCAAATTTATGTCTTGACTCCGCAAGGGCAGGTAATTGAATTACCCGAAGGTTCAACACCGGTTGATTTTGCTTATGCCATACATACGGATGTTGGTCATCGCTGCCGGGGTGCGAAGGTTGACGGCAAGATAGTGACCTTAAACAGTAAACTCGAAAGCGGTCATACTGTTGAGATCCTGACAGTAAAAGAGGGTGGCCCCAGTCGTGACTGGCTGAATATGCACCTTGGATACTGTAAAACATCACGCGCGAGGGGGCGCATCCGTCAGTGGTTTAAGCACCAGGACTACGAGGAGCATATCCGTATCGGCCGCGCCAGCCTGGAACGGGAAATCAACCGTCTTGGTTTGCATCATCCTGATCTGGATAAAATTGCTGACCGGTTTCATCAGAACAACAGTGAAGATTTATTGGCAGCGATCGGACGAGGTGATATCTCGCCAATCCAGGTGGCAGCCTGTGCACACCGTCGCCAGGCCGAACTGCCGCTTAACCTGCCACCATCACAAACACCTAGAAGGAAAAGCCGTTCTCACAAGAAGCCTACATCCAGTAACGTCATAGTTGATGGTGTCGGGGACCTGTTAACGACGACCGCCAAGTGCTGTAAACCGGTGCCTTACGATCCGATTGTTGGTTACATCACCAAGGGGAGAGGTATTACCATTCACCGGCGTGACTGCAGCATGATCCAGAAAATTGATGAACCCGGAAAAGAGCGCCTCATCAATGTCATATGGGCGGATCAGAAAGAAACCGAAACCGGCTCATACCCTGTTGATATCCGAGTTTATGCAATCGACCGTAAAGGCCTGTTGCGCGATATTTCGTCAATACTTTCAATTGAAGATGTCGATGTTGTCGGAGTAAAAACCCACTCGGATAAAAAGACTGACAGGGCTACCATGAAATTCACCATTGAAATTGAAAACATTGCCCAGCTCAGTCGAGTCATGGAAAAAATTTCACAACTTCCCGACATCATCGACGTTAAACGCCAAATTACTTAGAACCGTATGTATTACCGGACAAGGACAAATTCGGTTTAGGTCATAAAGTTGTGTCTTCTGGACAAAAGTCCTAAACTGCAACGAAATATCCCCGTTTTATTAACTGATTCCCCAAATGAATCAGCCCAGAGAGCTGTAGATTGGCTGTAAAACAAAAAATCAACCTGATGGACCTGGACCGCAAAGGGCTTGAATCCTTTATCGAGTCACTGGGTCATAAAGCCTTTAATGGTCGTAATATCCTTAAATGGATTCATCGGCATGGCATCACTGACTTTAATGCCATGACAGATGTCTCCAAAAAATTGCGCGAACAGCTCATCCAGACCTGTGAAATCAACATTCCCGAGGTAATTTTTGAACAGCCTGCCCTGGATGGTACGACAAAGTGGATACTGGAGCTGAGCGACGGTCAGCGCATTGAAACCGTATTTATTCCCGAGGGTGACAGGGCAACCCTGTGTGTGTCCTCCCAGGTTGGCTGTGCCTTGAACTGCTCTTTTTGTTCCACTGCACAACAGGGTTTTAATCGTAATCTCACTGTCGCTGAAATTATCGGCCAGGTCTGGCGTGTCACTCATGAAATGAAACAGCCGCTTTCCAATGTCGTCATGATGGGAATGGGGGAGCCTCTGGCAAACTTTGATGCCGTTGTCACGGCCATGAACCTTATGCAGGATGATCTGGCTTACATGCTTTCGCGTCATCGCGTTACCCTGAGTACCTCGGGGATTGTGCCTGCCCTGGAAAAACTCAAGGAAGTAACCAATGTTTCGCTGGCAGTATCGCTTCATGCTCCAAATAATGAATTGCGCAACAAGTTGGTGCCAATTAATGAAAAATATCCACTGGAAACACTGATTCCGGCTTGTAAAAGTTATCTTCGCGATGAAAAACGTCGCAAAGTCACCTGGGAATATGTCATGCTTGATGGTGTCAACGATACTGACAAACATGCCAAGGCGCTCATCCGTTTGCTGGAGGGGGTGCCTTCCAAAATCAACCTGATACCCTTTAACCCGTTTCCAGGCACAGATTATAAAACCTCACCACGTGAAAGAATTGACCGTTTCCGGGAAAAACTGGTGCGCTCTGGTCTTGTCGTGATTACCCGTAAAACCCGGGGAGAGGATATTGATGCAGCCTGTGGTCAACTGGTGGGTAAAGTCAAAGATAAAAGTCGCAGACAATTGAGAGGGATTACACAATGAAATTGAGGCTGTTGTTAAGTTTGCTGGTTGCTGTTTACCTGGTCGGGTGTCAGTCTAATCCGCAATATGACGACCCTTCAACACCTTCTGCCAAAAGAGATGTCGACCTGAACCTGGGGCGCTGGGATCAAAGTCCGGCCAACAATTACATCGAGCTGGCCAAGGAATATTACAAAATCAATGAAATGACCTATGCACTGGACAGTGCCCAAAATGCCATACAAAAAGATGAAACCAATCCGTATGCACATAATATTCTCGCCCTGATTTACCAGAACCTGAAACAAAACAGCAAGGCTGATCAACATTTTCGGCGTGCTTTGGCTTATTCACCTGACGAACCACTGATAAACAACAGCTACGGAGGTTATCTTTGTTCTTTAGGAAGTTTCGATAAAGCATTGATTCATTTCCAAAAAACCATAGATTACCCACTCTATAGGCGTAAATATATTCCGATGACGAACATCGGAGTTTGTGCACTTAGGAACGATAAATTAGAAATTGCTGAAGAATATTTACGTAAAGCATTGCAAAATAATGGAAATTATCGAACTGCCCTCTATAATATGATTTACCTGTCGGTGTTACAGGAGAATTACATGTCAGCCAGAGCGTACCTGCAGCGATATCTCGAAGTGGGTCAACATAACAAAGATACACTCTGGTGGGGTGTGCAGACTGAGGCTGTGCTGGGCGATAAAGATGCGCTTGAAACCTACAAGCTCAAACTCAGGTCACGTTACCCTGATGCCGAGGAAACAAAGAACTTGATGGAAAATTACTAGATGAGTGCTTTACCAAAACATGAAGCTGACTCTGTAGTCAGTGAGTTACCCAGTCCCAAGGGACCCGGAGCACGTCTTAAATCTGCACGTGAGGCCAAAAGCCTGAACCTGGAAAAGGTCGCGGCACAGTTGCATTTGAGCAACGAAATGCTGATGTCTCTGGAAGCAGATGATTACGGCAATCTACCGGCCAGGGTTTTTGTTGTGGGATACCTGCGAAATTATGCCCGCCTGGTCGGTTTGCCCGCCGAGGCTATCACCCAGGCCCTCGACCATTTTTTACCGGTTGAGCAGGAGCCTGTTATTGATCATTCCAAAGCTGCAGCGGGATCAAGGTCCGGGTCCTCAAGGGCCACGCTTGGTTATGACAGCGGCAACCTTTTCATAGATAGCAAACGCAGAAGTTTTCCTTTTTTTAAATTTTTACTGATTCTTGGTGCGGCCATTGCTGTTTTCTGGGGCTGGAAACAGGGCTATTTCAGTGATGTACTGAATGGTAGTCAGTCTATTTCACAGCAATTCAAACCTGTCAGTCAGCTGCCACTTCAAAATGCCGCAGATTCTGAAAGGGGTTCTGAAACAGGTTCTTCGCAGCAAAATGAATCAGATTCATTTAATCAAATCGCTCTTCCCGAATCATCTGCCGAAATTGTCGACACAGAAGTAGAAGCTACAGACGAAGCTCTTGCAGAATTGGCCCCAGCACCAGTTGCCCCAGATCAGCTTGCCCCAGTCCCAGTTATCCAAGTCCCAGTTATCCAAGACCCAGTTATCCAAGACCCAGTTAACTCTGATCTAGATATTAACGAACTGGATAGTGTCGAACCGGTAAGCCCGGTCGTAACAGCTAGTGTCGCAGTTAATGAATCTGTTGAGACTATGCAGGCTCCCGCAGCACAGGAAGCCAGCGTAGCCTCGGCAGTCGCCGCTGGCCAACCTGAAATTGTGCTTTCTCTTACAGAAACCTGCTGGATTAAAGTGCGTGATTCAGCTGGTGACTTCCGTATGAATAACAATTACGAGGCCGGCACCGTGAAAACCTTCACCGGAACACCTCCTTACAATATTTTGATCGGTAATGTCGGAGGCGCAACGTTGACAATTGATGGTGAGCCGTTTGACTTAAGCGGTTATACTAAGAAAAACGTTGCCAGGTTGGTTCTTGATCCCGGTAATTTGTAATCAATACGGCAAGATCAGGTTTAATTTTTATAAAGCCCCGCTCTTAAGCGGGGCTTTAGTGTATGTGACAAATTTTTTAAAAAATGGCTAAAAATATTCAAGCGGTCAGGGGAATGAAAGATATCCTTCCTGACCAGACTCCCATATGGCAATTTCTGGAAAGCAAGGTGCGCAATGTACTTGCAGCCTACGCTTATTCTGAAATCCGTATGCCAATTGTAGAAAGTACCGACCTTTTCAAACGATCCATCGGAGAGGTCACTGATATCGTTGAGAAGGAAATGTACACCTTTGCAGATCGTAACGGTGACAGTCTGACGCTGCGCCCGGAGGGGACAGCAGGATGTGTGCGTGCCGGGATTGAAAACGGCCTGTTATATAACCAGGTGCAAAGGCTCTGGTACCAGGGGCCAATGTTTCGTCATGAACGTCCACAAAAAGGCCGTTATCGCCAGTTCCACCAGATAGGTGTTGAAACCTACGGTATGTCAGGCCCGGATATCGACCTGGAAGTATTGCTGATTTCTGCCCGGATCTGGAAGGCATTGGGATTATCCGGACTTGAACTGCAAATCAATACGCTGGGTACTGCAGAAGAGCGCACCGCTTACCGTGATAAGCTGGTAGAGTATTTTTCCGGTTTCCCGGATAAGCTGGATGAGGACAGTCAAAGGCGTTTAAACACGAACCCTCTGCGAATTCTGGATTCAAAAAATCCTGAGATGAAAGAGATTATCGCCAATGCTCCATCCCTGTTGAATGAAATAGGCGAAGAGTCTCAAGCTCATTTCGACTGGATCTGCAAAGGCCTGGAAAACAATGGAGTGGAGTACGTGGTTAATCCCCGTCTTGTCAGGGGATTGGATTATTATTCCCGCACCGTGTTTGAATGGGTGACTGACAAGTTGGGTGCCCAGGGAACAGTTTGCGCAGGTGGCCGCTACGATAGCCTGGTATCGCAGCTTGGTGGACGCGAAACCCCGGCGGTTGGTTTTGCCATGGGTATAGAGCGTCTCGTAGCTATTCTGGAGGAAGAAGGCCTGGCTGCCGGCCTTGGAACAATTGATTGTTTCATGGTGCTGATGGGTGACAAGGCTGTTGCCGAGGGCTTCAAAATCGCTGAACAGCTCCGGGAAAATCTGCCCAATCTGAAAATTATGGTGAACTGCGGTGGTGGCAGTTTTAAATCACAATTCAAGAAAGCTGATAAAAGCGGTGCTGACTATGCGCTGATTCTTGGCGATGGTGAACTTGAGCGCGGTGTTATCAGTCTCAAGCCATTAAGAGGCCAGGGTGAACAGCAGGAACTATCATTAGAAGATTTGAGTGATATCATTAGCAAATTAATTTAGCAGGTTTGAGTCGCTGCTCATTTTTACCGGGACGCTCAAGCACATCCCTGTGTAGATCATGTGTCGCTCTCTTCCGGGCATCCTGCCCTGCAGAAGCCCGATAAAAACGAGCAGTAACTCAAACCTTCAATAAGTATTTTAGAGGTAGCAATGTTAAACAACACGCATCTTTCGGATGAAGAACAGGCGGAAGCGCTAAAACGTTGGTGGACCGATAATGGAAAATCCATTATTGCCGGGATCGTGATCGGACTTAGTCTTGTGCTTGGATGGCAGGGCTGGAGCCGTTACCAGATCGAACAGTCTGAGCTGGCTTCACTCGAATACGACAGGCTTAAATCGATTCTTCAGAAAAATGATACTTCTGCAGCAGCAATTCAGTCTGACACGATAAAACAGGATTACAGCTCCACCAGTTATAGTTTTTTTGCAGCGCTGGACCTGGCAAAAAGTTACCTGGAAGCAGAAGATTACGTTAAGGCCCGCTCTGAACTTGAGTATGCGATAGCCAATGCTGCCGATGAGGGTTTGAAAGCAATGGCCCAGGCACGGCTGGCCAGGGTGCTGATCGCTGCCGGTGAAACTGACCAGGCGCTGGCTATTGCCAATCAAAATACAGTGGCTGCATTTGCAGGAGATTTTGCTCACATCAAGGGTGATATCTATCGCGAAAAAGGTGACCTTGAGTCTGCGAAAAAAGCCTATGCTGAAGCCTTGATTAGCAGCAACAATTCATCTCTGCTGGAAATGAAGCTTAATGAAGTTAACACTGGTTCCTGAGGATATCGCCGTGCTGAGAAACTTGCTTCCAATATTGTCGGTTATTCTGCTAAGCGGTTGCGGTTCGATGGCTGACCCGACGACCTGGTGGGGTGATGATGGCAACGAAATCAAACCCAATGAACTGGTTGAATTTACTACTGAGCTGCAGGTCCGCACCATCTGGAGCACCGATGTTGGCAGCGGCAGTGGTGACCAGCATCTGAAACTCGTTCCGCGAATTGATGGCGGCAGGGTTTTTGCTGCAGACAGTGAAGGCAGTGTTGTCGCTCTTGATGGTGCTACCGGAAGAAAACTGTGGTCAGTTGATACTGAGCTGCCTTTATCAGGTGGTCCAGGCAGCGGTTCCGGCATTGTTGTTGTCGGCACCCGTGATGGCGAAGTGGTTGCCCTGGATGACAGTAATGGAGAGGTCAAGTGGAAAGCCTCGGTTTCCAGTGAGGTACTGTCAGTGCCTGCGGTCAGTGCCGGTGTTGTCGTGGTTCATTCCAATGATGGCAAGCTTTACGGTTTCGATGCATACGATGGAACTCAAAGCTGGTTATATAGCCGCCAGGTACCGGTATTAACATTGCGTGGTACCAGCTCACCGGTTATTAGCGGTAATACCGTGTTTACTGGCTTTGCAGGAGGCAAGCTGGTCGCGATTGAACTTTCAACCGGCCTGGTTCAGTGGGAGTTATCAGTAACAGCGCCGTCAGGTCGTTCAGAGCTGGAACGCATGGTTGATATTGATGGAGATCCACTGGTCAGTAACGGCGTTGTTTACGTCGCAACCTACCAGGGTGAAATCGCTGCGGTCAGCGAATATTCAGGCACCATGCTATGGCGCCGCAAAATATCTTCATATTCCGGCCTGGGAGCTGACTGGCGCAATGTTTATGTCAGTGATGAAAAGGGTGAGGTATGGGGTATCAGTCCTGATAACGGTGCTGCAATGTGGAAGCAATCCAAGTTGTTAAATCGTCGCCTTTCTGCCCCAGCAATCATAGAAGGTTATGTCGTGGTTGGCGATTACGATGGCTATCTTCACTGGCTGATGCATGAAGATGGTAAAATGGTTGCGCGAACCCGGGTTGGCGGGTCAGCAATTTCAGCAGCCCCGGTTGTTTCTGAAGGTGTGCTTTACGTCTTTGGCGACGGTGGTGCGCTAGCCGCACTGAAGCCTGTTCTCTGACTTACCGGACTAAGCCGATGCTGCCTGTTTTTGCCTTGGTTGGCCAGCCAAATGTCGGCAAGTCCACCCTGTTTAACCGTCTTACCCGAACCCGGGATGCGCTTGTTGCCGACCAGCCTGGCTTGACACGTGATCGTCAGTATGGTGTTGGCAAACTTGGCCCCAGGCCTTATCTTGTAGTCGATACCGGTGGTATCAGCGGTGATATTGATGGTGTTGAATCCCTGATGGTAGACCAGGTTCAGCTTGCAATTGGCGAAGCGGACCACGTACTTTTCATGGTGGATGCCCGCGAAGACTGTTCGGCATCAGATGAAGCCATTGCCGAGCAGTTAAGACGAACCGGCAAACCGGTCACTGTCGTGGCCAACAAAAGTGAAAACCTCGACAAGCTTGAAGCATCAACCAGTTTTTACCAGCTTGGCCTTGGCGAACCCGAGGTTATTTCGGCAGCCCATGGCAGGGGTGTCAAGCCGCTGATTGAAAAACTGATCAAGCAGTTGCCTGTTGAGTTCGATGAAACTGAAGAACAGGAAGAGGACGACGACAGCATCAAGATTGCCCTGGTTGGTCGTCCCAACGTGGGTAAGTCGACCATGACTAACCGCATACTCGGTGAAGAGCGAGTCGTCGCCTTCGATAAACCGGGAACCACCCGCGACAGTATTTCCATTCCATTTGAAAGAGACGGCAAAAAATTCACATTGATAGATACGGCGGGAGTGCGGCGTCGTGCCCGTGTCAGTGACATGATTGAAAAGTTCAGTGTGATTAAAACACTACAGGCGATTGAACAGGCTAATGTCGTCTTCCTGGTACTGGATGCTCATGATGGCATTGCCGAACAGGATGCCACCTTGGCCGGGCATATTCTTGACGCCGGCAGGGCCCTGGTCGTTGTCATCAATAAATGGGATGGTCTTGCTCCTGATGAACGTGAAGACATCAAGGAAGAGATGATGCGTAAGCTGCCATTCCTGGATTTTGCTGCATGGCAGTTTGTTTCTGCATTACATGGCAGTGGTGTTGGTTTACTGCTTAAGAAAGCCGAGCAGGCGTATCGAAATGCCATGCGAAAACTATCAACCCCGGAGCTGACACGTATTCTCGAAGACTGTGTGTCGGAACATCAACCACCGCTGGTTCGCGGGCGTCGTATAAAACTGCGCTATGCTCACCAGGGCGGTAAAAATCCACCGATTATCGTTATTCATGGCAACCAGTCGGACCAGACACCCAATGCCTACAAGCGTTATTTAACCAACCGCTTCCGCAAGGTTTTTGATTTTTCCGGCACCCCGGTGCGGCTGGAGTTCAGAACCGGCGAAAATCCTTACGAAGGTAAAAAGAACAAGTTAACGCCGCGTCAAATGCGCAAGCGACAGCGTTTGAAAACGCACGTTAAGAAGAATCAGAAGAAATAATCTCGCAATCAAGCCTGCCATCCTCTATCAAAGCCGAAACCCTGTCCCCGGCGTTGACCTGGCTGTGATGACGTACCACTTGATTGTCAGCATCTTTAATCACCGCATAACCACGCGAAAGTGTCGCTAACGGGCTAACTGAATCCAGCATGCGGCTGGCCATTGTCAGGCGGTTACGGTTATGTGTAACAATGCTTTGAATTCTTTCATGCAGCCTGGCGGTTCTATCCTGAAGCTGTATCTTTTTTTGTTCAATCAATTGTCCCGGATGATGCTGTTGCATTCGCAAAGACAGCTGGTAAAGCCTGTTTTGCTGTCGTGATAAATGCACCCTGGGAGAGTTTGTTTCCAGTCGATGCTGCAAAGACTGCTGTCGGTTTTTCAGTTTGTTTAACTTTGTCTGCATTGATTGCAACAGCCTGGCTTCAAGCAGATCAACGGCCTGCGATTTTTGCAGCAACTGTTTGGCCGGGGAATAAGTGTCAAGACGGGTAGTGAGCAGATCGATATGCTTTTTTTGCTGTTTGAGGCTCTGCGTAACTGTCGTTGTTAGCCTGTTAAATAAAGCGTTCAGATGTTTTTTAATGTCATTCTGATCAGGTGATGCGAGTTCTGCTGCAGCCGATGGAGTAGGGGCGCGCCGGTCTGCGACAAAATCAGAAATGCTGGTATCAATTTCATGGCCAACGGCAGAGATGACCGGGGTTTGCAGCTCAAAAATCGTGCGCGCCAGCTGTTCATCATTAAATGCCATCAGGTCTTCTAGAGAACCACCGCCACGCGTCAGGATAAACAGGTCACATTCCTGGCGCTGATCAGCCAGTTTTAACATGTGCGAAATTTCTCGGGCGGCGGTTTCTCCCTGAACAGGTACCGGGTAGACAATGATTTTTATTGCAGGAAAACGACGGTTAAATACATGCAACACATCACGGACAGCTGCGCCGGTAGCCGAGGTAATCACGCCAACGGTTGAAGGGATGGCTGGAATCGGTTTTTTATGCTCAGCAGTAAAAAGACCTTCCTTGTCGAGCTGCTTTTTCAGGCGCTCAATTGCCTGGCGTAGCTGTCCTTCACCGGAAGGCTCCATGTGATCAACCACAAGCTGAAATTCACCCCGGGCCTCGTAAAGGGTGATTCTGGCCCTGACCAGGACTTTCATACCATCCTGTGGCAAAAATCGCAGCAGCTGACGTTTCATGCGGAACATGGCGCAGCGGGTCTGGGCATGTTCGTCCTTAAGCGAAAAGTACATATGCCCGGAACGCGGCGTCGACAGGCCGGATATTTCACCTTCCACCCAGACCAGCGGGAAACTGCCTTCCAGTACCTGGCGGACTTCGGTATTGAGTCTCGATACGCTGTAAATGTTTTTGTTGTTTTCCATGAGCTAATCTAATTACCAGTTTACCCGCAACCAGTCAAAATCTATAATACGGGAATTGAGGCCAAACCCTCCCAAGAATCTAAAAATCAGGATAAAAACAATGCTGCGTATTGCTCAAGAAGCTCTGACATTTGATGACGTTCTACTAATTCCCGCCCATTCATCGGTATTGCCAAAAGATGTTCGGTTAAATACCCGCCTTTCGCGCAATATTGAACTGAAAATTCCCCTGATGTCAGCAGCCATGGATACCGTCACCGAAGCAAGGCTGGCCATAGCTTTGGCGCTGGAAGGTGGTATCGGCATCATCCATAAAAATATGACGGCTGAAGAACAGGCCAATGAAGTACGCCAGGTTAAACGTTACGAAAGTGGCGTCATTAACAATCCAATAACTATCTCACCCAACACGACTGTAAGAGAAGTCATGGAACTGACACGTTCCAAGAAAATCTCTGGGGTACCTGTCGTTGATGGTGATGATCTTGTCGGTATCGTGACCAGCCGTGACCTGCGCTTTGAACTGAACAAGGATGAGCCTGTCAGTTCTATCATGACACCAAAGGATCGCCTGGTTACTGTGCTGGAAGGCGCCAGTCGTGGAGAAGTGCGTAAAAAGCTGCATGAAAACCGCATTGAAAAAGTGCTGGTTGTTGATGATGATTTCAAACTGAAGGGTTTGGTCACTGTAAAAGATATTCAGAAAGCCAAAGATTATCCGGATGCCTGTCGTGATTCTCATGAGCGTTTAAGGGTTGGTGCCGCTGTAGGTGTTGGTGAAGGCACTGATGAACGTGTCAGGGCACTGGTTGAAGCCGAAGTTGATGTCATTGTTGTTGATACAGCACACGGTCATTCCCAGGGTGTTCTTGATCGCGTTAAATGGGTCAAGGAAAACTTCCCGCAGGTTGATGTTATTGGTGGCAACATCGCCACCGGTGTTGCCGCCAAAGCACTGGCTGATGCTGGTGCAGATGCTGTGAAAGTTGGTATTGGTCCCGGTTCAATCTGTACTACCCGTATTGTTGCCGGCGTTGGTGTGCCCCAGGTTACTGCAGTAGCCAATGTCGCTGCAGCACTTGAAGGAACCGGTGTGCCATTGATTGCTGATGGTGGTCTGCGTTATTCCGGCGATATTGCCAAGGTGCTGGTTGCCGGTGCGCATTCTGTGATGGTCGGTGGTCTGTTTGCGGGTACTGATGAATCGCCCGGTGAAGTAGAGCTTTACCAGGGCCGTTCCTACAAATCATATAGAGGTATGGGTTCACTGGGCGCGATGGCTGGCAAGCAGGGCTCTTCTGACCGTTACTTCCAGGAAGATACCAAGGAAAGCGATAAGCTTGTCCCTGAAGGCATTGAAGGTCGCGTACCTTACAAAGGACCTTTAATTAACATCATCCACCAACTGGTGGGCGGTATCAGGTCAAGCATGGGTTATACCGGTTGTGCCACGATTGAAGAAATGCGCACCAAGCCTGAGTTTGTCAGGGTGACTAATGCGGGTATGCGGGAGTCGCATGTGCATGATGTGCAGATAACCAAGGAAGCCCCTAATTACCGCACCGATTAAATTACGAATCACTCTTTGCACTTATACTGCGTTAAAGTTGTGCTCGGTTCGTCATTTACTCAATGTAAACTCCTCACCTGTGCGCATCTTTGCCTTGTCTAAGCACAAACATTGATCCGTCGGGAAAGTAACATGATTACTAAGGTCTCTTACAAATTGCTTTTTTGAAGTGTCTGAGTCATGGATGACGAAGCCAAGCCAACAGGGATGTTTTTACGGCGTCTTCAAAAAAGCATTTGTAAGTGACCAGTTTATGAATTGGATAAGCCATGACACAAAACATCCACAATGATCGAATCCTGATTCTTGATTTCGG
>CALAZS010000069.1 GCA_937926265.1 uncultured Gammaproteobacteria bacterium
AGAGGCTTAACTATGCTGAAGTCTAAAGCATGTTAGACTGCACGGGTTTTTGGGGCTCTACCCCTGGCAAGATCCTTAAAGTTCCATGAAATTTCAATGACAGTTCAATCTAAACAGCTTAACCAGACAATCTAATCCTTAGCAGACAGGCCTTCTTATTCAGGCATTTTTATTAATGCAGGCCGTTATATTCGGGTTGGAGTCATCAATAGGAGACAAGTTGTGGGAAAACCGGGCAACAAGGGTTTGACAAGAGTAATCAAGGCATTTGGCTTTTCTGTGAAAGGTTTCAGGGCAACCTGGAAACACGAGGAGGCCTTTCGCCAGGAAGTGATACTGGCAGTGATATTGTTACCCCTGTCATTCTATGTGGCCGTCAATGCCACGCAATTGGCCATTCTGTTACTGACGCTTTTTATTGTCCTGATTACCGAGATATTAAATTCAGCCGTGGAAGCCGTGGTTGACCGCGTCAGTGATGAACATCACAAGCTGGCAGGCAGGGCCAAGGACATGGGGTCTGCTGCAGTGTTATTATCCCTGACAATGACCGCCGTGATCTGGGGCGTTATTATTTATGAGAACTTTTTTTAACCGGCGCAGCACGTGCAGTACCTCAGCGAGCCTCACTGGCAATCAATCCTTTCCAATGCAAAACCTTCGTTACCAGCCAGCCGTAAAGACTGGCTGCTGGATGAGGGTTCATTGACGACAAAACTGGTTGAATGCTGTCATCCCGGCAGGTTTCATGTAGAGGTTGTCAGCCAGCAATGGCAACGCCCGCTTTACAGTGAACAACAGTTGTTAAACATGCGTCGCGGTGAACAGGCATTTACCCGCCATGTAATTCTTCACTGTGATGAAGCCAACTGGGTATTTGCCCGTACGCTGATTCCGGCATCCAGTTTCAAGGGCAAGGCGAGGAGACTTGCCTTGCTCAGAAACAAACCGCTTGGTGCGGTGTTATTTTCTGATGCTGCAACGCGTCGTATTGATATGCAGGTTGCTGCCATTAATCCTTCTCACCTGCTTTATCACCTTGCAGGTGCAGAAACCGGACTGGATGACGCAGAGCTGTGGGGCAGGCGCACGCTTTTTTCGTATGCCAGCAAGTTATTGCTGGTGAATGAAATATTCTTACCTTCTATTCCGGAAATTCATTTGGGTAAGACAAATAAGGCCATTAAGGAAAACCACAAACCATGAAAGATCAGCAGTCGCAGATAAAAGTGCAGCTGGTTTTGCCGCAGGAAAAAATCAGCTTTCAGGAAAAGTTTAAAGGCTTCTGGCAACTGGTTCGCGCGGATCAGCCAATCGGCATATTGCTGTTGTTGTGGCCATCACTCTGGGCTCTGTGGATAGCCGCTAATGGCAATCCGGACTGGTATGTGACCATGGTATTCATTCTGGGCAGTTTGCTGGTGCGTTCAGCGGGGTGTGCGATGAATGACTTTGCCGACCGCAGAATCGATACGAGGGTGATGCGAACCTGCATGCGGCCAATTGCATCCGGTGTGATTCGTCCCAGGGAGGCATTAATCATTTTTGCAGTGATCATCTCGGCGGTGATATTACTGGTGATGACACTGAACCTTAAGACCGTTCTGTTATCACTTGTCGCCGCTGTCCTGGCGCTGGTTTATCCTTATACCAAGCGTTATACCCATTTACCGCAGGCTGTTTTGGGTCTGGCATTTGCGTGGACAGTACCTTTGGCCTATTCAGCGCTTGAAGTCGAGTTTCAACCGGTAACCTGGGTGTTGTTTGGGATTACCCTGTTGTGGGTGCTGACGTACGATACCGAATACGCGATTGTCGACCGGGATGATGATATTCGTATAGGTGTTAAATCAACTGCAATTCTTTTTGCCGACTGGGATGTCTATTTCATTGGTTTTTTCCAGGTTCTGACAATCGTCCTGTTTTTGCTGGTGGGGGACCTGGCTGACAGAAGCTGGTTCTATTTTGTTGGCGTATTGCTTTGCAGTCTGTTTTTTGTGCGTCAGCAGTATTTGATGCACCTGGATAAAAAGTCAGGTGCCTATGCCGCTTTTTTAAATAATAACTGCTTTGGATTAACCGTATTCTTAATCTTGATTGTTGATTATGCCTTAACAACTTGAATGTTTTCATGGAGAAGTAAATGAAGTTACAAACAGGCTTTCTAGCTGCCCTTTATTCATCTGCCCTGGTTTTTTTGCTGGTTTTAACAGGATGTTCAGAGCCTGTTTCTGAATCAGGTTCAGACCTCGAAGTGACTGATTCGGCATTAACTGATTCTGCATTAACTGGGCCTGGCAAAGCGCCAATCGAACCTGCTGCTGAAATGGCAGATACACAGGATGAAACAGAAAAAACCGAAAAGCTGAAAGAAACCGCGCGTGAATGGCAGGACAAAACCGGTGAACTGGTGGAACAGACCTGGGATGTTACCAAGGAAAAAGCGGCAGATACCCGTGATGCTTCTGTAGAACTGTATGAATCGGCAAAAACGGAAATGGTCAAAGCTACTGATACAGTGGTGGTCAAATCGGGTGAAATCTATGAGGCAACCAAGGAAAAAAGCGCAGAATTGCTCGAAAAAGCTTCCGAGGAATTAAAAAAAGATAATTAATTTTGGTAAAGTCTGAAGTCTGCTTGTGGCAGAAAGCCAGATTTAAAACCGGTTTTTGGCCAAACCTCATAGATTGGACCTATATTTATCCAGTTAAATGATTTTTTAGGAATAATTTTCCTCAAAAACCTGCCGGTTTCGGGCTATCCTTGCTCAAGGATTAATTAACCGGAAAATTTATATGGAAATACTTCTTCTCGAAAATTCAGATGTTTTCAGAAGAATGCTGGTTGGGATTTTTTCAGAAATTCCGGATGCGAATACCTATTCTACCTCTGACGTAAATGAAGCGCTGGAACAGTTAAAACAAAAGAATTTCAGTTTCATTTGTGTTTCCATGTATCTTGCCAATGAAGACGGCATTTCCTTTTCACGCAAAATTCGCCAGATATCCAACTACGCCTATACGCCGGTGTTCTTAATCACTGCTGAAAAGTCTCAGGAAGTTTATTTAAAAGCACTGTCAGCAGGCATTACCGAAGTTTTCCTCAAGCAGGAACTTGATCAACTGGTTAATTTCATTAACCGCCTGGCAAGTAGGCATGCAAAGTTAAGCGGAAAAGTTCTTTACATCGAAGACTCGGCATCTCAACGCCTGGCAACCAAACTGATTTTACAGGAAGCCGGCCTGGAAGTTGACGATTTTGATAATGCCAACCTGGCGTTGCTGCAATATACCAAGCATGACTACGACATTATCCTGACCGATATCGTGTTGGAAGAAGGTATGACAGGTTCTGAATTCACCAACAAGGTCAGGCGAATGGAGGGCAGTAAAGGGGATATCCCAATTCTTGCCCTGACCGGTTTCGATAATATTTCAAGAAGAATTGTGCTGTTTAATCTCGGGGTTACCGACTATGTCATTAAGCCGCTGGTTCATGATGAATTGATTGCAAGAATTCGCAACTTACTGGAAGACAGGATTTCTCTTCAAACAGGAATTGAGCAAAACAACTTAGCTAAAAACAGCAATAAAAATCAAAGTGAAAATTCCATGCAGGATATTTTTAGCTGTCGTGATGACTTTGAATCCCTGCTGTTAAATATTCCCGATGTTTTTTACCGTACAGACATGAAAGGTGTGATCAAGATTATTTCGCCTTCTGTAGAACAAATTCTCGGGTATGACCCTCAGGAAATGATTGGCAGGCCCTTAAGTGAATTCTATTGTTCTCCGGCTGAAAGAGAACGGGTTGTGCAGGCGCTGGTTGATGGCAACGGCAAGGCATCACAGGTGGAAGCCTGGCTGCGTCACAAGGATGGTTCATCGGTTTGGGTATCTACCAATGCTTACGTGCGCTTTGATGAAAGAAATGAGCCGCTTTATGTTGAGGGTGTAGCGCGTAATTCTACCGAACGCAAAGAGATAGAAAACAAGCTTGAATACCTGGCCAAGTACGATGGTTTAACCAGTGTGCTTAACCGCAGGGCATTCATGGAGGAAGTTGAGTATCAGATCGATATAGCCCAGCGATATTCCTGGACATTTTCACTGGCGATGATAGATCTTGACTGGTTTAAAAAAATT
The DNA here is from genome assembly GCA_937926265.1 of uncultured Gammaproteobacteria bacterium. Lineage (GTDB taxonomy): Bacteria > Pseudomonadota > Gammaproteobacteria > Chromatiales > Chromatiaceae > JABDQZ01. The sequence goes on from CALAZS010000069.1 coordinate 4,146, forward strand.
AATGACAGGTATGGCCATTCGGTGGGTGATGGCGTGTTGAGGTATTTTTCCGGCGTTTGTAAAACCATATTCCGTAAAACGGATGTTGTCGGCCGGATTGGTGGTGAAGAGTTTGCCGTGTTGATGCCACAGACAGAAATGCAATTTGCCAGGGAAATGCTAAGTCGTTTAAGGGAAAGGCTTATCAATGAAGCAATGAAGATCGAGGATAATAAAATCCAACTTTCCTTCTCTGCGGGCCTTGTAATGCTTTGCAGTGAAGATGATTCAATATCAAGTTTATTTAGAAGAGCCGATGAATTACTTTACCAGGCCAAGGATAATGGTCGTGACCAGGTGGTGCTGGAGGCAAATTAAAACAGCTTAAAATAAAAAAACCTGCAAAATAAAAACCAGCAAAACAAAAAACCGGCCCAATAAAAAACCACTCTGATTAAAAAAGAGAGCGGTTTAAAGGGAAAGGGCGCAGCCCTAGGAGGCGTGGGCTTTGCGCCATCAGATTCAACACTTCAGAATCATTTCCCTGATACATATATTAGTATTGCTGGAAATTAATACATTGATGCAGATCAATATCCTGATCAATATTTGGGTCAAATCCATTAATGCGAATGGTTAAGTCAGTGTTAAAAACGCGATCAGTGGCATTACCAGAAAAGCGATGATGGTCTGGAAGGTAATTATAGACGCCATTGTTTCAGTATCACCACCTAGCTGGCGTGCAAGAATATAGGCTGACGGCGCGGTTGGAGTCATGAACGCAATAATCAACACTCCTGCTGCTATACCGGTAATGCCGAATAAACTGTTAAGAAAAATGACAGTAAGCGGTTTTAAAAGAAACTGAAACAGTGAGGCAATCACTACAGGTTTAAGGTGCTCCCGAATAGCTTCAGGTTTAAGGGCCGCGCCAACGGCTAAAAGACCAAGCGGCAAAGCTGCACTACCCAGAATCTCAATAATATTTTCTGTAATGCCAGGCAGACCAATTCCACTCAGACTGAGAATCCAGCCAATCACGCAGCTAATGATTAAAGGGTTGCCAAAAATTTCCCTGGTTAAAGCGGCTTTTTCATTGGTGGGAGTTTTTCCCCACTTGGCTAATGCTGATATACATAGAAGGTTAATCAGGACAATCATAAAACCTGCAGCGACAGCACCATAGGTCAAACCTTCAATACCAAAATAAGCCTGGGCAATTGCCAACATAATATAAGTATTAAAACGGATGCCACCCTGAAAGATCGAGGTAAATGTCGAGTTGCCTGTAGTTGAGCCTGTGAGGTGCCACAGGGTTAACAGGGCTGCTGCAACAGCCAGTGTTAAAATGATGACCAAGAGCATTGATGGCCAGGGGATACCATCAATCGACTGATTGCCGAGGCTGCCAACCAGTAATGCAGGAAACAAGATATAGTAGGTCAGTTTTTCCAGGCCTGACCATGCATCTTCTGGTATGAAGTTACTTTTCCTAAGAATGAAGCCAGTGAGTATGATAAACAGGATGGGTAGCAGGGTTGCTGAAAATGTACTCATGGTTTTATTTTTAAGGAAACTTCAGGTCTATCGGCCAGAGTTTTATGATTCCATTGAGATTCCATTGAAATTGCAGCGATGCCCTGGGTGACAGGAATAAACTCATAAATCATTTGGCATGAAATTTTTTCCAGCCAAAGTAACCTGCTGAGTAATCCCGTACCTGCGTGTAGCCCATATCCTGAAGTGTTTTTGCCGCTAACGGACTTCGCAGTCCGCCACCGCAATAAACAACTATCGGCGTGTCCGTAGATGTGGCATGTGACTGTATATCAAATTCAAGCCAGCCTCGGCTGATGCTAACATTTTGAGGGGCATCAATTGCACCACCTTGTTTATTGATTTCGCCCCTGGTTCTTATATCGACCAGTACCAGTTCGGGTTCATTTTCAATCATGTTCTTCAGTTCTTCGGTAGTGATCTTTTTTGTCACCTTTTCCGCATCGGCCATAAGCATTTTGCGGGTTGGAATTTCAGAAGCCTGGATGTTTAAGCTGATGTTTAAGCCGCCCAGGAAAATAAAGACAATAAGAAGTTGGAGATAATGTTTCATGATTTAAGTCCGTTAATTTGTTTGCCTTTATTCTAGAGGTGTTCTGGCGATAGCCCAAAGCTGAATTCTTATGTCGCTTTTGTGGTTAAACAGGCTGGTGATGGTATTAGCGATGGTATTAGCAGTGGCACCGGTAGTGACAACATCATCAACAATGGCAATGTGAGCCGGAAAATTTTGATCATTATTAGGGCTGCTTTCAACTTTAAAAGCATTTTCAAGGTTTCTTAAACGGGCAGATTTATTTAATTGGTGTTGTGCCCTGGATTTAGATGTTCTGGAAACCAGTTTGTGGTTTACAGGTATGCCTGAGTAATTGCTGATTTTATCTGCGAGCCATAAAGCCTGGTTAAAACCGCGTTCCCGTGTCCTTGATGGATGCAGTGGCACTGGTACCAGCACATCAGGAAAAGCAATATCTGAAGCGTCCAGTTGTCTGCAAAAAAGCTCAGCAACGACCCTGCCGCTTGTCAGGTTGCCTGAGAATTTAAAATTCCTGATCAGGTTGACGATTTCTCCGCGGTACTGAAACGGGATAAAGCTTTGATGAAACTGCGGTGGCTGGCTTTGGCATTGCGGGCAAAGCACCTGCGAATCGGTTTCCAAAGGAAGGGAACAACGTGAACAGCAATGCCGGTTGGACTTCAACTGGCTAATGCACTGGCTGCAAATCGACAGGTTACCCTGTCCGGGAGACCTGCAGATCAGACAGGTCGGCTGAAAAAAGATGTTTTGTAGTTTATTTATACAGTTGTTAATCATGACGACCTTCCCTGGTTGACAGATATTCCTGAAACTTTACACTGCCTGCTTGGCAAAATCACCTGGATATTATCCATGACAACAAAACATGACTGGACGGTAGAGGAAATTGAATCTCTGCTGGCACTGCCTTTTAATGATTTGCTCTACCAGGCACATACCATTCACCGTCAGCATTTTGACCACAACCAGGTACAGGTCAGTACCCTGCTAAGTATTAAAACCGGGGCCTGTCCGGAAGACTGTGGTTACTGTTCCCAGAGCGCAAAATATGACACGGGCCTGGAACGCGAACGACTGATGCCGCTCGATGAGGTGATCAGCAATGCCAAACAGGCCAGGCAGAAGGGTGCAACCCGATTCTGCATGGGTGCTGCATGGCGCAATCCTACTGACAAGAATCTAGAGAAAGTTGTTGAAATGGTTTCTGCGGTGCGTGACCTTGGCATGGAAACCTGCGTTACTCTGGGTATGCTGAATCAGCAACAGGCTGAAAGATTAAAACAGGCCGGCCTGGATTATTACAACCATAATCTTGATACTTCACCCGAGTTTTACGGTAACGTCATTACCACCAGAACCTACCAGGACCGCCTTGATACGATTTCACATGTTCGCGATGTCGGTATAAACGTCTGTTCAGGTGGCATTCTCGGCATGGGTGAGTCGCGTCGTGACAGGGCTTCAATGCTGTGTGAACTGGCGAACATGGAAAAGCATCCTGAATCTGTGCCAATAAATATGCTGGTCAGAATCGAAGGTACGCCCATGTTCGGTAATGAAGAGATGGATCACCTTGAGTTTATCCGAACGATAGCGGTTGCACGTATTCTTATGCCGGAGTCGTATGTGCGTCTTTCTGCCGGGCGAACTGATATGGTGGATGAAACCCAGGCGCTGTGCTTTTTTGCCGGTGCCAATTCCATTTTCTATGGCGATCAGTTGTTAACCACCGATAACCCTGAAACCGATAAAGACCAGCTGTTGTTTAAGCGCCTTGGCATCAATACCGAAGAAAAGGTTGAGATGGAGGTTAAGGCGGCCAAAACCTGTCATAACCCGGAAACACCTTTGACGGAATCTTCTCTCAGCTGACTGCGCTGAATTGATCCCAGAATTGATCCCAGAATTGACCCCAGAATTGACCCCAGAGTTGAATGGGACCAATGCCTTTAGAGTCAATCCCATTTGTGAACATTGATGAATACAGCTGAACTCGAAAATGACCTGGCTCGACGCAAAGCCGATTCCCTGTATCGCTCCCGGTTGACAGTTGACTCAGCCCCGGGCACTTTGCTTGAGGTAAATGGTAAGCGCTTACTTTCATTTTGTTCCAATGATTATCTAGGGCTGGCAAATCACCAGCAACTCAAGAAAGCCTTTGTTGATGCAGCTCAAACCTGGGGTGTTGGCAGTGGTTCGGCACACCTGGTAACGGGGCACAGCCGGATTCATCACGAGCTTGAAGAACGCCTTGCAGAGTTTACCGGGCGTCAGCGGGCGCTGCTTTTTTCATCCGGTTACATGGCCAACCTGGCACTTATCAATGCATTCCTGGATAAAAATGACCAGCTGTACCAGGACCGTTTAAACCATGCTTCTTTAATCGATGCGGGTAACCTGAGTCCTGCGAAACTGCGGCGTTATCAACATGCGGATATTTCATCGCTGGAGCGGATGCTGGATGACCCGGTTGAAGGTAAAAAAATGATCGTCACAGACGGCGTCTTCAGTATGGATGGTGATATTGCACCGCTAGATCAGCTTGCCAGGCTATCATCAACAAATGATGCGCTGTTGGCAGTGGATGATGCACATGGCTTTGGCGTGTTGGGCAAACATGGTGCCGGTAGCCTGGAATATTTTCACCTGAACACAAAACAGGTGCCATTGTTAATGTGTACTTTGGGGAAAGCAATGGGCGCAGCCGGCGCTTTTATTGCCGGAGATGAAGTTTATATTGAAACGCTTATTCAGAAAGCGCGCAGTTATATTTATACAACGGCGCAACCGGCTGCAGTCGCTGCAGCAGCCCTGGCGGCAATTGAATTACAGGCAACTGAAAGCTGGCGCAGGGATAAAGTACTTGAGCTGGTAGCGTATTTTAAAAAGGGTGCCGGGCAACTGGGATTAGCATTGCCTGAATCGAATACGCCAATTCAGCCCTTAATTACCGGGAATGCCGCAACTGCAGGTGCGTGGGCAAAAGCGCTTCGGGACCGGGGAATACTGGTTACCGCGATTCGTCCTCCGACAGTGCCTCAGAACACGGCACGACTGCGTATCACTTTTTCAGCAGATCATACTGAGCAACAAGTTGATCAGTTACTTGATGCACTTGAAGTAATCGCAAACAGGGAAAATGCATGAGTCTCTGGTATGAAACCATTGCGGAAGGTGAAGAAAGCAGTGAGCTTAATGATCTTGTATTACTTCATGGCTGGGGAATGAACTCTGCCGTCTGGCAGCCTTTACTCGGTCAATTGCAGTCAGTTTTCCGGGTGACATTAATTGATTTACCTGGCCATGGGTATAGCCAGGAGGGGCATAGTCAAGTATCAAAACTGGTAAACGGCTCATTGGAAGAATGGGTTACTGCCATTGCAGCCATGTTGCCGGAGAAGTCAATTTTACTGGGTTGGTCATTAGGTGGTTTGGTTGCACTTAAGCTGGCTTTAAACAATCCGGATAAGTTGTCGGGCGTCATACTGATGACAGCAACGCCAAGTTTCATGCAACGGGATGACTGGGCCTGTGCAATGGAAAAAAATACGTTGGAAAACTTTGCTAAAAATTTAAAAGAAAATACCAAGTCCACATTGAACCGGTTTTTATCATTGCAAATCCAGGGCTGTGATGATGCGCGTAATTTACTCAAGCAATTAAAGTCAGGCTTTTCTGCCAGGCCACAGGCCCAACAACATGCTCTGGAAACCGGTCTGTCATTCTTGCATGACGTTGATATCAGGGATGAGGTTGCAGGCCTGTCTGTTCCCTCATTGTGGGTTTACGGTGAAAAAGACACGCTTGTACCTGCATGCTCATCTGAAGAAATAATAAACCATTTGCCCGGGGCGACAGTCAAACAGATCAAAGGAGCGGGCCATGTGCCATTTCTTTCTCACATGAACGAGACGCTGCAGGAAATAATTAACTGGAAACAGGCTAATGTCTGATCAGCAACGCAATACAATAGATAAGCTGGAAGTGCGCAGGGCTTTTTCCCGCTCGGCTGATAGTTATGATGAAGTTGCGATCCTGCAACGTGAAATAGGCAACCGCATGGTTGAGCGTCTTGATTATGTCAAACTTGAACCAAAGATTATTCTGGACGCGGGTGCAGGAACTGGTCACTGCAGTGAGCTGTTATTACAGCGCTACACCAAGGCCAAAATTATATCCCTTGATTTTGCTTTACCGCTGTTAAGCAAAGCAGGTAAACGTGGGCGCTGGTTGCGCAGGCCGAATTGCCTGTGCGGGGATTTTGAGCAACTGCCCTTGGCTGATCAAAGTGTTGACCTGGTGTTTTCAAATGTTGCGATTCAATGGTGTACTGACCTGCCAAAAGCTTTCAGAGAGTTTATCCGTGTACTTAAGCCCAATGGTTTATTGATGTTCTCCACTTTTGGACCGGATACCTTAAAAGAATTAAAAGCGGCATGGGCACAAGTTGATGATCAAACTCATACCAGTGAGTTTGTTGATATGCACGATATCGGCGATATGCTGGTTCATTCACAGTACGCTGATCCGGTTATGGATGCTGAGCACCTTACCCTGACTTATGAAACGGTTAACGGCCTGGTTAAGGATCTGAAAAGTCTTGGTGCCCACAATGCCACGCAAAAGCGTCATAAGGGAATGACTGGCAAAAAACGTTGGCAGAGTATGCTAAATGCATATGAGCAGTTTCGGGTTGATGGTCGTTTGCCGGCAACTTATGAAGTTGTCTATGGACATGCCTGGCGGCCTGAAAAACTTCACATACAATCGGTCAGTGACAACGGTGATGTGTTCGTGCCAGTTAATCTCGTCGGTAAAAACACATGAGTGCTTTTTTTGTCACCGGTACAGACACTGACGCAGGCAAAACCCTGGTAACATTGGCCTTGATGCAGGTCTTACAGGATCAGGGGTTGAGCGTAAACGGCTTTAAGCCGGTTGCGGCCGGTATTGATGAAAATGGACTTAATCCAGATGCGCTGTTACTGCAGGCCAAGTCCAGTAATGAATTAGCTTACCAACAGGTTAATCCCTACCTGTTTGAGCCGGCTATAGCACCCCATATAGCAGCTGCCCATGTTGAACAGGAAATTAACCTGGCAAAGATAAACAAGGCTTTCATTGAGGTGAAGTCTTCAGCCGATGTTGTCCTGGTTGAAGGTGCCGGTGGCTGGCTGGTGCCAATTAACAACAGACAGGATGTGGCAGACATTGCCCTGGAAAATGATCTGCCGGTGATTTTGGTTGTCGGTTTAAAACTTGGCTGTATTAATCATGCACGTTTAACTACTGAATCGATACAGGCTAAAGGTGGCCGACTGGTCGGATGGGTTGGCAGCTTGATAGACCGCCAAATGATAAATATCGAAGAAAACATTCAGACTTTAAAGCAATATATAATGGCTGATTGTCTTGGTGTAATACCCTTTTTGGAAAAGGCCGATGACAAGAAGGCTGCATCATATATTGATGTTGATAAATTAAGGCAATTGCCTGGATTGGATTAAATGAAAATACGAATACTTTTATCCCTGGTGATTATGATCATACTGTCTGCCTGCGAACAGGCAGGCCAGCCTGAATCAGTCGGCAAAAAACTCATGCCACCCAAACCTTTGACGGGCATGGTGCTGGTTGATGATCAGAACAACGCACTGCCAATTGATCTGTTAAAAAACAGTTACCACTATGTATTGCTGGCAGAGTCCGCCTGTGACGAGTTTTGTATGCAATATATCGATCTTACCCGCGAAGCGATTCAACAAGTCTCGACGGCCTATTCAATTTCAAAACCGGTTAAACAGCTGCTTGTTTTAGGTTATGAACCTGATAAAGCCTGGCTTGAAAAACTCAAGCAGGAAAATCCGCGGATTACCGTGACAGTTTTAACGCCTGCGATCTGGTCAATATTTACCCTGCCATTCAACCAGGTGGCCACTGACATGGTAGGTTCGCCGTTATTTCTGGTTGATCCTCGTGGCTTTATCATGATTGTGTATGATGATCTTGATGAATCAGCACCATTGGTCAGTGACCTCAGATCCCTGGACGCACAGCCTTAAAATTCATGTCAGACAATCACCAGCATTCCTGTTATCACTGTGGCCTGCCTGTTCCTGAAGGCGCTGATTACCTGGTCAATATTCATGGCGAAGATCGTGACATGTGCTGTCATGGCTGCCAGGCCGTGGCGCAGGCCATTGTAGACGGCGGGCTTGAAAGTTTTTACGACCACAGGGAGGGCCCGTCACGTCGACCTGAAGACCTGGTGCCCGAGCAACTGCAGAAATTTGATCTGTATGACCAGGAAAAGCTGCAACAGAATTTTGTTGAGGTCGACGAGGAAAATATTCGTTCAGCATCGCTGATCCTTGAAGGTATAACCTGTGCAGCCTGTGTCTGGCTTAATGAACGGCACGTCAAAGGCCTGCAGGGTGTTATCGAGTTCCAGGTTAACTACAGCACGCATCGGGCGCGGGTAAGATGGGATAACAGCCAGTTACAGCTTAGCGATATTTTAAAAGCGATAACCGCGATTGGTTATATCGCACATCCATTTGATACTTCCAGGCAGGAAGAAATCTATAAGAAAGAACGAAAGCTGGCACTGCGCAGACTTGCAGTGGCCGGTCTTGGTGCGATGCAGGTCATGATGCTGGCCGTCGCTCTGTATGCGATGGAATATGACTCGGGTGTTGATGAAGGCATGCGCAACTTTTTCCGCTGGATCAGTCTGGTTCTGGCAACGCCGGTTGTGTTTTATTCGGCCAAAACATTTTTTGTTACAGCCTGGAGAGATATAAAGCGCAAACAGCTGGGTATGGATGTGCCGGTTGCAATTGCTATTGGCGGAGCCTTTACCGCCAGTGTCTGGACAACCATCTTTGGCGGGCCGGATGTTTATTTCGACTCGGTCTGCATGTTTGCTTTCTTTTTACTTAGTAGCCGGTTTCTGGAGATGGGGGCGCGTCATCGTGCCGGCCAGGCTGCCGAGGAATTAATTCGATTATTACCGGCAGTGGCAACCCGTATTGTTGATGGTAAGGAAGACATTGTGGCGGTTGACGAGTTACAGCCGGGTGATGTTTTACTGGTCAAACCCGGTGAAACGGTTCCCATTGACGGGCATGTGATTGATGGTGTCAGTTCAGTTGATGAGTCACTGCTTACCGGTGAAAGCCTGCCCCGGGTTAAAGATGTTAACGATGAATTAACCGGAGGCAGTGTTAACGTTGAAAGCCCCTTGACCATGCAGGTAGACAAGGTTGGTGAAGACACTGTGGTTTCAGGCATTGTACGTTTGCTTGATCGTGCCCAGACTGAAAAACCGACTATTGCCCGGATTGCTGATAAGGTCGCTGCCTGGTTTGTGTTTGTTATTTTACTGGTTGCCACCGCGGTTGCCTCCTGGTGGTGGCAGCATGACCCGCAACTTGCGTTTGCCATTACGCTTTCTGTTCTGGTGGTGACATGTCCATGTGCTTTGTCACTGGCCACGCCGGTCGCGATTACCGCAGCCACGGGTGCGTTGACCCGAACCGGTTTGCTTACCACCCGGGGCCACGCACTGGAAACCATGGCAAAGACGACGCATATCGTGTTCGATAAAACTGGTACGCTGACAGAAGGTAATCTCAGGCTTACGTCGGTAAACCTGATGGCTGATATGGATAAAGAGGCGGTATTACAGCTTGCCGCATTACTTGAAAGCCGCTCAGAGCATCCGGTTGCACAGGTGTTAACGCATGCGGCAGAAGAACAGTCCAGTGATGTGATTGATTCCTATATTGCCACACCGGGCCGGGGTATTGAGGCGGTGATTGATGGTGAGGTTTATCGCATCGGTAACCTGAACTTTGTTGCGGAACTGGCCGGTGAAAGGCAATCGCTGGTTTCCAGTAACCATTCCACCGTGGTTGGCATGTGCAAAGGTGAGCAATGGCTGGCCACTTTTGAGCTCAGTGACCAGATTCGGGAACAGGCAAAGCAGGTCGTGGATCAACTCAAAAAAGCCGGCCTTAAAGTGTCTTTACTCAGTGGTGACGCCAAGCAGGCAGTTGAACATACCGCCAATATGCTTGGTATAGAAAACTATGCCTATTCGCAAAGCCCGGAAGACAAGTTGAATGAAATAAGGCAAATGCAGTCCAGCGGTGAAGTGGTTGCAATGGTGGGTGATGGTGTCAATGATGCGCCAGTGCTTTCCGGGGCAGATGTTTCCCTCGCAATGGGTTCGGGTACACAACTGGCTCATGCCAGTGCTGATATGGTGCTGTTGTCTGAGCAACTCAACCACCTGGTAACCGGGTTGTTGATGGCACGCAGGACGGTCAAAATTATCAAGCAGAACCTGGGTTGGGCCCTTGGATATAACCTGCTCGCACTGCCGCTCGCTGCAAGTGGTATGATAGCACCCTGGATGGCGGCACTGGGTATGTCAACCAGTTCACTAGTGGTTGTGGTTAATGCGTTGCGCTTAAAAAACACTGCCCATTTATGATGCCTGTGATGCCTAAGATGTTTATGATGATTATCAGCGAGAAATAATATGGAAACGTTGTATTTTTTAATTCCTCTGGCTGCCTTGCTTGTAATTATCGCGGCAGGCCTGTTTATCTGGTCGATTAAGTCAGGTCAGTTCGAAGATATGGAGGGACCGGGTTTTCGTATTTTGATGGACGATGATGAAGACATGATTCCGGATGATGCCAAGGTAAAAAACCGGAAAAAGAATACCCAGGGCAAATCTCAAGATACTGAAGTAACTGATGTAACTGAGGTAAAACAGGAAAAATAAAAGCCAAATAAAAAACCAAAAAAAACAATCCATAAAAAAAAGGGCCTTCGGCCCTTTTTTTGTACTCTGATTAAACAATCAAATTGATTTATCAGTTAGGCAGCCATGGAGGTTTTCAGCTTGTTCATGGCATTTTTTTCAATCTGGCGAATGCGTTCAGCTGAAACATTGTATTTTTCAGCCAGGTCATGCAGGGTTGCCTTGTCTTCTTTGAGCCAGCGGGTCTGGATAATATCAAGACTGCGTTCATCAAGTGTTTCCATCGCAGACTGCAGGCGACTCAAGTTGTCGGCATCCATGTCTTCTTTTTCAATCGTGGATGCAGGTTCCATGCGCATATCAGAAAGATAGGTTGCTGGAGCAGTGGTAACGGAATCATCATCATTATCATCGCTAACATCGAATGCTACGTCTGCATTGTTCAAACGTGCTTCCATTTCCACTACGGTTTCAGGTTTAACACCAAGATCCTGTGCAACACTGTTGATTTCGTCCTGGGAGAACCAGCCGAGACGTTTCTTGCTGCTACGCAGGTTAAAGAACAGTTTGCGCTGTGCCTTGGTAGTGGCGATTTTCACAATACGCCAGTTACGCAGGATATACTCATGCATTTCTGCTTTGATCCAGTGAACAGCAAATGAAACCAGGCGAACCCCGACACTTGGGTCGAAACGACGAACTGCTTTCATCAATCCTACGGTACCTTCCTGAATCAGGTCCTGTTGAGGCAGGCCATAACCCTGGTAACCACGCGCTATTTTGATCACGAATCGAATGTGGGAAAGAATCAGGCGCTGGGCAGCTGCCAGGTCCTGTTTTTCCTTGAAGCGCAGGGCAAGTTGATGCTCTTCCTCGGCGGAAAGCATAGGTACCTGGTAAGCAGCCGAAATATACGACTCGATACTGCCTGTAGGTAGCGTTGCTGCGATTGCAAGGTCTTTACGCATATTTACTCCTGAAAATTTCTTTTCTGATAGAAGATTAGCACTCTCATAAAAAGAGTGCCAGTGATTTTAGCACTCCTGATATAAGAGTGCTAATTACTGGAAAAGTTCTCTAAATTACTGAAAAAAATAATTATTCAGGCTCAATTGCGCTTAAATGACGGCTTACGGCAAGCCAGGCTCCGGCAAGCCCCAGGAATGCTGTTCCCAAAAGCAATGTCACTGTGGTGGAAAGTCCCAGAATATCGAGACTGAATTCACTTTGGTAGAGGCCTGTCAGTTTTTCGATGGGGCCGGATAAAAGCCAGAGTGACACGGTTACCAGCAGCCAGGCGATCAAACCGCCGAGCAAACCGTACCAGAAACCGCTGTAGAGAAACGGCCTGCGAATAAAGGCGTTAGTGGCGCCAATCAGTTTGGTTATTTCTATTTCTGCCTGGCGGTTCTGGATTTCCAGGCGGATGGTGTTTCCGATAATCAGAAGCACTGCAAGGCTGAGTAAAGTAGCAAGCACGATCACAGCCCTGATGGCGATATCAGTGATGGCGTGAAAACGGCGCACCCATTCAAGGTCAAGCTGGGCAAAATCCGCATGACTTTCCTGGTTAAGTTTTGTCAGCAGCAGTTCGGATTTTTCCGGTGAGCTGTGATCCGGCGTTGGACTGATAACCAAAACGGCAGGCAGCGGGTTTTCCTGGATGACTTCAAGTGCCTTGCCAAAACCGCTGAATTGCTGGAATTCAATAAGTGCGTCATCACGGGTGATCAGGTCAACCGAGTCAATTTCAGGCATCTTTACAAGACGATTGATTAACACCTCGATCTGGGTATCGCTGGTTTCGTTTTTAAGAAACATCGATATGCTGGCGCCGCCGTCCCAACTGCCACTGATTTGCTTGACGTTGTCGAGCATCACCCACATGCCTGCCGGTAGAGAAACAGCAATGCCCAGTACAGTTGATGTCATCAGAGTTGCCACCGGGGAGCGGCTTAGGCGTCCCAGGCTTGCCAGTGCCACCTGCAGATGTCGAAAAAACCAGATGTGCAGACGCGATGGCTGACGTGCCATATTTTTCCTGGGATTTTTCCAGGCTTTTTTCCTGGTTTTTTTGCTGGGTTTCCTGGGGATTTTATTGAGCATTTCAGTTAACAGGATGATGCGTGTCAGCGACAAGTTGCCCGGCATTCAGGGTAATGACGCGCTGTCTCATTTTGGTTACAAGGCTGATGTCATGCGAAGCAATCAGCAGGGTCACGCCCACCTGGTTGAACTGCTGGAACAGATTCATGATTTCTTCTGACAGTTCCGGGTCCAGGTTGCCGGTAGGTTCGTCGGCGACAACTACAGGGGGCTTACTGACCACGGCACGGGCGATACCAACACGCTGTTGTTCACCGCCGGACAAGGTGACCGGAAAAGCTTTTTCGCGGTTCAACAGGTTGACCTTGTCGAGGGCCGCCCGCACGCGCCGGCCAATTTCTGAACGGCTTGCACCAGAGACAATCAGGGGCAAGGCGACATTGTCAAAAACCGTACGGTCAGGCAGTAAGCGGTGGTCCTGGAAAATCATGCCTATTTTGCGACGATGATAGGGTATTTGACTTGAACTGACTTTGCCGAGGTTGCGGCCATCGACCATCACCTGGCCTCGGGTTGAATGTTCCAGCAGGCCGATAAGTTTCAGCAGGGTACTTTTGCCTGCACCTGAGTGCCCGGTAAGAAAAGCCATTTCCCCGGGTTCCATGTGAAAGCTGACATTGCTGAGGCCTTCATGACCACCGGCATAGCGTTTGGTTACGTTATCAAATCTAATCATTATCAAACAAAGCGGCAACGAAATCATCGGCATCAAACGGCCTGAGATCATCAATGCTCTCACCAATGCCGATGAAACGAATAGGTATGCCAAGCTTTTCAGCAATGGCAAATACGATACCACCCTTGGCCGTGCCATCCATTTTTGTCAGCGTAATACCCGTCAGCGGTGTCGCCTGGTTAAACTGCTCAGCCTGGTTTAATGCGTTTTGACCAGTGCCGGCATCAACAACCAGCATGACTTCATGCGGAGCGTCTGGGTCTATTTTTTTCATGACGCGGCCAATCTTGGCCAGTTCGTCCATGAGATTGGTCTTGGTATGCAGACGGCCGGCGGTATCGGCAATCAATATATCAACGTTTCTGGCAGTAGCGGCTTGCAGCGCATCAAAAATAACCGAGGCAGAATCAGCACCGGTTTGTTGTGCAATTACCGGGATATCATTGCGTTCGCCCCAGGTGATCAATTGCTCAACTGCCGCAGCCCTGAAAGTGTCACCGGCAGCCAGCATCACGCTGTTACCATCCTGCTGAAGTCGCTTGGCAAGCTTGCCTATTGTGGTTGTTTTGCCGGCACCGTTGATACCCACCATCAAAATGACCTGGGGTTTGCCGGCAGCAGACTGCCTGATATCACTCTCGGATTGACGTAGGATGTCTGCCAGCATTTCACGCAGCCTGGTAACCAGGGCGTCTGGATCACTTAACTCGTTGCGGTTAACACTATCAGTGAGATCGTTGATAATGCGGCTGGTGGCTTCAACGCCAACATCGGATGTCAGTAACAGGTTTTCCAGGTCTTCGAGTAATTCATCATCTATTTTCTTTTTACCCAGTATCAGGTTGCTTAAGCCCTGGGTAAAGTGTGAACGTGAGCGGGCAAGCCCTGACTTGAGGCGTGCGAACAAACCTTGGGGCTGCTCTGTTTCGGAAGCTGAATTTGAGCTATTCTCCTGATCTGCTTGTGAAGAGTCATTGGCGACGGGTTTGTCGTCGTTTTTTTTGCGTTTACCAAAACCAAACATTTTATAGGGAACCTGCAGAATAATTGACTGTCATTTTACCTGACTGAAATGAGCAGAAAAGTACTTTAACCCATATCACATACATAATCCTGACTAGATGCAACAACAACTATGAAAACACGAATTATTTCCCTGCTTTTGATTTTTCTGGCTTCACTTGTGATTCCATTGGCGATTCCATCAGCGCAGGTATTTGCCAGCCAGGTCAAAGTGCATGAGTATGAACTTGATAATGGCATGAAAATCTTCGTTAAACCCGATCGCAGGGCGCCAATTGCGGTATCCCAGGTCTGGTACAAGGTTGGCAGCAGCTATGAACATAATGGCATTACCGGTGTGTCACATGTACTTGAACACATGATGTTCAAGGGAACGCACAATCTGGGTCCAAATGAATTCTCAGAAATTATCGCTGCCAATGGCGGGCGCGAAAATGCCTTTACCGGGCGAGACTATACGGCTTATTTCCAGACATTGTCTGCCGATCGTATCGAGATTGCATTCGAACTGGAAGCTGATCGTATGCACAATCTTGCCCTGGCAGAAGAAGAATTCAAAAAAGAGGTTGAGGTCGTCAAAGAAGAAAGAAGATTACGTACCGAAGATAAACCAACATCACTTACTTACGAACGTTTCAAGGCTGCTGCATTTGCCAGTTCGCCTTACCGCAGTCCGGTGATTGGCTGGATGTCGGACCTGAATACCATGGAGTTGCAAGATTTAAGTAACTGGTATCAAAAGTGGTACGCACCGGGCAATGCCGCTCTGGTCGTTGTTGGTGATGTTGAACCTGATGAAGTTTACCAGTTGGCGAAAAAACATTTCGGCAAGGTGCCATCCCGTGATTTTCATAAGCCGAAGAATATTGACGAAGCCCAGGTGCACAATACACTGCGACTGAAAGTACGTCTTCCTGCAAAACAGCCTTATCTTATCATGGGGTATAAAACACCGGTTGTCGGTTCTGCTGAAGAAGAATGGGAGCCATATGCACTGGAAGTGCTGGCAGCTATTTTGGATGGCGGTGACAGTGCCCGGTTCAGTAAAGAACTCATCAGGGGTGACGAGATTGCTGTCGTTGCAGATGCTTCATACGGTGCTTACAGCCGGTTGCCGGATATGTTTCTGCTCGATGGTACACCCTCTGACAGGTATACCATTGAAGACCTTGAGCAGGCTTTTCTGAAACAGATAGAACGGGTTAAGACGCAACCGGTATCTGACAGCGAACTTGAGCGAATTGTTACCCAGGTCGTTGCCGGCAAGGTCTATGAACTTGATTCGGTATTCTACCAGGCGATGCAGATAGGTATGCTGGAAACCATGGGAATGGATTGGCAGTTGATTGATAAACATGTTGAAAACATCAAGGCAGTGACGCCACAGATGATCCAGAAAGTCGCCAAAAAATACCTGATTGAGGACAACCTGTATGTAGCTGAGCTGGAACCTTTGCCGATTGAAAATTCCACTGCGACATCATCCAATTCAGTTTTAACTCCAAATTCAACTTCGGCTTCAACTC
>CALAZS010000070.1 GCA_937926265.1 uncultured Gammaproteobacteria bacterium
GTTGGAGAATCCCATCCTCCATAATCGCAATTTTATCTGCCATTGACATGGCCTCGACTTGATCATGAGTTACGTAAAGGGTGGTGGCATTAATCTCAATGTGCAGGCGTTTGAGTTCAGTACGCATCTCTTCTCTTAATTTGGCGTCGAGAGAGCCGATGGGTTCGTCCATCAATATCGCCTTCGGTCGACGCACCATTGCCCGTCCGACAGCCACACGTTGCATATCACCACTGCTCAGCTCTGAAGGCTTTCTGTTCAGGATAGACTCGATTTGCAGGACTTTGGCAACTTCCCTAACGCGCTGCTCGATGGTTTGCGTGCTTTTTTTAGTGGCCTTTAGAGGAAAGGCGATATTTTCAAATACATTCAGATGGGGATAAAGCGCATAGAGCTGAAACACGAAGGCAATATCACGATCACTGGCTTTCAGTTTCTGCACCGGTTTGCCGTCAATCAAAATTTCGCCGGAATCTATTTCCTCCAATCCGGCAATACTGCGCAGGGTAGTTGTTTTTCCGCAACCGGACGGCCCTAAAAGAACTAAAAATTCCCCGTCCTTAATCTCCAGATTTAGTTTGCGAATAACATAATTTTTGCCAAAGTATTTCTCAATATCGATTAGTTTGATATCCGCCATGGATTTTCCCGTAACTTCTAACCTATTCTTCTTCCACATCCTCAGGCAAAGGCTTGATGTGAGAAAAAAAGATAAATCCGATCAACCCGATGATTATAATAAGAAAACCGTATACATGCAGAAACAAGACCCAAGGCTGGCAAAGACTGACAATTCCCAGAATAATAATCCACATCGAAATGGGTTCGAAATATTTCGCGCTTAACTTCCTGAACATTTTCAATCCTACTTTCTAATGGCTCCGAATGTGACCCCTCTGAGCAGATGTTTCCGTAACAAGAAAGTGAAAATAGCAACCGGGAACAAAAAGATAAATGTACCGGCCGCTATGGTTGTCCAGTCAATCATGCCGGATCCTAATTGAGAGGGAATAAATGGTGGTGCGGTCTGCGCCTTTCGGTTTGTCATCATCAGGGCAAATGCATATTCATTCCAGGCTGTAATAAAACTGAATACTGCAGTCGCCGCAATGCCAGTCGCCGATTGAGGAAGAACGATTTTCCAGAAGGCCTCAAAACGAGTGTAGCCATCCACAAGAGCGGCCTCCTCATATTCAATTGGAATTTCGTCTATAAATCCCTTCATCAACCAAACACAGAAGGATAAATTGAGAGCCGTGTACAGCAATATCAATCCTAAATGAGTATCAACAAGTCCAATACGACGAAACATCAAAAAAATAGGAATTGCCACAACAACAGGGGGTAGCATCCTTGTACTCAGAATAAAGAACAACCAATCATTTTCACCCTTGACCTTAAATCTGGAAAACCCGTAGGCAGTAAAAGTGCCCAATGTCAAAGCTAAAAAAGTGCTAACGCATGCAATAATAATACTGTTCCAGAAACGGTTCAAAAACGGGGATCTCGTGATGATTCTCTCTCCGGCATCATAAACCAATTTTTCGTACCATTTGGCCTGTTCATACTTATCCTCACTGACCGCTTTGCGCAGTTGAACTCGTTTGGTGAAGAGTTTTACAAAGGGTGTCACTTCTGGCTTATAAAAAACAGTTGGTGGGACAGTGGTAGCCGCAGCTCGGGGTTTAAATGCAGTTGAGCCAATCCAATAAAGTGGAATAAGATAGATTACCGTTAGAATCAGTACAATAAGGATAGCAACTTTATTGAAAAAACGAGAGCGTGTTGATTCTACCGCTGCCATTTTAGCGTTCCTTTGCCTTGTTTAGGTATTTTATGTAGATATTGCTGATACCAATAATCATTATCAGCAGAATGTAGGCCAGAGCACAGGATTTGCCGGTCTGCCATTGAGGAAATGCCATGTTATATAATTTGATCGCTATAAGCTCGGTTGCTGTTCCAGGGCCGCCCCCTGTCATGATGAATGCCAAATCAAATGTCTTAAAAGCTTCCATGGTTCTGAAAATCACGGCAATTAGCAAAAGGGGTGTAACCAGCGGTAGCGTAATCCTTCTAAATGTAAACCACCTTGAGGCACGGTCGATTGCTGCAGCCTCATAAAGGTGCTTTGGGATAGCTGATAAACCTGCCAGTGACAGCAACATAACAAAAGGTGACCACATCCAGATGTCCGTTATTGCAATTGCCAGTAGAGCCACATCCGCATTGGATATCCACACAAAATTCTGCAACCCAAGCAGGTAATTTATAATTCCCCAGGACGGGCTATAAAGCAATTTCCAGAAAAGGCCGACAATTGCCATGGACATCATCATGGGCAGCAGGAGTAACGTTGTAATCGTACCTTTGCCAGGAATACTGCGATTGAGCAATAGCGCCACACCGAAGCCGACAACTAATTGACCAGATACAGATATGATCACATATTTCAAAGTAATATAGAGACTTTCCCAAACATGGGGATCACGCAGAAGTTCACGATAATTTTGAATACCGATCCAATCCGGCGGTTTTGCTGATACTGCGCTGTAGTCTGCAAATGAAAGGATTAATGAATAAAATAAAGGAAATATGTTAATTAAAATCAGAAACACAATGGTGGGTATAACAAACATATTGCGGATGGCAAGATCGCTCAGTCCTCTTCGCACCGTTGCAGCTGTAGCAGTCATTATAGGTATCCGTGAATGATGATGGTTAAATTTTTAATGGGAATTGCTGGCTGGTTACCGGGGAAATGCCACCCTTTTTCCCCGGTAACTTCAACCTGTCAATTCTCCCTTGCGGGCGTAAGGTTATTAAAATACTTTTCCTCTCTACGAGAATTTTTGATATCAATCTTACTTCAGACGTCCATGTTTTTTGAAAATTGCTTCCCAGTCTACAGCAATGGTGTCCATAGCTTCTTTGGCTGTTCCTTTG